>NZ_LRMO01000003.1:0-91412 GCF_019266135.1 Bacillus sp. F2HM
CTTTGTCTACAAGCTGAGACTTTCTTTATAAAGAAAGTCCTTTTGACTATTCATTTATTGAACTCCTTGACCCTTTAGTTCACGCTGCACGTCTAAGTCGGCAGCTTCTCTGCTGAACTTTGGCAGTGTAATGAAGTAAAAAAGGAAGACGAGTAAAATAATAAAGCCCATTCCGTAATAAATATAAGAAACATTTGTGATGAGTTTTGGAAATAATACAGCAATCAGACCTAATGTCATCGATTGAGCAAACATAGTAAGCGGATCAACCCATCCTGACACACGGCCCATCAGGCGAGGGTGGACGATTCTAGGCAGCCAGCCGCCAATGACAATGTTGACTGGGCCAATGCATGTACCAATGACAAATGATGTGACATAAAACAACCATAATGTATGGGTAGAACCAAGGACAAAAATCAAAATACCTGCGACCAGAATTGGAATCGACATGAGATATTGCATCTTTACCTTCTTAGCGAGGACAGAGCCCATTAAGCTTCCAACGAGCAATCCTGCACCGATCGCAATTGTAAAGAAGGATGTATGCAGTTCAAAATGGTCTGGTGAAAGTCCATATTTCATTGTAAACATCGGAAGAACGGCAAATGCGCCATTGACTAGACCGAAAACAAAAAAGCCAAAAATTAAAGAAGCCAATAATTTATTTTTTAAAATATACAGTATGCCTTCTTTAAAATCTTTTAGAGACGTTTTAATGGTCATGCCTCTCCAGCCAGCTTGTCCATTTGGCTGACGCGCTTCAATTGGAATGTTACATGAACGAATCAGGATGCCTGAAATAATAAAGCTGACTAAATCAATTGTAATGGCACCGTGAAGACCAATCGTTTTATACATAATGGCACCGAGTCCAACGCCAAATACCATAAATAAACTAAACAGCATTTGATTTAAGCCAGCGGCTTTTGCATATTGATCTTTATTTAAAATGGCCTGAACGAGAGAAGCTTCAGCTGGATAGAAGAATTTCGTAATGGCACTTCGAATAAACAAGATCAAGAAAATAAGTGGCAGTGAATTAAAATAAATAACGATGAATAATACAATCGTCAGCCCAGCTCGTATCCAATCACAATTCTCTGCGACTTTTTTACGATCAAACCGGTCTGCGACCACACCGACCATAAAAAAGACAAAGACAGTAGGAAGAGAATACATAAGCTCAGCCAATGTGGCGTATGCGGGCTGATGACTAAAATGGTCGAGCAAATAAAAGGCAAACGCCATATTGCCTACTGTTGTCCCCATTTGCGAAGCAAGTGCCGCAAAAAAGAGACGAACAAAATTTCTGTTTTTAAAAATATCCATAAATACGCTCCTTAACCTGAAGATCCCACTTTATATCATATAAAATTTTAACCATTCGTACAATTGATTTCATCTACTGGCTAATGGTCACAGGTGTTCCGTTTGGAACGAGTGAAGCAAGCTCGATGACATTCTGATTATACATGCGAATGCATCCTCTAGAAACAGCTTTACCAATTGAAGACGGGTTATTCGTACCGTGAATGCCGTAATGAATTTTTGAGAGGCTCAGCCAATAAGCGCCAAAGGGACCTCCTGGGTTTGGCTGTCTGTTGACAATATAATAAGAACCTGTCGGTGTCATATTTAAAATTTTCCCTGTTGCAATCGGATACGAACGAATAAGCTGTGATCCAGAAAACAAAACAAGACGTTTCGTTGAAATCGAAACAAAGATGCGGTAAGGGATCGTATTAGGATCCGGCAAACCAGGAATAATGATGACCTCATTTTGTTCGGGCTCGCGAGCTTGAAGTGACGGATTTGCAGCCTTTAAGGCATCTGTTGTTGTTCGAAAATCAAGTGCTATAGAAGCAAGGGTTTCCCCGCTTTTCACCGTGTATCGAAGCACCAAAGCACACTCCTTTTACTCAAATAAAAGAAGCCGTGATGCCGTCGCTTGACATACTATATGGACGGAATCAGGCCCCGTAAGGTTTCTCCTAACATTTGTCATGAGAAAGATCTTTGATTATACATATGCAGGAGAGGGCGGTTTGGCTTCTATTTATACGCGAGATGTCAAGGTAAAAAAGGTTAACTCGGGTTTGGCTAAAAACCGAAGCGGCAGCCGCGTTGTTCCAAGTCCACGGTTGACATAGATGCGGTGCTGATCGCTTCCGTATAAACCTTCTATATATGTACGGCCGTAAGGTGCTGTGAGAATCGGTCCATAGAAAGGCAGCTGCACTTGACCGCCATGCGTATGCCCGGAAAGCTGCAAGTTAATAGGTGTTGCTTTCAGCTCTAATGCGGCATCAGGCTCATGGACGAGCAGTAATGTAAATAAATCAGTTGATACTTCCCGTTTGATCAAATCGTAATCAGGCACGCTCATCATGAGATCATCCAGTGAAGCAATCTGAATATGCGCATGATCTTTTTCTAATAGAAACACATCATTTTTACATAAAGTAAATCCACAAGCCTCCATTGTTTTCTCATAAAGCTCCACGCCAAATGGTCCGTAGTCATGATTTCCGTAGATGGCAAGCTTACCGAACGGAGCATGAAGCTTATTCAAATAAGCCTTCGCTTTTTCATGCTCTTCAGAGGATGCTTGAAAATCAACGAGATCACCTGTGAACACAATGAGATCTGGAGATGCAGCATTGATTTTCTGGACGATGGCTTCTAGATTCTTCGCAGCGAATGTATCACTCAAATGAACGTCACTAAATTGGGCTATTTTAAACTGGTCAAATGAAGCTGGAAGCTGAGCATCTTGAATGGTCAGTGACACGGTATCGATCATGCGCGGCTCAATGTACCTGGCATATCCATATCCACAACTTGTAGCCAAAAAACCGAGAATACTCGCACCAGCTGCTCCTTTTAAAAATTGTCTGCGGGAAAGCTGCTTCATATAAGACTCCTTTATAAATAAAATTAAGTATAGCATCATATTTGGATAATCTCCCATATGGTGCACCGAGGGTCAATCATGATATGATAGACAATAATGAATGAATAGTCATTCAAATGACACAGAGGGGGAGAACAAATGACGAAACAAATAGTGATTGTCACAGGGGGATCAAGCGGTATGGGGAAGGCGATGGCTGCTCATTTGGCAGCTGAAGGCTGGAATGTCGTGATTACTGGTAGAACGGAAGAGACGCTGGAAAAAACGGCAAAAGAAATGAAGCAGAAGGGCGGATCGGTCGCTTATTTCCAAATGGATGTACGAAACCCAGAGGATGCTGACCAAATGGTCAAGTTTGCAGTGGATACATTTGGTGATGTCGATGCCCTCATTAACAACGCAGCAGGAAATTTTTTAGTGCCAGCAGAAAAACTGTCTCCTAACGGCTGGAAGGCTGTCATTGATATTGTGTTAAATGGTACATTTTTTTGCAGCCATGCAGTGGGGAATTACTGGATTCGTCAAAAGAAAAGAGGAAGTATGATTAACATGGTGGCCACCTATGCATGGGGTGCTGGTGTAGGCGTGGCGCATTCGGCGGCAGCAAAGGCCGGTGTGTTGTCTCTCACTCGAACGCTTGCTGTGGAATGGGGGAAGCAATATCGAATTCGCGTCAATGCGATCGCACCAGGTCCAATTGAGAGAACAGGCGGTGCAGATAAACTATGGGAATCTGAAGAGGCAGCGCAAAGAACATTAGATAGTGTTCCTCTTGGCAGACTGGGCACACCTGAGGAAATTGCAGCGCTTGCGAGCTTTTTATTGTCTGAGCATGCGTCTTATATAAATGGAGATTGTATCACGATGGATGGGGGACAATGGCTCAACCAATCACCATTTTGATTGACGATGTAAGACCTGCTTTTGATGTGGTATAATCACACAAAGAGAGAAGCAGGTGATGAAAATGGTCGATCCATTGGATATTTTAACGAATATTGAAGATGTTTTCCCGCACTATCAAGCAATATTCAGTGCGGAAGAGCAAAAAGTGATAGGCTATGAGATTCTAGGAAGAATGAAGCTTGAGTCAGAAACGGTCAGCCTAGGCTCCTTCTTTACGGATTCATCTATTCCTGACGAATATAAATTGGAAGTAGATCACAAAGTATTGACTCAAGCACTTGATCTCTTCACAACTGCAGATGACGATTTGCTCATTTTTATTAATCATGATGCCAATATCCTCATGCTGGATCATGGAGAAAGCTTTTTAGAACTTTTAAAGGAATATGAAACACGGGGCATTCAGCTTAACCGGTTTGTTATTGAGTTTGCAGAGCATACGTTTAGCGGCGACATTGAACAGCTATACCATACGTTAACGTATTATCGTACATATGGGATTAAAATCGCCGTCTCAAATATAGGAAAAGAAAGCAGTAATCTGGACCGGATTGCCTTGCTTTCACCTGATTTATTAAAAATAGATTTACAGGCATTAAAGGCATCGGCTCCATCTCCTTCCTATGAATATGTCTTGTACAGCATTTCATTGCTTGCAAGAAAAATAGGAGCAGCCTTAATTTATGAGGATATTGAAGCAAATTTCCAGCTGCAGTATGCTTGGAGAAATGGCGGGAGATATTTTCAAGGGTTCTATCTTCATGAGCCTGCAGGAGAATTAATCGACCGAAGCCACCGAAAAGATCAGCTTAGAGAAGAATTCCAGCAATTTATTGCCCATGAGAAAAAGAAGCTGCAAGCGGTCTACGAACATTCTGAAACATTCTATAAACGAATTCATCAAGCTGTTACGACTTTAAAGAAATCGTGCAGCACAAATGATGAGCTCATTCAAAAGCTGGCACTCGAACTAACAGATTGCAGCTTCCGAATTTATATGTGTAATGAAGAAGGCTTTCAAATCACTGGAAATGTGTTCAAAAAAGAAGAAGAATGGCTGTTTCAGCCAGAGTATATCGAAAAAAACTGGAGCTGGCGTCCTTATTTCCTAGCAAATATTCTTCAAATGAGAATTAGCGGAAAAGGATTTTTCAGCGATATTTACAGTGATTTAGAAACCGGTGAGAGGATACGTACGTTTTCTTATCCTTTAGAGGGAGATATGTATTTGTTTATAGACCTTCCGTATGCTTATTTATATGAGCAAGATGGATTAATTTGAAGATGCGGCGTGAAGGCAAACCCTCTCATTCGCCCGCAGTCCTATGTGCTAGTGCTCACGAATGTATAATTCGCTCCGCTCCGGTACTCGTCCTTCCTAGTCTTCAAAAGTTTTCTATCACACTGAAATGTAAACAAAAGGCAGCCTTGAAGGCTGCTTTTTTTGATAGAAAAAAGAAATAAAAAATGGTTGACAATGAAACTGATAATCATTATCATTTAGTTATAGAGAGAAGCTACTCTCTGTTCCCCAACCCCTCTATCAGATCAAGATCCAAAAAACTTGGCGCTACCCCCGCCAAGTTTTTTTTGTGCTTCAATCTTTCCCTTCATGCATAGGACAGCCCAAACCTTCCATACATCTTAAGTGATGATAGTTAGACGGTAGGAGGGAAACATCATGATCAAACGTGACACGCGGCTGCTCATTGATTTGCCAAGGCCAGATCACCCAGATGCAAATGGTGCCGCTGCTGTGCAAGAATTACTCGGCGGAAAATTCGGTGAAATGTCCACATTAAATAATTACATGTTTCAATCCTTTAACTTTAGAGGAAAACGAAAACTTAAACCGTTTTATGACCTCGTATCCAGTATTACGGCTGAAGAATTCGGTCATGTTGAGCTTGTAACCACAGCCATCAATCTCATGATTACAGGAACCACCCATGGCGGGGACCCAGATACGACGCCGATGAAGGCAGCTGTCGATAAACGAAATACACAGCATTTTATTCAAACAGCCCAAACAGGCTATCCGTTTGATTCAATGGCAAAACCTTGGACCGGAGAGAATGTGTTCTCAAGTGGCAACCTCATTCTTGATCTTCTCCATAATTTCTTTCTTGAATGCGGAGCACGTACGCACAAAATGCGCGTATATGAAATGACGGACCATCCTACAGCAAGAGAGATGATCGGTTATTTACTTGTCAGGGGCGGCGTGCATATTGTGGCATATGCAAAGGCACTTGAAGTCGCTACAGGAGTAGATGTGGGGAAGATGTTGCCAATCCCAAACCTCGACAACAAATACTTTGACTCAGCGAGAAAATTTGAAGATCAGAATGTTCATACAAAGCTGTATACATTTAGTGATACGGATTACAAGGATATTAATAAAATTTGGAAAGGGAGCCATCCGATTGATGGAAAGCCGCTGACAGTCATTGAGGGCACCCCGCAAGGTGCACCTGTGCCAGATTATAGAGAATTACCGGAAGAGTTTGCTCCAGGCATTTCAAAAGAGGATTTTGATGAAATTGCGAAACGGCTGATGAGATCTGCTGGGTTATAAAAATCATGGTGCATGAGATGAGAAAAAAGACTCAAACTAAAAAAACAGATTCTTTTTCTTTTTTTGAATTCAAGAGGAAAAATATCATCTGAGAACACTTTATGGTATGATGCTTTGTAGGACTTGTGTATAATCAATACGGGTTCATCTTGAGTTGTTTTTTTGAAAGGAGTCTTTTTTTAGAATGTCACAATTAATGGGTATCATTACAAGGCTGCAAAGTCTTCAAGAGACAGCAGAAGCTGCAAACGAGCCGGCACAGCGTTATTTCGAAGTGAACGGTGAGAAAATCTGTAGTGTTAAGTATTTCGAAAAGAATCAAACGTTTGAATTGACTGTTTTTCAACAAGGGGATAAGCCAAATACTTTCCCATTTGACAACATTGATATGATTTCGATTGAGATTTTTGAGCTTCTACAATCCTAAGCTGAATCGTATGAAATGTTTTTTCTGAGGATTCCTTCGTTTATTGCGGCAGCATACATGGATCATCATAGATGATATGTACAAATGGAAGATGATCAATCAGCGCATTTTTCGGATAAGAGACCATTAAAAAGGAGTTCCTTTCTGTGAGTGATTCTTTTTTCTACAATCTTTCTGAAGACTATTTAGCGTTTTCTGATGTCGTCATGAGAATGAAAGACTTTATACGAAAAGACCCTAGATCCGCCTATGTGTTATCAATTGGTACGGACTCTCAGGTCAATCAAAATGTCACAACATTTATGACTGCAATTCATCTCCACCGGATTGGCAAAGGAGCATGGGGCTGTCTCACACAACAAGTGATCAAGAGGCCTGTGCAAAGTCTTAGAGAAAAAATTTCATTAGAGACAGCGTTTAGCCAAAAGGTATGTGCAGACATCCTTGAGGGGCCTTTAACAGAACTGATGGATTTGCTTCTTCCGTTTGCTGAGGAAGGGGCAGACCTTCGTTTTGAAGCCCATCTGGATATTGGCAAAAAAGGAAGTACGAAAGAGCTGATTCAGGAAATGACCGGAATGATCACAGCTATGGGAATTGAAGCAAAAATAAAACCCGACTCATATGCAGCATTTTGCTATGCCAATCGATACACAAAATAAATTCCGTCATTTTTCTCCAAACCTTGTCGAAACGTGCGGTTGACGATTCGATTCTAGTTCCTTATTCTAGCTGTATAGAGAGGAAGCAGACATTCAAAAGCCTGCTAATCAATATAAAAGCATATATGAAACAGGGGGCCTGATGTTGAATGAGCGTCATCGAAAATCGTTTTAATGAAGAAGAGAAAAAGCTATTATTAAACGTATTGCTGAATCAGGAATATGCTGTCGAATTACTAAGCAGTGAGATCAATGATATAGAATGTGGAACAAAAAATGTCGACGACAATACGTATAAGCAATTGATCACATTGTATGACAGAGTAAGGTTTGAGAATTAATATTGGTTTAACATTCTATTAGATACTCGGGGGCTGAGTATCTTTTTTATGCAGAAAAAATCTTTCGACAAAATTCGTTTTAGTTTATGCTTAATCGTAATGGGGAATGTATGATTGATGATTGAGAGAAAAGGGGTCGAAGAAACATGATAGAGATAGAACCGACTCAATTGCTTGAGTCCACAGTAGCCGAGCATATGATTGATGCAGATAAAGTCGCACATGTTCAAATTGGAAATAACCTTGAGCATGCCCTATTGGTTCTAACAAAAACAGGATATACAGCTATACCGGTATTAGACGCTTCTTATCATTTACACGGGTTAATTGGAACGAATATGATTATGGATAAAATCTTCGGTTTAGAACGAATCGAATTCGAGAAGCTCGATCAGTTGAAGGTTGAAGAAGTCATGCTGAAGGATATTCCGAGACTTAAAACAACAGATCCTGTACTAAAAGGCGTTCACGCTGTGACGAATAATGGATTTGTTTGTGTAGAAAATGAGGAGCAGGTCTTTGAAGGCATTTTTACTCGACGAGTTGTATTAAAGCGCTTAAATGAGGTCATTCATTCCGCAAAAAAATGAGCTGCAGCCCAGCTTATTTTTTTTGCCTTCATAAGTTAAAATTTATATAATGAGCATATAAAATAAGAAAAACTTATAGAGAGAAAGGGGACGCCCATGCAGCTTCAGGAGTTACATATGCTTGTTGTGCTAAGTGAAGAATTGAATATGAGAAAGGCTTCAGAGCGGCTCTTTGTCTCTCAGCCTGCATTATCTCAAAGATTGCAGACGATCGAAAAGGAATGGGGAACCAAAATCTTTTTTCGTTCACAAAAGGGGCTGACTGTGACCTCGGCAGGTGAACAGATTATTCAATTTGCAAAAGAGGTGACGGTTGAACAGGATCGAGTGAGAGAGCGAATTGATGAACTTGAGGGTGATATTCACGGTACACTCAAGCTTGCGGTGGCGTCGATTATTGGACAGCACTGGCTGCCAAAGGTGTTAAAACGGTATGTTGAAAAATATCCAAATGCCAAAGTATCACTCGTTACTGGCTGGAGCAGTGAAATGCTCAAAAGCTTGTATGAAGACCACGTGCACATAGGAATCATTCGCGGTAACCCTGATTGGAAGGGGACAAAGGAATACTTGATGACAGATCATTTATATTTAGTCGATTCCGTGATCAAGGACGTAGATGAATTAATCAAGACAGAGCGGCCATTTATCCAATTTAAAAGCGACAGCACGTATTATCAGGAAATCCAGCACTGGTGGCACCAAAAGTTTAAAGTGTCTCCAAAGCAGACGATTTTAGTAGACCAAATTGAAACATGTAAACAAATGGCCTACCACGGCATCGGTTACGCCATTTTGCCTTCTGTTACCTTATATGACCACGAAAAAAGTGTTTATAAAACACCGCTTGTTGATGTGAACGGAGAGCAAATCGGCCGTGACACATGGCTGCTAGGCTATGAAGCGTCTTTTCAGTTAAAACAGGTGCAAGCATTTGTCGGTGTGGTTAAAGAAATGCTTGAGAATGATGCCGTGTAAGTACCTTCTTGGAATAGGGAGGTACTTTTTTTTATGAAATCATTTGACAATGAAAATCATTATCATTTAAAGTGTACATATAATAATTGAAAATGATTATCATTTAGATGAGGTGACCGATAGATGAAAGCACTAATTGCATTTGCGAGTATGTCTGGAAATACGGAAGATATGGCAGCGATCTTAAAGCAAACACTTGAAGGAAAAGGGATCGATACAGAAATGATGGAATTTGATGATACGAATGCAGAAGACCTTTCCTCATACGATTACGTATTCATTGGTTCTTATACATGGGGTGATGGAGATTTGCCTTATGAAGCAGAGGATTTTTATGAAGAGGTCTCTACTCTTGAACTTAGCCACATCAAAGCAGCTGTCTTTGGATCGGGTGATTACAGCTATCCGAAGTTTTGCGAGGCTGTCCATACATTCCATGACATGCTGAAATCAACGGGTGCATCTGTTTTTCCTGAAACATTAAAAATGGAGCTTGCACCGGATACAGATGAAGATGTGGCGTGCTGTCAGGAATTTGCTGCGAGCTTTTTAACGTGGGCTGCTTTATCTGAGAAACGAGTTGAAAATCATGTTTCATAAAGGAGCAACAGCCGTTGCAGCATCTAAAAGCGGTGGATATTTTGTTGCTGTAAAACGTGAAGGTATTTTTCACTATAATGTGGAGAGCGGATGGCAGCAGCTGTTTAAGCTCAAGCATAAAATCCATGCGATCAGCTATATTGGCCCTTATTTATTCGGTGTTGGTGAAAATGGCACAGTAATTAGATCAGGAGATGAAGGCAACACATGGGCGTTATCTTCATTTCCAACAAATGCAGTTGTTTGGTCTATTACAGGACGCAAAGATGGATTTGTGTGTGCGCATGGAAAACATAGTATCTATGTGTCAAATGATTTCGGAATTTCCTGGGAAATTATGAAGCCATTTGCTCATGTGAATCATCCGCCGGTCATTCGTTCTTTATGTGCTGCAGGTGACCATCTTTATATTGGAACACAGATTCATGAGGTTCACGGAGGAATATGGGTGTATGACTTGCAAAGAGAACAGATTTTTCTTCTAAACAGAGAGGAGCACCGCATGACAGCTTCTATGCTGCTCTGTCATGAACATCTTCTTGTTTGTGCGTTAGGTTCAAAAAAAGGCAAAAAAGGATCTGTTCAAATTTTAGATTTACATACAAATATTCTGCATGATATTCAATCACAGGCCTTTGCTAGAGAAGAATCATTTTTGGATGTGTCAGAGGATAATGGCATTGTGTATGTGACCACCTCACAAGACGAACACGGATTTTCTAAAGTGTATCAGCTTGATATTGAGCAAAAAGAGCTCAAATGGTTTGATACGATCAAAGGACATGGTTTTCGTGTAGCCAATCAAAACGAAAACTTTTTCTGTGCGGGTTTATATGAAAGTAAGTTTGTCAGGCCATATGAGGAGCCTGCATTGATTCATTAATAAGGAGGAAGAAAAAGTGACAGAAAAGGTTTTATTGGTATATGCCACGATGTCTGGAAATACAGAAGCGATGGCAGATTTAATTGAAAAAGGTATAACGGAAGCAGGAGCCAGCGTAGACCGGCATGAAGCGATGGATATTGATGCCGAGCTGCTCAATGATTACTCGCACATTATGTTAGGTGCGTATACATGGGGAGATGGCGATCTTCCGGATGATTTTATTGATTTATATGAAGAAATGGAAGAGCTTGATTTAACGGGAAAAGCATTTGCAGTATTTGGTTCTGGCGATACATCTTACGAACATTTTTGCGGAGCTGTTGACCTAATTGAAGAAAAAGTGAAGGAGCTTGGCGGTGACATTGTCCTGCCCTCAGTTAAGATTGAGCTGAATCCAGAAGGGGAGGAAGAAGACGAATTAATATCTTTTGGCAGACAATTTGTTCAGCTTCACCAGCAAGAAGCGGGATAATCGGTCCCGCTTGTTTTATTTTCCATTGCGGAGATGACTCTTTCACTTGTCATTAAAACTCTCCTTTGGTACAGTAATGAAGTATAAATTAAGAGGAGGACATACATACATGAAACAAATGGACGCTAATGAAATTATTTCATTTATTCAAAATAGTACAAAATCAACACCTGTCAAAGTCTATATCAAAGGTGACTTAGAGGGTATTGAGTTTGGTGAACATGCAAAAACATTCATCACAGGAAACACTGGAGTTGTTTTCGGTGAGTGGAGCGAAATTCAAGAAGCGCTAGCATCTAACAAAGATAAAATTGAAGATGTTGTCGTGGAAAATGACCGCCGCAACTCTGCAATTCCGATGTTAGATTTGAAAAACATTAAAGCCCGTATTGAGCCAGGGGCAATCATTCGTGACCAAGTTGAAATCGGTGATAATGCAGTCATTATGATGGGTGCTTCTATTAATATCGGTTCTGTGATCGGCGAAGGTACGATGATTGACATGAACGTGGTGCTTGGCGGCCGTGCGACAGTAGGTAAGAACTGTCATATCGGTGCTGGATCTGTTCTTGCAGGAGTCATTGAGCCGCCGTCTGCTAAACCAGTTGTTGTAGAAGATGACGTTGTCATCGGTGCGAACGCTGTTGTTCTAGAAGGCGTGACAATTGGTAAAGGTGCAGTAGTAGCTGCTGGTGCAATCGTTGTAAACGATGTAGAGCCTTACACAGTTGTAGCAGGTACACCTGCTAAGAAAATCAAAGACATTGATGAGAAAACAAAAGGTAAGACTGAAATCAAACAAGAACTGCGTCAGCTTTAATTCATATAATTCGCAGCTGAAGACAAAGACGTGGATGAGATATCCACGTCTTATTCGTATAGAAGAAAGGAAGTGAGTTCACTTGTTAAATCGTGAGCAATTAATATCCATTCGAAGAGATTTACACCAAATCCCTGAGCTTGGTTTCCAAGAATTTAAAACACAAGCGTATCTCATTCAGCACCTTAATATCTATTCAAAAGATCGAGTTGAGATTGAAACGTGGCGAACTGGGCTTTTTGTGAAAGTGAAGGGAACAAATCCAACGCGCGTATTTGCTTATCGTGCAGACATGGACGGTCTGTCTATTCCTGAGGAAACAGGGTATCCATTTGAATCTGTGCATGAAGGAAAGATGCATGCATGTGGACATGACCTTCATATGACCATTGCACTTGGTATCATTGATCATTTCGTCCATGAACCGATCAAAGAAGACGTATTATTTATCTTCCAGCCGGCAGAAGAAGGTCCAGGCGGAGCTGAACCGATGCTTGCAAGTGATGTATTGAAAAAATGGACGCCAGACTTTATTACAGCGCTGCATATCGCACCTGAATATCCTGTTGGAACAATTGCTACGAAGCCTGGTTTGTTATTTGCCAATACGAGTGAGCTTGTGATTGAGCTTGAAGGAAAAGGAGGACATGCTGCATATCCTCATTTAGCAAATGATATGGTTGTTGCTGCAAGTGCACTTGTAGGTCAGCTGCAATCGGTTATTTCGCGTAATGTCGACCCCCTTGATAGTGCGGTCATTACAGTCGGTACAATTACCGGTGGAACGGCTCAAAATATTATTGCGCAGCATGCAAAACTTGACGGTACCATTCGCACACTATCCCCAGAGTCTATGGACAAGGTGAGAAAGAGAATTGAAGCATTGGCAAAAGGCATTGAAATTGGCTACGAATGCAAGGCAACCGTTCGATACCCTTCATCTTATTACGAAGTGGACAATTCAAAGGATTTGACTGAGGAATTTATGTCATATGTAGCCGAAGAAGGGCTAGCAAATGTGATTGAATGCAGAGAAGCCATGACAGGAGAAGATTTTGGGTACATGCTGAAAAAGTATCCCGGCTTCATGTTTTGGTTAGGGGTCGATTCAGAATACGGCCTGCACCATGCAAAGCTCCAGCCTGATGAAAACGCGATTGAAACAGCTGTGAAAGTCATGACGGCTTATTTTAAAAAGCAAGCTGGCGAATGAATAATCGAGCTGCCTCCTGTACACCTTATGAACAGGAGGTGTACTTGATTATGACAAGAATTGGTGTAGAACAATCTTTATCCGATGTAGATGAACTATTGAAGCAAAAAGGGTATGATGTCGTACGTATTCAAAATGAACAGCAAATGGATCAGTGTGACTGTTATGTCGTCACAGGACTAGATTCAAATGTTCTTGGCATTTCAGACACAACAACAAAGGCATCTGTTATTACAGCATCAGGTATGACGGCTGATGAAATTTGTCAAGAAGTAGAACAGCGTGTTCAATAAAACAAGAAAAAGAACCGGTAGATTATGATCCCGGTTCTTTTTGCTCTTTTTCTATATCGAGTACTTCTTTCATTTTTTTGCGCAAGATTCGTTCCACTCGCCATTGCTCCATTGTTTCAGTTTTCGCTATGATGCGCAGCACAAGGGAAGAGGAACCGAACGCCTCTACGCCGACAACTTGAGGACCTTCGATAATTTGCGGAGTTTCCTCCCGCACTTCATCACAGGCAGCTTGAAGGGCTGTGATCATCTGATCCACATTTTCATCCGGTGACAGCTCAATATCAACGAGTGCCTGCATCGTCCCTCTTGAATGATTGCTGACATTCAGTATGCTGCGATTTGGAATGAAATGAAGGGTACCGTCAAAGCTTCGAAGCTGCGTGGTTCTTAGGCCAATTTGTTCGACAATCCCATCAAAGCCCGCGACCGTTATATATTCTCCTACATCAAATTGTTTTTCCAATAATATAAAGAATCCGGTCACAATATCACTCACTAACCCTTGAGCGCCAAAACCGATCGCAAGTCCCACAACGCCCGCACCTGCCAGCAAAGCGGTCGGGTTATAATGAAATAAGTCGAGGATCATCACAACTAGAATAAAAATCAATAAGTAGGCGAAAATATTTAACGTCAAACTTTGCAGTGTCTGAGCTCTTGATAAAGAGACTTCATGCTTTTCAGCGAATGTTGAATAGGCGCGCTTAATCATCTTGTTTCCTATGGCTCTGATGATAAAGTAAATGGCAAAAATGGCGACTAGTTTTAGCAAAATCATACTGCTATTGAGGATAATGGAAACCCAATCTACTTGTTGAAATGCTCTCATAATCTTCAAAACCTTTCTATGTATGCTCTAAAAGAGAAGCTAATCATTTGTTCCCTTATGCAAGTCATGTTAAACTTTTGATAAGTAGAGCAGGAATTGTGACAAATCGTTAATTAAATTTATTATTAATTAATATTGACTAAAAATTGCATAAGTATTATAATTGTAATTGTGAAGTTATTAACTAAATGAGAATTTTAAGTTTTGATTCTCATTTTATATACAGCTAAGAAGACTGTATAAAGATATTATTTTTTGGAGGGATTTACATATGGCAGAGCGTTTTGTAGGAAAACAAGCTCCACGTTTTGAAATGGAAGCAGTACTTGCTAACAAGGAATTTGGTAAAGTAAGTTTAGAGGAAAACATGAAGAATGACAAATGGACAGTTCTTTTCTTCTATCCAATGGATTTCACATTTGTTTGTCCAACTGAAATTACAGCAATGAGCGATCGTTATGACGAGTTCGAAGATTTAGATGCAGAAATCATTGGTGTATCTACTGATACAATCCACACGCATCTTGCTTGGATCAATACAGACCGTAAAGATAATGGTCTAGGTGAATTAAAATACCCGTTAGCTGCTGATACTAACCACACAGTATCTAGAGAATACGGCGTTTTAATCGAAGAAGAAGGAATTGCTCTTCGCGGTTTATTCATCATTAACCCAGAAGGCGAACTTCAATACCAAACAGTATTCCACAACAATATCGGTCGTGATGTAGATGAGACATTACGTGTTCTTCAAGCATTACAAACTGGTGGACTTTGCCCAGCGAACTGGAAACCTGGTCAAAAAACACTTTAATTGATAGCTGAAGAAACAGGAGGGTCTAACTGATGTTAGACCTTTTTGTTTCGACACATACAATGGATGGAGGCGCTTCATAATGAAATTACGTCAACCAATGCCAGAACTAACTGGTGCAAAAGAATGGTTAAATGGAGAAGTAACAAAAGAAGATTTGATTGGTGACAAACCAACATTGATTCATTTCTGGTCAGTCAGCTGTCATCTTTGTAAAGAGGCAATGCCTCAAGTCAATCAATTCCGTGATGAATACAAGGATCAACTAAACGTTGTGGCAGTTCATATGCCTCGTTCAGAGGATGACCTAGATCTAGAAAAAATCAAAGAAGTTGCGAAAGAGCATGAAATCACGCAGCCAATCTTTGTGGACAGTGATCATCACTTAACAGAAGCCTTTGAAAACGAATATGTACCGGCATATTATGTATTTGATAAAACAGGTGCTTTACGCCACTTCCAAGCCGGCGGAAGCGGAATGAAAATGCTTGAAAAACGTGTCAATCGAGTGCTTTCTGAGTCTGAAAAGGCTGCAGAATAAGCTTTTCCCCCATAAATGGGGGTTTTTTCATGGACAAAAATAAGAAGCATATGGCTTCGGATGAGTTTTTATGTAGGTGTTATTCCTAAGAAAAGAGAAAATGAGGGAGTTTATTAAAAAATATCCCTGAAACAAAAAGGTATAACGACCTATTTACATTTTTGTTTTGAAATGAAAATGTAAAGATTTTAACTTTTTACTATTCAGAACGTTTTTGCACAAAAGAAATTTCAGTTAGGTAAATAACTATATAAATCAAGTAGTATAAGCGTTTATTCAATTTTTTTACAATATTTTAAGATTTGTCAAAAGCCTATAGTGGCAATGAAATGGGTGCCGATTTTTCCTCTTTGGCAAAATTTTAGTTGAAAATACCTATCTGTTAGCAAACTGTAAAATGATAAAAAAATAGTTGATAAAATTAGTTTTCTAATCTAATATTTACTATAGAATATTTTTTATATGATGAGGGGGAAATCCATTGTTTAATGAGAGGGAAGCGTTACGTTTACGATTGGAACAATTAAACGAGGCAGAAGTAAAGGTCATCCGTGAATATCAAATTGAGCGAGATGCGATTTATGCAAAATTAAGAGAATTAGACCGTCAAGGAACAGGTCTAGTGTCAGATACAAAAAAAGAAGTACGTACAGAGAGAAAGACGGATTCACTACCTGTATTAGCTGAGCTTGCTGCGCAAGAAATGAGAAGCTACCAGCAGCCGGCACAACCACAATCATCATCTTTAGGAACAGGACAGCTAAACGGAGCACCTGTAGGTATTCCTGAAGGATCGACAAGACGCAGAAGAGGCACAGCTCGTCCTGGCTCTAAGGCAGCGAAGCTTCGTGAAGCTGCGATTAAAACGTTAAAACGTCATAATGCAGCGATTAAAAGCTCAGAGCTTCAAAAAGAGATCGAAAAAGAGAGCGGTCTTGAAATCCCAAATATGACAACGTTTATGCAAAGCTTAATTAAAATGTACCCTGAAGTGAAGAAGCCTTATCGCGGACAGTATATTTTAGAAGGCGACATTCAAACAGAAGACGAATAAATAAAAAACTGCTGAGCGTAAAAGCCAGCAGTTTTTTATTTCGAGAATTACTTCTTTTGATCAACTGTATAGACAATTTTGCGTTCCTTGGGCAGGTGATCACGCTGTTTTTTGAAGCTGTCGATTTTGACTGTCATGACCTCTCCATTACGCTGCACTGCATCGACGTGTTCCTGAAGTGTTTGAACTTGTTCGTTGAGTTTCTTCAAGATCGGTTCGATTTCTTCTGTCGTTTGCAGGATGCGGTCTCGTGAGAATGGCTGTGCATTTGTTTTTGCTGACTGGTCAATATCAGCAAAATGAGAGGCGATCCATTCTTCGCTTTCTGCTAACTGTTTTTGATAGCTTGTGAGCGTTTCGTAAAAAATCGCTTCTTTTGCTTTTTCTATTTGCAGCAATTTCTCTTGTGTTTCATAAAAACGCTCTTGAAGGTGTCTGACGCCTTCCTGTAATACATGTAAATCTGCATTTTTATCGCTTAATGTTTGCTGCAGCTTCTCAATCACTGCGGATAAAGTATTTCCTTTTTTCTCCTCTTTTGCAAGCTGTTTATCTTGATCCTCTATCCGCTCATTTAATTGTTGAGAGATTTCCTCATATTTGACAACTTTCAAATGCAGCCTGTGTTTTTCTTCGGTTTCTTTTCTTCTATGATAGGTTTCCTTTTGCAGCATCTCATGGAGAAGGACAATTTTATGTAATAATTCTGATTTGCTGTAGGAGAGTTCCTGTATTTTTGAGGCAGCATCGTGTTGATCATTGGTCATTTCATCCAATTGTTGTTTTAATTGCGTGAAATCCTTTTTCATCTCATGATATTCTTGAGTTAACTTCTTATTTTTAGAATACGTATATGAGGACTGTAAATCAGAGATCATTTGTTGATATTTGGCAGTTTCAGCTTTTAAGTATAAATTCTCTTGAGATAAATCATGGAATAGGGGAGAAGCATGGCGCCTGTTCATCGATAGACCCTCCTTATTCATGTTACCAATAAAGTATGCGAAAGGAGTGCGATTAGAACAACCATATCAAAGGAGGACTTAGAGGATGCACGTAGTGAATGTCATTTTAGCTGGAGGCGATTCCAGACGCTTTGGAGAGCCAAAGGCAAGTTATATGTATCAAGGGAAACCATTATATGAGCATGTGAAAGAGCAGCTTTTAGAAGGGCAGACGGTTATCATCAGCCATCCGTCGCTTCTTCCTTTTTTCAAAGCAAGAGGTGAACAAAGTGTGTGGTTAGATGATGAAGAGGTGCGCGGATGCGGACCGCTTGCCGGCATATATACGGCGATGCAAAAGCAAGAGGCAGAATGGTATTTAGTAACGGCATGTGATATGCCTTTCATACGGAAGGAAACGGCGAAAGTATTATCGTCCTATTGCAGTGAGCACGCAGATGCCATTATCCCGCTTGTTCAGGGCAGATTACAGCCTTTATTTGCGCTTTATCACCGCCGCTCTCTGCTTTTTATTCGCGCGTGTTTAAAAGAGAATCAATTTGCCGTCAAGGACTTGCTTCAAAAGCTTCAAGTGCGTATCGTTTCAGAGGAAGAACTGAACGTGACATCAAATGAATTTCGTAATATCAATAAAAGAAGCGATTTACCTGAAAACGGTATGATATGATACATAAAAAACGGTGAGGAGAGAACAGCATTGAATGACCGATATTCAAGACAAATCTTGTTCCCTCCGGTTGGGGAAAAAGGACAGCATGCGCTGGCTGAAAGTCATGTTCTGATCGTTGGAGCCGGTGCTCTTGGTACCGCCTCTGCGGAAGGGCTTGTTCGGTCTGGCATCGGTACGCTTACGATAGTCGATCGTGATTATGTGGAATTTTCAAATTTACAGCGGCAGCAGCTGTACACGGAACATGATGCAAACGCATATGTGCCAAAAGCAGCAGCGGCAAAAAAACGTCTCGAGCAGATCAATCATGAAGTGACGATACACGCCCTGATTGAAGATGCAGGGGTGGAGCTGTTAAGGCCGTTATTCCAGAGAGCAGATATCGTCATTGATGCAACAGATAATTTTGAGACAAGAATGGTGATGAATGATTTATCACTAGAAACGAAAACGCCGTGGATATATGGCGCTTGTGTGAGCAGTCAGGGGATGTATATGACCATATTGCCGGATAAAACGCCATGTTTATCATGTGTGTTCACGGCAATGCCTGTTGGCGGCTTGACGTGCGATACAGCGGGGATTATTTCACCTGCCGTTCAAATGGTTTCTGCTTATCAGCAAACAGAGGCACTCAAATATTTAACAGGTCATGAAGAGCAAATCGAGCGGAAATTTGTTACGTTTGATCTTTGGCAGTCTACATCATTTAAAATGGATTTATCTCGCACTAAAGAGAAGAACTGTCCAACTTGCGGTACGGCAAGAACCTATCCTTATTTACATGATCAGCGTAAAAAAACGACGATCCTTTGCGGACGTGACACCGTTCAAATTGTTTCAAAGGATTTAGCAAAACTATCATTTCAGCATATAAAAGAGCGGCTCTCATCTATATGTGAGGTGGAAGTGAACGACTTCTTAATCCATGTACGATACGAAAATTACCGGATGGTCTGTTTTAAAGGAGGACGTGCATTAATCCATGGGACAAATGATGAAAAAGAAGCCAATTCATTACTAGCAAGACTGCTAGGGATATAGGAGTGATGTGTGATGGAAAGACGGCAGCCAATACCAGTAGAAGAGGCTATAAAGAAAGTCCACCAATACGAAAAAAATGGAGAAATAGAATGGGTCCCTTTAAAAGACAGCCTTGGACGGTTTATTGCAGAAGATATTTTGGCAGACCATGATGTTCCGGCATTTGATCGTTCTCCTTATGATGGCTTTGCACTTCGGGCAGAAGATACAAAAGAAGCGTCAAGTGCGCATCCAGTGGAATTCGAGGTCATTGATCATATTGGTGCAGGAATGGTCTCAGCAAAAACCATCGGTCCCTTTCAGGCCATTCGTATTATGACAGGAGCAAAAATTCCAAATGGCGCAAATGTCGTTATCATGATTGAACTGACGAAGACTTTTGAAAAAGGCGGCAAATCATTCATGTCACTGAAAAGACCGCTGAAAAAGGGAGACAATATTTCTCGTCAAGGAGAAGAGGTACTCAAAGGAAACGTGATGGTCAAAAAAGGAACAGATGTCACTCCTGGCGTCACGGCTCTGTTGGCGACATTCGGATATGCGGTAGTGCCAGTTGTCAAAAAACCGGTGATTGGCATTATCTCAACAGGCACAGAGCTTCTTCAAGTAAGTGATGCCATGGTGGACGGCAAGATTAGAAATAGTAATCTTAGTATGGTCTATGCGCAAGTACTTGAGGCCGTAGCTGAGCCGCTTGATTTAGGCGGAGTCTCCGATGATTTTGACAAAAGTTATCATGCAGTAAAAGCAGCCATGAGCAAGGTAGACATTCTGATCACAACAGGCGGTGTGTCAGTGGGTGATTTTGACTTTCTGCCTGCCATTTATGAAAAGCTGGGAGCCAAGGTCCTGTTTAATAAAGTAGCCATGAGACCTGGAAGTGTGACGACTGTGGCTGCAATGCCGAATGGTCAATTGCTGTTTGGGCTGTCCGGCAACCCTGCTGCCTGTTTTGTGGGCTTTGAATTATTTGTGAAACCGATCATTTATAAATGGTATAGGAAAGAAAATCCGTTTCCCGGCTTCGCTGAGGCGAAACTCACACATGATTTTCCGAAAGCCAATCCGTTCACTCGATTTGTCAGGGCGGCCCTTCAATTCACTGGCAGTCACATCAGTGTGACTCCAACAGGTCTTGATAAATCAAGTGCAGTGACCTCTATTGCAGAGGCTAACTGTTTCATCGTGCTGCCTGGGGGAACAAGAGGTTTTCAAGCAGGTGATCAAGTTGATGTTCTGCTGTTTCAGCACAAAGGCGGTGGGTCTCCATGCTGGATGACAAATTAAGCATATTACAGGTGGTCGGTTATCAAAATAGCGGCAAGACCACGTTGATCGAAAAGCTCTGTCAGCTGGCTGAACGTGAAGGGCTGAAGCTAGGCTGCTTTAAACACCATGGACATGGCGGGACACCAGATCGTCTTTTCAAAGAAAAAGATACTGATCGATATATTCAGGCAGGTGCATATGCCGCAGGTGTTGAAGGAGAGGGTGAATTTCACTTTTCGATGCAGCACATCACGTTAGAGCAGCTGCTCAACATGTGTCAGCATCTTCCGTTAGACGCTGTTCTCATAGAGGGGTACAAACAGGCGCCTTATCGCAAAATCGTTTGTGTCAAGAATGAAGAGGAGCTTAATGACCTTTCGACTCTTTCTAATATACAAGCAGCTATTTATTTTTCTCAAGAGAATCCATTAACCGAAAATTACCCGTTTCCTGTGTTTTCAGCTTTTGATAAGCGCGGGATGACATCTGCTTTTCACTTATTGAAGGGAGGCGGCACGTTTTGAGCGAACTTTTTAAAATAACAAAAACGCCGATTGAGGTAAACGAATTGATTCAGCATGTGACAAGACGAAAGGCAGGAGCCATTACAACGTTTATCGGGACGGTCAGAGAATGGACAAACGGCAAGAAAACATTGCGTTTAACCTACGAAGCATACATACCAATGGCGGAAAATATGCTAAGGCAGATTGGACAAGAAATGAAGAATCGGTGGCCTGACACTGAAGCAGCGATTGTGCACCGGATTGGAACACTTGAGATAACGGATATTGCTGTTGCGATCGCCGTTTCGTCTCCTCATAGGAAAGCTGCCTACGAAGCCAATGAATATGCTATTGAACGAATCAAGGAAATCGTTCCTATTTGGAAAAAAGAATATTGGGAAGATGGAGAGGCCTGGATAGGTAATCAGCTTGAAACGGTTTCATATCCAGAAGGTAAACCTAGCCATCTTCAACTTGCAGAGAAAGAAGGTGATCAGCATGATTAATGTGTTATTGTTCGCCGGCCTTGCTGAGAAGGCCGGTAAACAACAAATCATCATTCAAAAAGATCAAACAACGGTTGATGAGATTAAATTAGAATTACAGGAGGTATATGGTGTTGATGCTGCACAAAACGTAATGGTTGCAGTCAACGAAATATATACGAGGGAAAATGCTGAAGTGCGTAGCGGGGACACTGTTGCACTCATTCCTCCTGTAAGTGGTGGATAATAGATATTAGAGGATTTGGTTATGGCCACCCGGCTGTAACCAATTTTTTATGTGTGAAAAGTTTGTAGAGGTGCTTGGGTGTGATCTTCGTAAATAAAACATCCCCTTCTTGCTTTAGAAATGTGAGGATCGAGCTGCTGAATGAGATCATACAATTCGCTGATTCGTCTCACATTGAAATCTGTTTGAGCTTGAAGCTGTTCCTTTAATTCTTTTGTGCTCACAATGCTTCCCTTTTTCTCTTTAATAATATCTACACATCTTGCAGCGTAGTATATTTTGTCGTTAGAAGGTCTGCTTTCTTTCATATCAAGTAATTTGAGCTCATGATAAATCGATTCTCTTTCCTTTCGAAAGTATTGCCATGCTTCTTGTTCCTTTTCATACAGTAAAATCAATTGCATTTTCAATTTTTCTCTTAACATTCACTTGACTCCATTTCCACTATCATTTAACCTACCTCTATTTTACATTATATGAAAAAATAACTTTTGATCAAGTAAAATCCCTTTATTTTTAATTTTTTAATATGAAAGTATTGATACTAAAGACTTATTTGTTCTGTAAAAGAAACCAATCATAGTCCTATAAAGCCGGGATTCGCCGAAATTACTAGGATTATTTTAACAAAAAATTGTTGTGTCTATCTAAGACCATGCGAATCCAAAAGAAAAGGATATTTATTCCGAAAGACATATTGTTTACTTAATAAAATGTTTTTAAGTCAGTAAAAGCACGATTCTTGATGTGAATATTGTCGGATCATGAGGTCATTTGAAGGGTTTCATTCGTGAAAATAGAATAATAGATAAAATTTTTTCTCAACGAAAATAAGAAAATTAAATGATCGATCACTTATTGGCAATCTTTTGATAAAATAGAAAGAAAAAGAGCGTCATTGTGCGTTTGCATACTTGCTTGACATAGAGAGGATGACATTTGGTGAAAGAAAACATGCAAAAACCTACGATCATTGGAGTGAGCACAAGACCATCAGAGCACCTGAAAAGAGTATGGGAACATCCAGTTGTTTGGTGGCCTTTATCTTGTGTGCTTATTTTAACAGTCGTTGTGACTTATTTGTCTGAGCTCGTAAATAAGGGAATGTGGGCAGATTTAAGTTTGCCGGTACCTGTTGTTTATGTGGTGACGCTTATTGGTCTGGTATTTGGGATTGTCATCAATGCTGCTATATATAAGTTCATCGTATTTTTAGCGAAAGGTGATGCATCATTTCGGCAGCTGTTTTCAGCGGTCCTGTTCATTACGCCCGTTACGATCATTGGGACGATTATTTCTCATTTGGCAGTAATCCTTTTTCATGTTCCAAAAGACATCACGGTTACCTCGTTAAACGCGCTCATACGAATTTCTGGTCCATGGCAGGCGGTGTTAGCCAATATCGATCTTTTTGTGATCTGGAATCTTGTTTTAACAGGCTTTTTATTCATCCGAGTTGGGCGTATATCACCGAGAATTTCTTGGGTGATTATCGGCGTTTTTTATATCTTATCGTTAATTTTTCAATATGTAGGAACAGCAATTAACATATCAGTAAGCTGGGGGTAGAAGGTTTTTATGAGAAAGAAAATCATCATTGGATCTATTTTAATTATTATGATTGGACTATTTATTGGATTTAATATTGCGAAAAACCAAGCAAAGCCTGCTTCTACAGCAGCGATTAAAACAGTCAAACTCACGCCGAAAGAAATCACATCTACGGTGATGACACCCGGGACACTTTCGTTCTCTGAAGAGCAGTTCATCTATGAAGAAGAGGAGAAGGGGAAATTGAAGGGAATTGCTGTGAAAGAAGGGGAAAAGGTAAAGGCTGGAACGCCGCTTCTTACATATGAAAACAAGGAACTGGAGCTTGAGGAGCAGCAGCAAGCACTAGCCGCTGAGTCAAGTACATTAAAACTGGAACAATTGCAAAAAAGGCTGAGTGAATTAGATGAGAAAAAAGCAGGCGGATCTGACGCTAATGCCAAAAGCGAGCGAGATCAGCTTCAATTAGAACTGAAAGCGGCTGAATTAGAACAAAAGCAAGCAGAGATCAGCCAAGAAAAAGTAAAGGCGCAAATAGAAGATTTAACCGTACATAGTAAAATTGATGGAACAGTGATTTCCATTGAGCAAGAGGCCGGAGCAGGGGGGCCGGAAGATAGGCAGCCGATCATCCATATTGGTCATGAGAAAAAAATGATCGTGCGGGGTTTGATCTCAGAGTATGATGCCATCAAAATCAAAAAGAAACAAAAAGTGAAGGTAACGTCTGATGTCATTCGCGGGAAGAGCTGGCAAGGAGTCGTGAAAAAAGTGGGCGCTGTTCCTGTCCAGACTGCAGCCGAAACAACTTCGAGCGATCAAACGGTTCAATATCCTGTTGAAGTTGAAATAAAGGGAAAGAAACCTGAGGCGAAGCCTGGTTTTAAAATGATCATGGAAATTGAAACAGATAAGCGCCAAGCGCAAACGATTCCTGAAACAGCAGTAAAAAAAGAGACTGATGGACAATACGTTTATGTTGTTCGAAAAAATGTACTGAAAAAAGTAAAAGTGGTCATAGGGGAAACGACAGGTCATGATCTTGAAGTGACAAAAGGTGTCAAGGCAGAGGATCAAATCATTGCTCATCCAACAGATGATATGTATGACGGAATGGAAGTGAATGCTGAATGATTCAGCTTTCCAACGTAACAAAAAGCTATGAGGTCGCACACGAAACATTTGATGTATTAAGTGACATGAATCTTGTCATTGAGAAAGGCGAGTATATGTCCATTATGGGCCCGTCCGGCTCTGGAAAGTCAACATTAATGAATATTATTGGCTGTTTAGACCGTCCGACGACAGGACACTATCATTTTCAAGGTACAGAGCTGTCAGCAGCAAAGGATCAAGAGCTTGCGGTCATTCGAAATCAATCCATTGGATTTGTTTTTCAGCAATTTCACCTCCTGCCAAGGTTAAATGCGAGGCGCAATGTTGAACTGCCAATGATTTACGCTGGGATCAGCCAAAAGGAAAGAAAAGAACGTGCAGAATCGGCACTTGAAAAGGTTGGTTTGACCGATCGAATGAAACATATGCCAAGTGAGTTGTCAGGAGGACAAAAGCAAAGGGTGGCAATTGCACGAGCGATTGTCAATAAGCCTCAGCTTATTTTAGCAGATGAACCGACTGGTGCGCTCGACTCAAAAACAAGCATGTCAATTATGGAACAGTTTACACAGCTGAATGAGGAAGGGACAACGATTGTGCTTGTCACCCATGAAGAAGAAATAGCTGCGTATACAAACCGTACGGTCGTTGTGAGAGATGGACGGCTTGTTGAAGATAGATGGATACAAGGGGACGCTATGAATGAAACTCTTTGAAAATATCAAAATAGCACTGAATTCGGTTTTAGCTCATAAATTACGTTCTATTTTAACGATGCTTGGGATTATTATTGGTGTTGGATCAGTCATTGCAGTCGTGGCGATTGGTCAAGGCGGTGAGCAAATGTTAAAAGGATCGATTTCAGGTCCAAACAATACCATTGATATGACATATACGCCTTCTGACGAAGAGTTAAATGCAAATCCAAATGCCTTATTCGAAGCCTCATTTACTGAGGAAGACATAAAAAGCATTAGGACAATCAATGGGGTAAAGCAGGTCGCCTCCTCGACTGCACAAGGAATGCAGCTGAGATTTCAAGATACGACAGTTGATGCGACAGTTAACGGCATAAATGAGGGGTATACGAATGTACATTCATTACAAATCGCAGAAGGACAGAATTTAAGAGATATTGACTTTAGAAGCGGCAGAAGAGCTGCCCTCATCTCGGATGGCTTACTAAAAGAGCTATTCAATGGACAAAAGGCATTAGGTGAACTGATTTGGATGAACGGGCAGCCGGTTGAAGTCATCGGTGTGTTAGCAAAACAGAAAGGGATGTTATCATTTGATATGAATGAAATATATGTCCCATTTGCGATGCTCACCTCCACATTTGGTATGAATGAATATGATAAGTTGTCTATTCAAGTCGCACATGCGGATCAAATGAAGGAAGTAGGAAAGAGCGCGGCTGCCATATTAAATGAAAATCATCATACAGAAGATGCTTACGAAATGGTCAATATGGAAGAAATTGCAGAAGGGATCGGTCAAATAACGTCCGTTATGACAACGATCATTGGCTCAATAGCCGGAATCTCTTTACTTGTCGGCGGCATCGGTGTGATGAATATTATGCTTGTTTCTGTGACAGAGAGGACAAGAGAAATCGGTATTCGAAAGGCGATGGGCGCAACAAGGGCGCAAATTCTCGTTCAGTTTTTAATTGAGTCTGTCGTTTTAACGCTTATCGGCGGGCTGATGGGAATTGCACTTGGTTTAGGCGGTGCTTCGCTAGTATCACTATTTGCCGGCTGGCCGTCTCTTGTATCTTGGCAAGTGGTTTGTGGAGGCGTACTGTTTAGTATGCTCATTGGTATTGTTTTTGGGTTAATTCCTGCGAATAAAGCAGCGAGACTAGACCCTATTGAATCGCTCAGGTATGAATAATTCGGAGAAGAAAAAAGCATACAAATGGTTTACATTTGCCTTCATTACACATCAAAAGCTTTTATGCAAATCGCATAAAAGCTTTTTTTAGTTCCATTGAATGAAATAAAAAATGATAGAAATGCTAATATCATGACTTTCATCTTAATGTCACATATTTTTCAGTTTACAAATGGTACATATAAAGGTAAGATGACCATGGTGAAAGATTTTGATAGTTATTGAATGTATTTGATTGTTTTGTATTGATAATGTTGAAAAAAGCGATTACAATAAAGGTGCGCGCAAAATGAATACGTTTTCAAAAGGGGTGTTCTCATGTTAACACCGGAAAGACATCAACTCATTATCGACAGCTTAGAAGAAAATGATGTCATTAAAATACAGGACTTAACGATGATGACGGATGCGTCTGAATCTACAATTAGAAGAGATTTATCAGCCCTTGAAGAAAAAGGATTTCTTAAAAGGGTTCATGGAGGAGCAGCCAAGATTTCGAGTATTCGCCTTGAACCAGATGTATTTGAGAAATCTGCCAAAAACCTTCAAGAAAAGTCATTGGTAGCAGAGGCAGCGGCATCTCTTTTAAAACAGGGCGACTGTATTTATTTAGATGCAGGTACAACCACACAGCAAATGATTGAATATATCGATCCAGATCAAGATATTGTCGTGGTGACAAACGGTGTGATGCACATTGAAGCACTCATGAGAAAAGGCATTACCTTTTACTTGATAGGCGGATCAGTGAAACATCGAACAGGAGCCATGGTGGGAGCCGCAGCTCTGACAGCGATGGAAAATTATCGTTTTGACAAAAGCTTTGTTGGGACAAACGGCATTCATCCTGAGGCGGGTTTTACAACACCTGATCCAGAGGAAGCTCTCATGAAAAAAAGAGCCATGAAACAGGCGAAAAAAACCTACATCTTATCAGATGCCTCGAAGTTTGGCGAAATATCGTTTTCAGCCTTTGCTAGTTTACAGGAAGCCACCATTATCACAAACGACGCAAAAGAGGATTCATTCGATAATTACCATGAAAAAACGGTTATAAAGGTAGTGAAAACATGATTTATACAGTTACTTTAAACCCATCAGTTGATTACATCGTACACGTGGAGGATTTTGCAGTCGGCGGTTTAAATCGTTCAACCTATGATCAAAAATATCCAGGTGGTAAAGGAATCAATGTCTCAAGGCTATTAAAACGTCACGGTGTTGAATCAAAAGCACTTGGATTCATTGGTGGATTTACAGGCAAATATATTCAAGATTTTTTACAGAACGAACAATTACAAACAGCGTTTCACGAGGTGTCAGAAGATACAAGAATCAATGTGAAACTAAAAACAGGTGAAGAGACAGAAATCAACGGACTCGGCCCATCAATTACTGAAGCGCAATTTGAGTCTTTTCTATCTCAATTTTCTTCACTGACTGAAGGAGATGTCGTGGTTTTAGCTGGCAGCATTCCTTCTTCATTACCTCATAACACATATGAGCGCATTGCTGAAGTTTGCAAAGAGCAAGGTGTAAGAGTTGTTCTTGATATTTCTGGCGAAGCGTTAAAAAAAGCAGCAGACATGAAACCGTTCTTAATGAAGCCAAATCATCATGAGCTTGGTGAAATGTTTGAGACGAGTATTTCATCAGCAGAAGAAGCAATTCCTTATGGGAAAAAGCTGTTAGAACAAGGTGCTGAACATGTCATCGTCTCCATGGCTGGAGATGGCGCCCTCTTATTCAGTAAAGAAGGAATCTATCAGTCCAATGTTCCAAATGGAACGCTCGTTAATTCAGTTGGAGCAGGAGATTCAGTCGTTGCAGGGTTTTTAGCCGGCGTTTCAAAAGGCCTTTCAATTGAAGATTCATTTAAGCTTGGTGTTACTTCAGGAAGCGCTACAGCCTTTTCTGAGGAGCTTGGCACAAAAGAGCTTGTTGACACACTATTACCACAAGTAAAAGTCACACGCATTTAAAGGAGGAGTCATCATGAAAATTACAGAACTACTCACGAAGCATACCATTAAGCTTCAATTAAACAGCCAGCAGAAAGAAGGAGTCATTGAAGAGCTGGTCACTGTTTTAGATACAGCAGGCAAGTTAAATGATAAAGAGGGCTACAAAGAAGCTGTGATCAATCGTGAAAAACAGAGCTCTACTGGTATTGGCGAAGGAATTGCCATCCCGCATGCTAAAACAGCAAGTGTAAAAGAGCCTGCCATTGCATTTGGCCGCTCAACTGCTGGCGTTGATTATGAATCACTAGACGCGCAGCCGAGTCATCTTGTCTTTATGATTGCCGCAACTGAAGGCGCAAACAACACGCACTTAGAGGCACTTTCTCGTTTATCCACACTTCTTATGCGTGAAGAAATTCGAAAGCAGCTCCTTGAAGCGGCGACTGAAGATGAAATCATTGAGATCATCAATACACATGATCAAGATGATGAAGAAGAAGAGGAAGTTCAAGAGGAGCCGGCAGCAGAAGGAAAACCTGCTAAAATTTTAGCAGTAACAGCTTGCCCGACAGGCATTGCCCATACATTTATGGCAGCAGATGCTTTGAAAGAAAAAGCAAAAGAAATGGGCGTTGACATTAAAGTTGAAACAAACGGCTCTGGCGGTATTAAACATGCCCTTACAGCAAAAGAAATTGAAGAAGCACCAGCCATCATTGTGGCAGCGGACAAGCAAGTAGAAATGGAACGCTTTAAAGGCAAGCATGTCATTGAAGTCCCTGTAACAGCTGGTATTCGCCGTCCACAGGAATTAATTGAAAAAGCAATCAATCAAGATGCGCCGATTTATAAAGGTTCAGGCGGCAGTTCTTCTAAAGACGAAAATGAATCATCTGGCAAAGGAAGAAGCGGATTTTACAAGCACTTAATGAGTGGTGTAAGTAACATGCTTCCATTTGTTGTCGGAGGCGGTATCCTTGTTGCGATTTCATTCTTCTGGGGCATTAACTCAGCAGATCCTAAGGACCCTTCATTTAATTCATTTGCAGCTGTCTTAAAAGGAATTGGCGGCGATAATGCACTTGCCTTAATCGTTGCGGTATTAGCTGGATTTATTGCCATGAGTATTGCAGATCGTCCAGGTTTTGCGCCAGGTATGGTCGGTGGTTTTATGGCGTCAGCAGCAGGTGCAGGGTTCTTAGGCGGATTGATTGCTGGTTTCCTAGCAGGTTACATTGTTGTGCTGCTCAAAAAAGTATTCACATTCGTACCGCAGACACTCGACGGGATTAAACCGGTTCTGCTGTATCCATTGTTCGGTATTTTCTTCACAGGCATTATCATGCATTATATTGTCAACACACCAGTGAAAATGGTGATGGACGGATTAACACATTGGCTTGAATCATTAGGTACGGGAAACCTTGTCTTAATGGGTATTATTTTAGCTGGTATGATGGCAATTGATATGGGAGGCCCAATTAACAAAGCGGCTTACACATTTGGTCTTGCGATGATTGCTGCTGGCAACTATGCACCGCATGCTGCAATTATGGCAGGCGGAATGGTACCACCACTAGGTATTGCACTTGCAACAACGATCTTTAGAAATAAGTTTTCAAAACGTGACCGTGAAGCAGGGATTACATGTTACTTCATGGGAGCTGCCTTCATCACGGAAGGAGCAATCCCATTTGCGGCGGCAGATCCTCTTCGTGTGATTCCTTCAGCTGTTATTGGTGCAGCAGTTGCTGGCGGATTAACGGAATTCTTCAGAGTGACGCTTCCTGCACCGCATGGCGGACTATTTGTTTTCTGGGTAACAAATCATCCAGTTCTTTATATCATCAGCATCTTAATCGGTGCCGTTGTGACAGCGATTTTACTGGGTATTTTGAAAAAACCAGTTAGGCAAGAAGCGTAATGCAGATGAGAAGCATCGTGTAAAACGGTGCTTCTTTTTGTTTAATTATCAGTGAATTAGGAAAAAATATCTAATTAGATGGTTGTCTTGTGAATTTTTAATTGACATATGATAAAGTAAAGTTATTCAATTCACGTTTCAAGTCTTTTAGCAGAAAGTCTTAGGAGGAAGCAGTATTTTGAACGAAGAAAACAAACAAAACGAAAATGACATTCAATCTGATGCGAAGCAAGCCAAAACAGAGAAGAAAAGTTCACTGTTTGAATGGATCAAAGCCATTTTAATCGCACTTGCGCTCGTCTTGCTCATCCGTACGTTTATATTTGAACCGTATGTGGTGGAAGGAGAGTCAATGGAACCGACCCTTCATGACGGGGAAAAGCTGTTTGTCAACAAAACCATTAATTATCTCGGTGGTGTGAAACGCGGTGACATTGTGATTATTAATGGAAAAGATGGTCAGAAGATTCATTATGTCAAACGATTGATCGGCCTTCCAGGTGATACGATTGAAATGAAGGATGATACGCTTTACATTAATGGTAAAAAAGTAGATGAGCCTTATTTAAAAGAGAACAAGGCGCATGCGAAAGAGTATGAAGTGCATTTAACTGGAGATTTTGGTCCAGTGAAAGTACCGAAAAACGATTACTTTGTAATGGGGGACAACAGACTCAATTCCATGGACAGCCGAAATGGACTTGGCCTCATTGAAAAGGATCGGGTTGTCGGGACATCAGAATTTGTTTTCTTCCCATTTGGCGATATTCGACAGACAAAATAAAAGCACCTTCTCATGGGCAAGAGAAAGGTACTTGAACGAGCGACCCTTACAGAAGGGTCGTTTTTAATTTGGTGTGAGCACCGTAACAATGATTACAATCGCAAGAACAGAAGCGAACACAGATCCGGTAATGGCTAAAACGGATCGAAACAATCCGATCTTTTGGTTTTCTTTTCCCCGCTTTTGTAAAAAGCGTTTGGAAAAGATGTGGACCAGTGTGTAAATGAGGACAAGCCCAATATAAAGCCCAAAGTCCCTCGCATTAAAGCCTGTTGCAGATAAATAAATGCCCATAAAGAAAATCAATAAACAGTATTCCAACAGTGTGAGTAATCTCAAATCGCCCGAACTCCTTCAATCAATCATTCCCGTTTATTATATCATAATAGACAAAAAGCCTTCGTTCTTAGCGAGAGACGTTTCTATCAAACGTTATTCATGTTATACTTCATAATGATGAATGAGTGATGGAGGATTAATAAATGATTGCAGTAAATAATGTTAGTTTGCGCTTTGCTGATCGTAAACTATTTGAAGAAGTAAATATTAAATTCACTCCTGGCAACTGTTACGGATTAATTGGTGCCAATGGAGCTGGTAAATCAACGTTCCTAAAAATTCTTTCTGGAGAAATTGAGCCTCAAACGGGCGATGTTCATATGAGTCCTGGCGAGCGTTTAGCGATTTTAAAACAGAACCACTTTGAATACGAAGAGTTTGAAGTGCTGAAAGTCGTCATCATGGGTCACAAACGTCTATATGATGTGATGCAGGAGAAAGATGCGATCTATATGAAACCTGATTTCTCAGATGAAGACGGGATTCGTGCAGCGGAGCTTGAAGGTGAATTTGCCGAATTAAACGGCTGGGAAGCTGAAAGTGAAGCAGCAATCCTATTAAAGGGTCTTGGCATTCCAGAAAGCCTTCAATCGAAGAAAATGTCTGAGCTTGGCGGTTCTGAAAAGGTAAAAGTACTTTTAGCTCAAGCTTTATTTGGCAAGCCTGACGTTCTTCTTCTCGATGAGCCGACGAACCACTTGGACTTACAAGCAATCCAGTGGCTCGAAGAGTTCCTCATTAACTTTGAAAATACCGTCATCGTCGTTTCGCATGATCGTCACTTCTTAAATAAAGTATGTACACATATTGCGGACCTTGATTTCGGAAAAATCCAAGTATACGTCGGTAACTATGATTTTTGGTATGAGTCCAGCCAGTTAGCGCTGAAACTAAGCCAAGAAGCGAATAAGAAAAAAGAAGAACAAATTAAGCAGCTTCAAGAATTCGTTGCCCGGTTTAGTGCGAACGCTTCTAAATCGAAGCAAGCGACATCAAGAAAGAAATTGCTTGATAAAATCTCTTTAGATGACATTAAGCCGTCTTCACGTAAATATCCGTATGTTCATTTTGCGCCAGAGCGTGAAATCGGAAATGATGTCCTTCAAGTAGAAGGTCTATCAAAAACAATTGACGGTGTAAAAGTACTGGATAATGTCAGCTTTATTATGAACCGCGAAGATAAAATTGCGTTCTTAAGCCGTAATGAGCTTGCTGTGTCCACATTATTTAAAATCCTTGCTGGTGAAATGGAGCCAGACAGCGGATCATTTAAATGGGGCGTCACAACGTCACAAGCCTTTTTCCCGAAAGATAATAGTGAATACTTTGAAGGAAATGACGTTGATCTCGTTGATTGGCTCCGTCAATATTCTCCGAATGATCAAAGCGAAAGCTTCCTGCGTGGTTTCTTAGGACGTATGCTTTTCTCTGGGGAAGAAGTGAAGAAAAAAGCAAGTGTCTTATCAGGAGGAGAAAAGGTTCGTTGTATGTTATCAAAAATGATGCTGTCTGGAGCGAATATTTTGCTGCTGGATGAGCCAACGAACCACTTAGACCTAGAATCCATTACAGCGCTGAATAACGGTCTCATGAGCTTTAAAGGAGCCATGCTCTTCTCATCTCATGACCATCAGTTTGTTGAAACAGTCGCAAACCGGATTATCGAAGTGACGCCAAATGGCATCGTCGATAAACAAACAACATATGATGAGTTTTTATCAGATCAAGACATCCAAAAAAGACTTGAAGAGCTTTACGCATAAATAAAAAAGACATCCATAGGATGTCTCAGCGTGTAGACAAACCCTCGCATTCGGTGTCAGGTCTGCGCTCCAGTACTCACGAATGTCAAATTCGCTCCGTTCTGGTGCTCGCCCTTCCTAGACTGCAAAGGTTTTCTATACGCTGAAAAGAAAACAAAGGGCTAAAATAAAGATCATTTTAGCCCTTTGTCTTCAATCTGAGACATCCATAGGATGTCTTTTTTTGATTAAATCGCCCAGTTTCCATTTCGAAAGATCGGTTCGTGTTTCCCGTCTTTTGTGATTCCGTCAATATTCATTTCCTTTGAACCAATCATAAAATCAACGTGTGTAATACTGCTGTTCACACCCGCAGCATCCAATTCCTCTCGTTTCATTTCTTTTCCGCCTTCGATATTAAACGCATATCCGCTGCCGATGGCAAGGTGATTTGATGCATTTTCATCGTAAAGTGTATTGTAATAAAGAATATTTGAGTTAGAAATTGGTGAATCATCTGGTACGAGGGCAACCTCACCTAGATAATGAGAGCCTTCATCTGTTTCAACGAGAGATTTTAAAATATCTTCGCCTTCTTTTGCTTTCACATCCACAATCCGGCCATTTTCAAAGGTTAATGAAAACTCATCAATGATGTTTCCAGCATAGCTGAGCGGCTTTGTGCTTGAGACTGTCCCGTTTACACCGTCTTTTTTCGGTACGGTAAAGACTTCTTCTGTCGGCATGTTGGCCATGAACGAGACTCCGCGTTCACTTACGCTGCCAGCACCTACCCAAATATGCTGCTCTGGAAGCTCGATCGTTAAGTCTGTGCCCGGTGCTTCATAATGAAGCTTGTGGTAGTGGCGTTCATTGAGTATTTTGACCTTTTCATTTAATGACGCATCGTGCTTTTTCCAAGCCTCAACTGGATCTGTTTGATCAGCGCGTGCGACTTTAAAGATTTGATCCCACAATAACGTGACAGCTTCTTCATCTGTATGATCAGGGAAAATCTTTTTCGCCCATTCTTTTGATGCAGCACCTACGACTGTCCAAGCGACTTTGTCAGATTGAACGTATTGACGATATGTATGTAGTGCTGAACCAGCAGCTTTTTGCTGTGCAGCGATTTTTTTCGAATCAATGCCTCGCAAAAGGTCAGGGCTTTCTGACAGGATGGTAATAAAAGCGCCTCCGCGTTTTGCGATGATTTCCATCATCTGTGCTTCCCATTCAGGGAATTGCTCAAATACATCCTGTGGCGCATGTTCATACTTTAAACGGGTGAGAACACCATCACTCCAGCGGATATGTACGTTTTTCGCCCCGCGCTCATACGCGTGTTTCGCTACAAGACGAACAAGATGTGCAGATTCAGTAAATGCCGATACAACGACTTCCTGCCCCTTTTGTACATTCACACCGACTTCAACGATGGTCTTCGCATATTGATCTAGTTGTTTTTCAAATGAACTCATAAAAAAACCCTCCTTTAGTCATGTTCATCATATCAGATTTATGACCGAAAAGGAAAATGGGGAGCCCGTTTAAAGCCAAAATAAAAAAGCCGCTTTTGGGCGGCTTTTTTAGCGGTTCAGTTGTTTCACAGGCTGTGCATTAGAAGGCGGCATATGTGAAAACGACAGGCTCATTCCTCCTAAAATAATACCCGTTAAAATGACTGTGACAACGACCCGTTTACCTAAATCAAGCAACATGTTCTTCCTCCTTCACGTTTATCCATTTCTCACGATATGATCGAAATGACAAAAAAAGAAGTAGAACAAGAAGATTATTTTAAAGTTTTTTGCAATTTGTCGATCACTTCTAATGAACGACCTGTTCCAATTGCAACAGATTCAAGGGGATTGGCTGCAATATGGACTGGAACCACAATCTCTTGAGAAAGCCATTCTTGTATTCCATTTAAAAGAGCGCCTCCGCCAGTTAAAATGACGCCGCGGTCTACAATATCTCCGCTTAGCTCTGGAGGGCTGTCCTCTAGTGTGGCACGGATCGCTTCTAAAATATGAAGAAGTGATTCTCGCATGGCGCCTTGAATTTCATGAGAGACAAGTGTGATCGTTTTTGGCAGACCTGTCACAAGGTCGCGACCGCGCACTTCTAATGATTCAGGCTCATGTTCAATGAGACCATACCCAATTTCCATTTTCACCTGCTCGGCCGTCCGTTCGCCGATTAATAGGTTATATTTCTTTCTGACAAACGTAATGATATCTTCATCCAGCTGATCGCCGCCAATTCGAATCGAATGACAAGAGACAACGCCGCCAAATGAAATGATCGCAACTTCTGTTGTTCCGCCGCCAATATCGACTACGACGTTCGCAACAGGCTCGTCTACCGGAAGATCAGCACCGATTGCAGCTGCAACAGGTTCTTCAATTAAATGCACATGTTTTGCTCCGCAGTTTTTCACAGCATCGCTGATGGCGCGGCGCTCAACAGCTGTTGAACCAGAAGGTGTACATACAACGACAGTTGGCTTTCTGAAGGTAAACCCGATATTTTTTCCTGCTTTTTTCATGATTTGTTTAAGTAAATCTGTTGTCATATCATAATCAGCGATGACACCGTCTTTCATCGGACGGATCGCAACAATTTTTCCAGGTGTTTTCCCGATCATTTCTTTTGCTTCTGATCCGACGGCAAGTACAGTCTTTGTTTCTGTATCGACTGCTACGACGGAAGGTTCATTTAAAATAATTCCCTTATTTTTACTATAAACCAATATGTTAGCTGTTCCTAAATCAATTCCAATTTCGGCATTTTGAAACATGTTTTCACCCAATCTCTATTTTTGCTGTTTTAAACAATTTTACATTTAAAAGTTCAGAGGGTTGATGTCATTTGTGGGGGTTTGTGATCACCTTGAAATGAATCTGTAAAATTCAAGTATCATTTTGACAATCACAATAAATTTTCCCTTTGTTTTTTCTTTTATGAAAAAAATTTTTATAGAGGAGAAACCTTTTAAGAATCTCTTACGTCTACGATATATCAATTGGTGAAAAACAGATTGATCTTGAGCTAATGAAAGAAAGAGGGAACGAAATTGAAATCTATCGGAGTCGTAAGAAAAGTAGACGAACTAGGGCGTATTGTGATGCCAATCGAATTGAGAAGAGCACTTGATATCGCTATTAAAGACAGTATGGAATTTTTTATAGATGGAGATAAAATCGTCTTGAAAAAATATCAGCCAGAGGGCGTTTGTCTCATGACTGGTGAGATTACATCAGAGAACCATGAATATGGAAATGGTCAAATTACATTAAGCGCTGAAGGCGCAGAACTGCTGTTAAAAGAGCTGCAAGAAGCTCTTCAGAAGTAATCAAAATAGCCTGCTCTCTTCCTTTGTGCTGAGAACAGGCTATTTTTTCTTTAAAAAAGTTCCTTAAAAATGCCCCATCTCCCTCAAAAAATAAGTGGAAAATGGTACAATTGACAAAGAATCTCAGGGCGGCAGGTGGAATCATTTGAACAAAACATATCAAGTGCGGATCGTGTTATCTGTTCTTGCATTTATCTTAATCATAAGCTGGGATTTCTTTTATTATCTAGGCGGCTATCAAATTAATTGGCCGCTCGATCTAGCCTTTACAGTCGTTGTGTTAGCAGGGATCTGGGTTGTCTCGGGATATGTAGACCGCTTGAATTTACTTGTGTCAGATCTAAATAAGAGAGAAAAAGAAGCACACAAGCTGACAGAGCGGCTGAATCGAATTACAGATAACTTGCAAGAAATTGTCTTTGAAACAGATGAAAAAGGGCACATCATCTTCTTAAATCAAGCATGGAAACAAATGACCGGCTATGATATAGATGAATGTCTAGGTACGATGTACAATCAGTACTTTGATCAAGAAGAAAGAGTTATTCAGCATTTGTCATCTGTCATCAAAGAGCATAAAGATTCAGGGCGGATCGAGCTGCAGCTTCTTCATAAAGAGGGGAAGAAAGTATGGGGAGACGTTCATTATAAGCTCTACTTTGATGAGCAGCACCAGTTTACTGGAGGTATTGGAACAGTTGCAGATATTACAAAACAAAAGCTGGCAAAGCTTGAGCTTGAAAAATCAAATCAACAATTGCAAATGCAGGCGCAAAAGCTGGCCGTTGCAGGACAAATAGCCGCTGGAATCGCCCATGAAGTCAGAAATCCGCTGACCTCAGTAAACGGCTTTTTGCAGCTGATGAAAACGCAATATCCTGAAAGAACCGATTATTTTGACATTATCTTTTCCGAAATTAAACGGATTGATTTTGTTTTAAGTGAGCTGCTTGTACTGGCAAAGCCGCAGTCGGTCCAGTTTCAAGAAGTTCAGCTTCATGCACTGTTAGAGCAGGTCATTACATTGCTAAAAACCAATGCAGTCCTTTCGAATATTGATCTCAAACAGCCATTTAAAAAGCAGGATGCCGGCGCTATATTAGCAGACGCTAACCAAATGAAGCAGCTGTTCATTAATTTAATCAAAAATGCCATTGAGGCTATGCCTGAAGGCGGCAGTATATACATATCAACAGAAAAAGTGATGAACGAATGGAAAATTACCATTCAAGATGAAGGAAAAGGGATGTCTGAAGAGGATATTCAGAAAATATATGATCCTTTCTTCTCCACCAAAACAGAAGGGACGGGACTTGGCCTCACCATCTGTGCAGCAATTTTAAAAGATCATCACGGTAGGATGGATGTGGTCAGTGAGCTGGGAAAAGGTACAGCTTTTCATATCTATTTACCTGTGTGGCAAAAATGCAGACAGCAGCAAGGCGAGAGGACGTGATTTCATGAAGGCGAAAGCTTTATTTGTATATGGGACGCTTCTGCAGCATGAAGAGCACCACGAGACGTATATGAAAGAAAGCAGGCCATTAGCTAAATCAGCTTGGATCAGTGGCAGAATCTATGATACAGGTCAAGGATACCCTGTGTGCGTTCCAAAAGAGAAAAGCACAGTATATGGAGAATTGTACGAGGTAACCGCAAGCACGCTGAATAAGATAGATTTACTTGAGGAAGGGTATGACAAGCAGGAGATCGATGTCATGACAGACCAAGGGCCGGTGGCGGCTCTTACATACACTTTACCAAAGCAGAAGGCATCATCGCTGAAGGAGATCGAGAGCGGCTGCTGGAAGGAATATAGAATGTGGCAGCAGCAGCCGGCATCCTTCTATTATTTTGCCTATGGCTCCTGTATGGATGATGCAAGATTTAAACTGGCGGAAGTTGATCATTATTTTAAACAAATCATCGGCGGCGGTGCTCTGAACGGCTTTACAACTAGATTTACATTGGTAAGGCCTGATGGATCAAGAGCCGATATGGTAGAAGACGGCGGAGAAACAGAGGGCGTTTTATATGAGGTTCCTTTTGATGCCATTCGATATTTGTACAAACGAGAAGGCGTCTATGAGGGCACATATCGTCCAGCTTTTGTCGATGTCAAAATAGGTGATCAAATATATGAAGACTGTTTAACCTTTCTAGTTCTTCAAAAGAGCGAAGAAATTGCTCCGCCAGGTCATTACCGCAGTGAAATTGAAAAAGGAGCAGATCTTTATTTAAGTGAAGCATTCCGCAAAAAAATTCGCTTGCATATGGATTCATTAATCAAACCGTAGTAAAATGCATGGTAAGTGAGATAAAAGGAGTCTGAAGATGAAAAAGGAATATGCAGTCATTGGTCTTGGGCGTTTTGGCGGAAGTATTTGCAAGGCGCTGAGCGAAGAAGGACTTGAAGTCATGGCCATGGATATGAATGAAGATCGAGTGAACGAATACACGAAAATTGCCTCACATGCGGTGATTGGCGATTCGACGGACGAATCTGTTTTAAAAAATCTCGGTATCCGCAATTTTGATCATGTCATCGTTGCGATTGGTGAAAACATTCAGGCCAGTATTTTAACGACGATTATGCTGAAAGAGCTTGGCGTCAAAATGGTCACAGTAAAGGCGCAAAACGACTATCACGAAAAGGTACTAAATAAAATTGGGGCTGATCGCATCGTTCATCCAGAGCGGGACATGGGCAGACGAATTGCACATAAAATCATCTCCAATAACGTATTAGATTATCTTGAGCTGTCAGATGAGTACAGCCTCATTGAAATCGTTGCCAACAGCAGGCTTGCAGGGCATTCTCTTTTAGATCTCGATATTAGAGCGAGATATGGCATTAATATTGTGGCGATTAAGCGTGGGAAAGAAGTGATTGTTTCACCGCTCGCAGATGAAATGATTCAAAAAGAAGATATTCTGATTGTCATTGGGGCAGTTGCCGATATCGGACGCTTTGAAAAACGAGAAATGCAGAACGATTATTAAACACTCCTGGGCGGGGTGTTTTTTAATATGATTGTGTACACATGAGGTGGACAATGAAGAGGAAAGAAGACATTTAAAAGGGCTGTTTTGTTCTGCATAAACAGCTAAAGTCAATCATCATATTTTTCATGCAATTATCACTATTCAGAAATAAAAATCAGTCTTTTTATCTGGATGATTTTCTCTAAATGTCATTGACTGGGCAAACAGATTCGTTTACGATAAGAAACATTATATTGTTTACTTGGAGGAGGCAGTGTCGTTGGATAAGGAGCTTTTCAGACATCAAATTGAGGTAGCTGCAAAGAGAAAAAAAGCAGCCCTAGTGATTAAACATGCGCAGGTTATGGACGTGTTTAACCAGGAATGGCTAGACGCTGATGTCGCTGTTGAAAATGGACAAATAGTAGGGATTGGAGAGTACGAGGGAGAACAGGAGCTGGATGCAACAGGTCAAATGCTTATACCCGGTTTTATTGATGGCCACGTTCATATCGAGTCCTCTATGGTTACCCCTGCTGAATTCTCCAAAGCTGTCGTCCCGCGCGGTGTGACAACTGTCGTAACAGACCCGCATGAAATTGCCAATGTGTCAGGGATCACAGGCATCCGTTTTATGCTGGAAGAAGCGAGAAAAGCTGCCTTAAATATTTATTTCATGCTGCCATCCTGCGTACCGGCAGTTAGTTTTGAGCGATCAGGTGCTGTTTTAAAAGCGAAAGATTTAAAGCCTTTGTATCAAGAGAAAGAGGTTCTTGGTCTTGCCGAGGTGATGGATTACGTCGGTGTGGAGCAGGCAGAAGAAGATATGCTTCAAAAGCTGCTTGATGCTCAAAATGAGAATAAATTGATTGATGGCCATCTAGCAGGCTTAACAGACCGTTTAATAAACGTTTACCGCACAGCGAGTGTCCAAACAGATCACGAGGTAACAACAGCCGGCGAAGCCCTTGAACGTGTAAAACGAGGCATGTATGTCATGCTGAGAGAAGGCTCTGTTGCCAAAAACGTGAAAAACGTTTTACCAGCTGTGAATGAAAAGAATGTGAGACGCTTTTTCTTTTGTACCGATGATAAACATTTAGATGATTTAATGGCTGAAGGAAGTATTGATGAACAAGTACGTATGTCTATAAAAGAAGGATTAGACCCATTTTTAGCGTATCAAATGGGAAGTTTAAACGCAGCGGAGTGTTTTGGCCTCAAAACAAAGGGAGCCATTGCGCCAGGCTTTGATGCTGATTTTATGCTTGTCTCTGATCTTCATCAAGTAGACATCACCAGCGTATTTATTGCAGGAGAATTGGTGGCGCAGCATGGAGAGTACAAGCCAAGTGTCGAAAAAATTGCACCGAGTCCAGCCTTATTACAATCTGTTCATGCTATAGACGTTCAAGAGCAGGATCTGGCTCTGCCTATCACAGCTCATCAAAAAATGAATGTCATCCGCATTATTCCGAATCAGCTAGAAACAAAATTAGAACAAATCTCTCCTTCAGAAACGAACGGACAATTCACTAGTGATACAGAAAGAGATGTATTAAAAATGGTGCTTGTCGAACGCCATCAAGGCTTATCTGAAATGGGAATAGGGGTTGTCAGCGGCTTTGGATTAGAAAAGGGCGCAATTGCAACAACGGTTGCGCATGATTCTCACAATTTAATTGCGGTTGGCACAAATGATGCTGATATCGTGAAAGCCATTGACGCATTAAAAGAAGCAGGCGGCGGTTTGACGGTTGTCAAAGAGGGCCAGTCTCTTCATACGCTGCCATTACCGATCTCTGGTTTACTTTCAGATCAGCCGGCACATCTTGTAAATGAAAGCCTTCATGCACTCCATGAAGCGTTGAAAGAAACAGGCTTTACTTTAGATTTTAATCCATTTTTGACGCTGTCCTTCTTGGCACTTCCAGTCATTCCTGATGTGAAAATGACGACAAAGGGTTTGTTTGATGTCAGAAGCTTTCAGCATCTCCCAATTCAATCATAAAAAGAGAGAAACCGCATATGTATATATGCGCTTTTTTCAATGAATGGTGAAAAAAAGAGACACAAGCCGCTTGGCTGTGTCTCTTTTTGTGATTACACTTCCATAATAATCGGTAAGATCATTGGACGGCGTCTTGTTTTTTCATAAAGGAAAGGTGCAAGGGTGTCAGTAATTTCGTTCTTAATTTCAGACCACTGAGTTGTCTTACGTTCCATTACTTTTTCAAGATGCTTTGAAATTAGATCCTGTGCATCGTTGATCAGGTCTCCAGATTCTCTCATGTAGACAAAACCTCTTGAGATCAAATCAGGACCAGCAGAGATTTTGAATTCTTTCATGTCCATGCTGACGACCACAATAACAAGGCCCTCTTCAGAAAGAATGCGGCGGTCTCTTAAAACGATGTTTCCGATATCGCCAATACCGCTTCCGTCGATATACACGTTGCCTGATGGGATTTTGCCAGCGACACTTGCTTCGTCACCTTTCAGTGCAAGAACTTCACCGTTATCCATGATAAAGCAGTTTTCCTCAGGGATGCCGCAATCATTCGCAAGTTTGATATGCGTTTTTTGCATGCGGTATTCACCATGAATCGGCATAAAGAATTTTGGTTTAATTAAACGGAGCATGAGTTTTTGTTCTTCTTGTCCGCCGTGACCAGATGTATGAATATTATTAAGCGAGCCATGAATGACCTCGGCGCCGGCACGATAAAGCTGGTTAATGGTGCGGCTTACGCTAATATTGTTACCTGGGATTGGTGAAGACGAGAAGACAACAGTGTCTCCAGGGTTAATAGAAATCTGGCGGTGAGTACCGTTCGCAATACGAGAAAGAGCTGCCATCGGTTCACCCTGGCTCCCAGTACAAAGAATTGTCACTTTGTTTGCTGGAAGGCGGTTGATTTCATTATGTTCAATAAACGTGTTTTTTGGACATTTAATATAGCCAAGATCTTGTCCAATATCAATAGCAGACTCCATACTGCGTCCAAATACAGCGACTTTTCTGCCGTTGGCAACAGCAGACTCAATCACTTGCTGAAGTCTGTGAATGTTTGAAGCAAACGTGGCAAAGATGATGCGTCCATCGACTTTTCTAAAGATGTCATCAATGCTTTCACCTACGCGTCTTTCAGACATCGTAAATTCTGGGATTTCACTGTTTGTACTATCAGATAAAAGACAAAGAACGCCTTCTTTTCCGATCTCAGCCATTTTGGTTAAATTGGCAGGCTCGCCAACAGGAGTAAAGTCAAACTTGAAATCACCTGTATGTACGATGTTACCAGGAGGTGTCTTGACGACAATTCCATAAGAATCTGGAATACTGTGTGTCGTTCTAAAGAAAGACACAGCTGTTTTTCTAAATTTAATGGTATCTTCTTCTTCAAAAATATGAAGTTTTGTTTGTCTCAAGAGACCATGCTCTTCCAATTTATTACGAAGTAGGCCGATTGCGAGTTTGCCGCCGTAAACTGGAATATTCACTTGCTTGAGAAGGTAAGGGATACCGCCGATGTGGTCTTCATGTCCGTGAGTGATGAAAAGACCTTTGATTTTATCTTCGTTTTTAACTAAGTACGTATAGTCAGGGATGACGTAGTCAATTCCAAGAAGCTCGTCTTCAGGAAACTTAATACCTGCATCAATTAAAATGATTTCATCTTGAAATTGAACGCCATACGTGTTTTTACCGATCTCGCCTAAACCGCCGAGCGCAAAAACTGCCGCCTGATCGTTTTTAACAAATTTCATTCCTCTCATAGCTCCAATACTTTAAAATTTTCACTTTCTCGTTCATAGTCTAAAAAAGCACCGTCTACAGGCTGAATGAATTCAATGTTGTAGTTATGTTTTTTCAACTTATCGCGTACGTCTCTTTCAGAAACCGCTTCAACGTATAGTGAATCTGTGTGTTCTCTTACAGGTACCTCAGTAGTACTTGCCTGAAAAAATACCTTATATATCATCCAAATCTCTCCTTAAATACCGTATGTTACACTCGCTTATTCTATTATATTAAAAAAACGCGCATAAGAAAAGTCTCTGAGAAAAAAGGACCTTCGGCAAATGTGCGGAAGATCCCTTTAAGCAATCGATTTTTTGCGAAGCATGTCCTTCCATTGTCTTCGAATTTTCTTACGCAGACGACGAAGCATCACATGCCGCCTCCTTTCGGGTTGAAGTAAGCTTAACCAGCGTGTTCCGGTCTCTCTATATACTTGTATTATATGATGTTTCTATTGAATGTTACATGGTTATATGTGGGAAATAGGCGCTTTCAAAAGGAATTGGTTTCGAAAGCTGAAATCTTTCTGTATGATGAAAGGGAGTGTATATACATAACGAAAGGCAGGAGGGCGAGATATGAATAAAAAAGTCATCTTTTTTGATATCGACGGTACTTTATATGATCATGATAAAAATATACCTGAGTCAACGAAGCGAGCGGTTCATTTATTAAAAGAAAAAGGTCATCATCTCTTTATTGCATCTGGGCGTTCTCCTTTTCTGATTCGGCCCATTTTAGAAGAATTAGGGCTTGACTCATTCATTGCTTATAACGGTCAGTATGTCATGTATGAGGGAGACGTTATTTACGGTAATCCGCTGAAGCAGGAGCTGATGGAGCGGATTTATGAGACAGCGGATCGTCATGATCATCCACTCGTTTTTATGGGAGAAGAAACGATGAAGGCGTCTGTGCCGAATCATCCGTTTATCCATGAAGGAATCGGTACTTTAAAAACAGAGCATCCTGAGCACGATGTATCTTTCTTTAAAGAAAACGACATTTTTCAAATGCTGTTATTTTGTAAGGCAGAAGAGGAAGTGGAGTATAAGGCATTCCGCGAAGAAATTGACCTTGTCAGATGGCATGAGCTGTCAACAGACGTTCTGCCAAAAGGCGGATCAAAAGCTGAAGGAATCAAACGAGTCATCGAAAGACTTCCTTACGATCAAAAGGATACCATTGCCTTTGGAGACGGACTGAATGATAGAGAAATGATTTCGTTTGCTGGAACAGGTGTGGCGATGGGAAATGCTGTGAGTGAACTGAAAGCATTGGCTGATTTTGTGACAAAGCCAGTAGATGAGGACGGCATATTCCATGCAGTGACCCAGCTTGGCCTCATTGAAGAATAAAAAAGAAGACCCTTAGATCGCCGGGTCTTCTTTTTATGTTATGATCTGCCGATCGCAACAGAGTTTTCTGGCTCAGCGAACGGCTGATCCTTTTGGATATGATCATAAAACATAATGCCATTTAAATGGTCAATTTCATGCTGAAAGACAATGGCAGGGAACCCTTTTAGACGGATATCAATGTCCTCTCCTTCAAGCGTAGTGGCCTTGACCCTGATTTTTTGATATCGAGGAACAAATCCAGGGATGGCTTCATCAACTGATAAGCAGCCTTCACCAGTCGCTAAATAAGCTCTTTTGACTGAATGACTGACAATACGCGGGTTGAACAGAGCATAGCTGTATTCTTCTCCGTCTTCATCCTCACAGTGAACAGCGATCATTCGTTTACTAATATTGATTTGCGGAGCTGCCAATCCAACGCCGGGTCTTAGTCCATATTTTTCAGCAATGTCAGCATCCTGACTGTTTTTGACGAATTCGATCATGTCAGCTAATTGCTGTTTTTCCTCTTCTGTCGGCGGGAGCTCGACCGCTTCAGCTGTTTGTCTTAAGACGGGATGTCCGTCCCTTACGATATCATCCATGGTAATCACAAAACTTCACTCCTATTTCCTTTGTATGTAAAGTATATAAAATGATACACAACATATGCAATGAAATAAAGAAGACCGGTCCTATGAGACCGGTCAGAGGCTTAAACAGCCTTAGCAGCAGCCACCGCCGCCTAAGAATGCTGCGCCAACAATAATTAATAGGATGAAAAGCACAACGATTAAAGCGAATGTACGTCCGCCGCCGTATCCGCATCCGTATCCACCGCCATAACTTGGGTAACAACAGCCGCCGCCATATCCACCACCGAAACCATATCCGTAACCGCCGTATCCACCATACATACTTCCATGACTATAATTAGACATACTTTTGACCTCCTTTGGAAATACACTTGGCCTCTCATAAGTGAAGGCGAAGCGTGTAATATAAACTATGTATGAATGCACTATTTGTATAGTCATGCGCCTATTGCTTGAAAAAAATCTTCTCCGCCTCATTTGACTGACCTCTTTCCTTGTCACAAACGTCTATAAAAATTATAGTGGTATGTGGAGATGTAAAGGGGGACCTTGTCATGAGACAGATGAAAAGAAGCATGAAAGCAGGTGCTGCTTTAGCGGGGATATGTACCCTTTTGCTGACAGGGTGCGGAGGTCAAAGTCCATTCAATGATATGCAGGACGCAATGACGAAAATGAGTGAAAAAGAAGCATCCTTCGAAAAAGAGCAAGGTACACTGCAAAGCTATGAAGAAAAAGAGCAGAAGCTGTATAAAAAAATGATTCAAACAACAAAGGACCATACAAAAACAGTGGCAAGCCTTTCTGATCAGGCGTTAGCATCGGCAGCACAAAGAGAAGAACATTTAAAGACAGAAAAAGACAGTATGGATGAATCGAAAAAAGAATTGAAAACGGTAAAGGAATCTGCCGCACGATTGCAAGATGCGGAGTTAAAAGAGAAAGCAGATCAAACGGTCAAATCGATTGAGAAACGATATGCGTCATATGATCAGCTTTACAAGGAGTATCAAAAGGCGCTGAAACAAGATCAGCATTTGTATCAATCTTTGAAGAAAAAGGATCTCGGATATGAAGAGCTGAAGTCAAAGCTGAAGACCGTGAATCGTTCATATAGCAAAGTCAGAAAAGAAAGTAAGAAGTTCAATCGATATACAGATCAATTGAATGATCATAAAAAGGCTTTGTATAATGCAGCAGATCAAGGGTCGAAAAAGAGCTGAAAAACAGCTCTTTCAGCGTGTAGACAAACCCTCGCATTCGTTGTCAGTTCTGTGCTCCGGTGCTCACGAATGTCAAATTCGCTCCGCTCCGGTACTCGTCCTTCCTAGACTGCAAAGGTTTTCTATCACGCTGAAAAGAAGACAAAGGGTTAAAATAAAGATCATTTTAGCCCTTTGTCAACAATCTGAAAGAGCTGAAAAACAGCTCTTTTTTTATTTTTCGACAAAAACAAACATTTTCTATTGTAGTACAGCAGTGCACTCTATACTAGTACAGATTAGGTTGTTTGTTAAACAGATTGATACAGTTCACCATAAAAAGTAAAGCGAATACATTTATTTAAATAAAGCCGTTAAATCAATTGACGGACTATTTTTCTTGTTGTAAACTATTCCTTGTTAACAGAAGTTGTATTAGTTTTTTGTGAACTATCGTTAATACAGTTAGAAGGGCTCAAAAACGATTGGTCAACCAATGTTTCGACAACGATCTTAGTGGCTATTATATACAGGAGTCATATGCGTATTTTGGGTTATCCTATATCTGTATGTATAAATGGATTCACGACAAATGGACTGTTAAAAGAAAGGAAGAGGTGACTTTAGAATGGCTGCAAAAACAAAAAAAGCAATTGTTGATAGCAAAAAGCAATTTGATGCCATCAAAAAGCAGTTTGAAACGTTTCAAATTTTAAACGAAAAAGGCGAAGTCGTAAACGAAGCGGCAATGCCGGATCTTTCAGATGACCAATTAAAAGAATTAATGCGCCGTATGGTGTTTACACGAGTATTAGATCAACGTTCAATTTCATTGAACCGTCAAGGACGTCTTGGCTTCTATGCGCCAACAGCTGGACAAGAGGCTTCTCAGCTTGCAACTCACTTTGCACTTGAGAAAGAAGATTTCATTCTTCCAGGATATCGTGACGTACCACAATTAATCTGGCATGGTCTTCCGCTAACAAAAGCATTCTTGTTCTCTCGCGGACACTTTGTTGGTAACCAAATGCCTGAAGATGTGAATGCACTTTCACCGCAAATCATTATCGGTGCTCAAATCATTCAAGCTGCTGGTGTAGCTCTTGGTTTGAAAAAGCGCGGTAAAAAAGCTGTTGCAATCACTTACACTGGTGACGGTGGAGCTTCACAAGGTGATTTCTACGAAGGTATTAACTTTGCAGGGGCTTACAAAGCGCCAGCGATTTTTGTTGTCCAAAACAACAGATATGCGATCTCTACACCTGTTGAAAAGCAGTCTGCTGCACAAACAATTGCACAAAAAGCTGCTGCAGCTGGTATCGTAGGCGTACAAGTTGACGGTATGGATGCATTAGCTGTTTATGCAGCAACTGCTGAAGCTCGTGAGCGCGCTGTAAATGGTGAAGGTCCAACATTAATCGAAACTCTTACATTCCGTTACGGCCCACATACAATGGCTGGTGACGATCCAACAAGATATCGTACAAAAGAAGATGAAAACGAGTGGGAGCAAAAAGATCCATTGGTACGCTACCGCAAATTCTTGGAAAACAAAGGCCTATGGTCTGAAGAAGAAGAGAATAAAGTGATCGAAGATGCAAAAGAACAAATCAAACAAGCGATCAAAGAAGCTGACGAACAGCCTAAGCAAAAAGTCACTGACTTGATTGAAAACATGTACGATGTAAAACCATTCAACTTAGTTGAACAGCTTGAAATTTACAAACAGAAGGAGTCGAAGTAAGCCATGGCGCAAATGACAATGATTCAAGCGATCACTGATGCGTTACGCACAGAACTGAAAAATGACGAAAACGTTCTCGTTTTCGGAGAAGACGTTGGTAAAAACGGCGGCGTATTCCGTGCGACTGAAGGATTGCAAAAAGAGTTTGGTGAGGATCGTGTATTCGATACTCCACTTGCTGAATCTGGTATTGGCGGTCTTGCTATTGGCCTTGGACTACAAGAATTCCGCCCGGTAATGGAAATTCAATTCTTCGGATTCGTTTACGAAGTATTAGATTCTGTTTCTGGACAAATGGCTCGTATGCGTTACCGTTCTGGCGGACGCTGGCATTCTCCAGTGACAATCCGTTCTCCATTCGGCGGGGGAGTTCACACACCTGAGCTTCACGCTGACAGCTTAGAAGGTCTTATCGCACAACAGCCTGGTATCAAGGTTGTTATTCCTTCAACACCTTACGATGCAAAAGGACTTTTAATTTCTGCAATTCGTGACAACGATCCTGTAGTGTTCCTTGAGCATATGAAACTTTATCGTTCTTTCCGTCAGGAAGTTCCTGAAGAAGAGTACACAATTGAAATCGGTAAAGCTGACGTGAAACGTGAAGGTTCTGACCTATCAATCATCACTTACGGTGCAATGGTTCACGAATCACTAAAAGCTGCTGAAGAGCTAGAAAAAGAAGGCGTTTCTGCTGAGGTTATCGACCTTCGCACAGTAAGCCCGCTTGATATTGAAACAATCATCGCTTCTGTTGAAAAAACAGGCCGTGCGATCGTTGTTCAAGAAGCACAAAAACAAGCTGGTATTGCTGCAAACGTAGTAGCTGAAATCAATGACAGAGCGATCCTTAGCTTGGAAGCACCAGTACTTCGTGTAGCTGCACCTGATACTGTATTTGCTTTCTCTCAAGCAGAGAGCGTATGGCTTCCAAACCATAAAGACGTACTTGAAACAGCGAAGAAAGTTCTTGAATTTTAATTAAATGACAGAGGGGAAAAGAATTTATTTCTCTTCCCCTTTATCAATTACATGACCGTGTAAATATACACAACAAGGGTTCAACAAAATCTAGGAGGCGAAAAACAGTGGCATTTGAATTTAAACTTCCGGACATCGGAGAAGGTATCCACGAAGGTGAGATCGTTAAGTGGTTTGTTAAACCAAACGACGAAATTAATGAAGATGACGTTTTAGCAGAGGTACAAAATGATAAAGCAGTGGTAGAAATTCCTTCACCTGTTAAAGGAAAAGTATTAGAATTAAAAGTTGAAGAGGGAACAGTTGCAACTGTAGGACAAACAATCATTACGTTTGATGCACCTGGTTACGAAAATCTTCAATTTAAAGGCAGCGAAGAAGAAGGCGAAGCAAAAACTGAAGCTCAAGTACAAGGTACTGCTGAAGCTGGTAACGAGCCAGAAAAGAAAGAAGTAGCACAAGAAGAAGCGGCAGCAGCAACTGGTGCAGGCGCACAAGAGCAAGTAGACGCTGATCCAAACAAACGCGTGATCGCTATGCCATCTGTACGTAAATATGCTCGCGAAAAAGGCGTTGAAATTTACAAAGTTGCAGGTTCTGGTAAAAACGGCCGTGTATTAAAAGAAGATATCGACAGCTTCGTTAATGGTGATTCTGCAGCTCAAGAAGCAGCACCTCAAGCAGCTGAAAGTGCGAAAGAAGAAGCAGCTCCTAAAGCGGCAGCAGCTCCAGTTCTTGAAGGAGAATTCCCAGAAACTCGCGAGAAAATGAGCGGAATCCGCAAAGCAATCGCAAAAGCAATGGTGAACTCTAAGCATACAGCTCCTCACGTAACATTAATGGATGAAGTTGATGTAACAAACCTTGTTGCACATCGTAAACAATTCAAACAAGTTGCAGCTGATCAAGGAATCAAGTTAACTTACTTGCCTTACGTTGTAAAAGCTCTAACTTCTGCTTTGAAAAAGTACCCAGTACTTAACACTTCTATCGATGATAAAACAGATGAAGTTGTTCAAAAGCATTACTACAATATCGGAATTGCAGCTGACACTGAAAAAGGCCTGCTCGTTCCAGTTGTAAAAAATGCAGATCGCAAAGCGATTTTCGAAGTATCTAACGAAATCAATGAGCTTGCAACAAAAGCACGTGATGGTAAATTGGCTCCAGCTGAAATGAAAGGTGCATCTTGCACAATCACAAACATCGGTTCTGCTGGTGGACAATGGTTTACTCCAGTCATCAACCACCCAGAAGTAGCGATTCTTGGTATTGGCCGTATCGCTGAAAAAGCGGTTGTTCGTGATGGCGAAATCGTTGCAGCTCCAGTCTTAGCTCTTTCCCTAAGCTTTGACCACCGTATGATTGACGGAGCTACTGCGCAAAATGCCCTTAACCACATCAAGCGTTTATTGAATGATCCACAATTAATTTTAATGGAGGCGTAATGTCATGGTAGTAGGAGATTTCCCAATCGAAACAGATACTCTTGTCATCGGTGCAGGTCCTGGTGGATATGTAGCTGCTATTCGTGCTGCACAGCTTGGACAAAAAGTAACAATCGTTGAAAAAGGAACACTTGGCGGTGTATGTCTAAACGTCGGCTGTATCCCTTCAAAAGCATTAATCAATGCTGGCCATCGTTTTGAAAATGCTAAGCATTCTGAAGACATGGGTATCAAAGCTGAAAACGTAACAGTTGATTTCACAAAAGTTCAAGAGTGGAAAGCTTCTGTTGTTAATAAGTTAACAGGTGGAGTTCAAGGTCTTCTTAAAGGAAATAAAGTAGACATCGTCAAAGGTGAAGCTTATTTCGTAGACAGCAACTCTGTACGTGTAATGGATGATAATTCAGCACAGACTTACACTTTCAAAAATGCAATTCTTGCAACTGGATCTCGTCCAATTGAATTGCCTACTTTTAAATACACAGACCGCGTGATCAACTCAACTGGTGCTTTAGCGCTTAAAGAAGTACCTAAAAAGTTAGTTGTCATCGGTGGTGGATACATCGGTACTGAGCTTGGTACTGCTTACGCAAACTTTGGAACAGAAGTTGTGATCCTTGAAGGTGGAGACGAAATCCTTCCAGGTTTCGAAAAGCAAATGAGCTCATTGGTTAAACGTAACCTGAAGAAAAAAGGAAACGTTGAAATCCATACAAACGCTCTTGCAAAAGGCGTTGAAGAAAAATCTGATGGTGTCACTGTTACGTTCGAAGTAAAAGGCGAAGAAAAAACAGTTGATGCGGATTACGTACTTGTGACTGTTGGTCGTCGTCCAAACACGGATGAGCTTGGTCTTGAGCAAGTTGGTGTTGAATTGACTGACCGCGGAGTTGTCAAAACAGACAAACAATGCCGTACAAGCGTATCTAACATCTATGCAATTGGTGACATCGTTGATGGACCACCACTTGCTCACAAAGCTTCTTACGAAGGTAAAATTGCAGCTGAAGCAATCGCTGGAGAGCCAGCTGAAATTGATTACCTTGGTATTCCTGCTGTTGTATTCTCTGAGCCAGAACTTGCAACTGTTGGATACACTGAAGCAGAAGCGAAAGCAGAAGGAATCGAAATCGTTGCAGCGAAATTCCCATTCGCAGCGAACGGACGTGCACTTTCTCTTGATGCAACTGATGGCTTCATGAAAATGATCACTCGTAAAGAGGATGGTCTAGTGATCGGTGCTCAAATCGCAGGTGTTGGCGCTTCTGATATGATTTCAGAGCTTAGCCTTGCAATCGAAGCTGGAGTGACTGCTGAAGATATCGCTATGACAATTCACGCTCACCCAACATTAGGGGAAATTACAATGGAAACGGCTGAAGTAGCAATCGGAAGCCCAATCCACATCGTAAAATAATGAAACCTATGAAACCCTCTCCTTGATGGAGAGGGTTTTTTTGGCGCCCTGAACACCATATGAAAAACCCCTCATGTGGTGAGGGGTTTTTTCATATGGATATATATAAGTGCAAGGTTAAATATCATTAGTTTGTATTGACGCGGTCTAAAGCATGACATAAAGGCGATAAGATCTCCTGTTTACTGCGGACATTTCCTTCCACCTTCACGATCACTTTTTCATCATTGACAAGTAAAATAGCCGGTAATTCGTCCACTTCATTTTTCCAGCCTTTACGATCTTCTTTTACAATCATTTTTGACATTTCCTTAGGGTATTCATTTTTTAAATCGAGGACTGCATCATAATAAGGGCTTTCTTTATCAAGGTTTTCTGCATCAGTAAAAAAGAGAATTCTCGGTTTTTGAATATGACGGACTTGGTCGGTCTGATTCGGTATGATATACGCTAATGAGCATGAACTAAGTACAAAGAGCATGGGGAATATAATGAGAAGTGTCCTCATAAAATTCAATCTATTCACCTCAAAATCATTTGGGGTTGTCCCAACATTTTTAGGAGCTTGTTCCCTGTTAGTCACTCTAGTTTATCATGTCCCTTTTGACAATTTTCGATTGTTACTCAATTGTTACAGAATTGATATGAAGCAAAATACAATTGAAACGTTCCCTCAATATGATAAGAAAAAAGCACATATTTATAAAAAATGATTAAATGTGTCATACAATTAACTGTTGACAACTTAAATGTGACATCATATTATAGAAATAAGAAATAGATCAAACGCTTTCAAACTATGAATGAAGAAAAGGGGAATGTACGTGGGTACAATTATTTGTCAAGATTGCAATGAAACCATTGATCAATTTGAAAATGAAAAAGTGACAACGCTATACGGAACGTGTGGTCACTGTCATTGCTGTGATGAAGCCTCTGAATAAATAAAAAAGCATGCAGCTCCATTTGGGGCTGCATGTTTCTTTTTTATAAAATTGGTTTTTGTTCCTTAATCACACGGATCATTTCAAGCGTTGAATCTTCAGGTCCTTGGACAGGGAGACCAATTTCAATATTTTTAAAGATATACGATATATTTTCTTCTGTGATAATTTCACCTGGTATAAAAATCGGAATACCTGGCGGATATACCATCACAAACTCTGCGATAATGCGGCCGACTGCTTCCTTAAACGGAACGACTTCCGTTGTAGCGTAAAAGGCGTCACGCGGCGTCATAGCAAGCGATGGGATCTCAGGCAGCAGCACTTCCGTTACCGGTTGTTTGCCGCCCTCACAAGTAGAGGCTGCGGCAATTTCCTGCATCGCCGTCACGAGCGTATCAATTGTCTCATCTGAATCGCCAGGGGTGACGATACATAAAATGTTGTACAGGTCAGAGAGCTCTACTTCAATTCGGTAACTTTCTCTCAGCCATTTTTCGACATCATGTCCGTTTAACCCAAGGTCTTTAATAGAGATAATTAATTTCGTTGGGTCATAATCGTAAGTGGAAGCTGAACCGAGTACTTCCTTGCCAATGCAGGTAATGCCGTCAATTTGATTCAAGCGGTTTCTCGCTGATTCAGCCAAACGAATGGCTTCATCAGCTAGTGCCTTACCTTCAGTGGCTAATCGTTTTCGAGCGACATCAAGTGACGCTAAGAGCAAATAAGAAGTGGACGTTGTCGTCAGCATACTCAAAATCGATTGCACGCGGTCTTTTGAAACAAGCCCTTCCTTCATATTTAAAATAGAGCTCTGCGTAAGAGAGCCGCCGAGTTTATGGACACTTGTTGCTGCCATGTCGGCACCTGCCTGCATCGCAGAGAGGGGAAGCTCATCATGAAAATGTATATGCACACCGTGTGCTTCATCGACAAGGACAGGCACATCAAATGAATGGGCAATGTCTACGATTGATTTTAAGTCTGCTGAAATACCAAAATACGTTGGATTAATGACAAGCAAACCTTTCGCATCTGGATGCTCAGTGAGCGCCTTTTTGGCTGATTCAGGTGTAATGCCGTGAGAAATGCCAAGCTCTTTGTCTATTTCTGGGTGAATAAAAACAGGAACTGCGCCAGAAAATACAATCGCGGACATAATTGATTTATGGACATTACGCGGAACGATAATTTTATCTCCAGGTCCGCATACCGTCATCACCATTGTCATGATGGCTCCGCTTGTGCCTTGAATGGAGAAAAACGTATGATCAGCACCGAAGGCTTCAGCAGCAAGCTCCTGAGCTTCTTTTATCATCCCTCGAGGTGAATGTAAATCATCGAGAGGTTCTATATTAATGAGGTCAATGCTTAATGCATTGTCGCCAATGAATGCTCTAAATTCAGGATCCATTCCGGCTCCTTTTTTATGGCCTGGAATGTGAAATTGGACTGGATTGGTTGCTGCGTGTTTTTTTAGTCCAGTATATAAGGGTGTATCATGTTGTGACAATTGCTTTCCCACCTTCATCGAAATACCTGCTATTATTGTGCCAATTACAGCAGATTTCATTGCATAAAACAAAAGAATTATATTATGAACTGATCGGAATGTAAAGCATAAAATCAATCGGTTTCTGATCAAACAGATGCTATAATAAAAGTTCAAATTAGAAATGAGTGTTAAAGTGAGGGACAAGTAAATGGAATATCAATATCCAATGGATGTCGACTGGACGACAGAGGAAAAAATTGCGGTCATTTCATTTTTTCAGGCTGTTGAAAAAGCCTATGAAAAAGGAACTGCGAAGCAGGAGTTATTAGATGCTTATAAACGATTTAAAGAGGTTGTACCCTCAAAAGCAGAGGAAAAAACGCATTGTGCGGCGTTTGAAAAGGGAAGCGGGTATTCCCCTTATCGTGCAGTGAAAACCGCAAGAGAGGCAGAAGAGACAGCCGTTATACGCATGTGAAAAACGAGCCTATAAGGGCTCGTTTTTTTATACAGATTCTTTCTGTGTGAAGCGGTATAGATACGTCAGCGTGCGGAAGGCATTTTCGATTTTCGATAGGAATTCTTCATTATTCATTTGAACGACTTCCTCTCTAGGCAGCTGGATGCCGCATAGAAGCTCGGCTTTCTTCACTGTTTGAACACGTTCAAACAGCGTTTTCAGCTGTTCGGAATCTAGTTCGCTGTGACGCATGACACCTGGTTTCATATGATCTTTAGACCAAACAAAATCTTGCGGTATTTTCTGCTGGATGGTGTCTAGCTCTTTTTCAAATAACTGGCCGTACTCACCTTTCACTGGAGATTCATAAATGAGCGCAAACCAGACAAAGACATGTGTTTTCCAAAGCCCAATTTGAAAATGAGGGAGTTTTTTATATCCGCGCTTACTGTTTGCAAAAGCAACCCATGTATCATTTGGCGGGTTGACAGATCTTCTAGCATGCTTTGCGACGTGTACAAACATTTCGTCTCCTGTAATAGAAGAAAGAAGTGGTGCAAAATGTTCGCCAAGTGCCTCAAGCTTTGGACGGACTCTTTCTTTTAATACAGTCATTCGTTCATCTAAACCATCAACTGTGAATGTTTCAAAATCTTCATCTCTAAAACGCATTTCACTCATGTTATGCCTCCTGTATCTTTTCGCTGATCATATTTTATCATAGCTTGGGTCAAGCTCAAAAAAAGATGCACCGTCAGATAAAAGATTGTAAAGGGCGTGGTGCAGCGTTTAAAACCTTTCATTTTGTGGTACATCATTAATAGGTAAAGACACAATTTTCAGAATGTCGTTGCGGTTATGCGATCGCTTCATACGATATAAGCAAGAACCATTTCTCTTATCGATTGAATTTTTTATCAATGAAAACTGACAAGGAATGAATCATTCTCTGGAAGGGGCGTTGACCAATGAAGCAAATCGTGAAGCAGGGGTATAGACAGGAGAAGAAAAATCGCATCGCTGTGTGGAGATTAGAGGTTGATTATGAGCTTTCTACGCTTCATGAAGCCATCGAACAAAAAGATGACATCCAAATCGAACGCAGCAAACGAAAGCTTGAGCGCCTAAGAAAAGAATGGGAGCAGCTTCAAGGGTAAAACAGGGGGAGGTAAAAACGAACCAATTCATCGGTTCGTTTTTGTATGAAGCTGCTTTTTTCTTGCTTTTACGTACATAATATCAGTATGCTATTACAAATAGGTCCTACATAGAAAAGAGGTTTACAATCTGATGACAAACTGGGTGGAAATTGACCGTCTTGCAAAGCTCTGGGTAAAAGAAGCAGGGAGCCGTATTAAAGCGTCCATGCAGGAAGGTCTATCAATTGAAACAAAATCAAATCCAAATGATCTAGTCACGAATATCGATAAAGAAACAGAACGTTTTTTTATTGAAAAAATACAGTCGACATTTTCAGATCATCACATTTTAGGAGAAGAGGGACAAGGGGAAGAGGTGACCTCACTCGATGGAATTGTGTGGATCATTGATCCGATCGATGGCACAATGAACTTTGTCCATCAAAAACGCAACTTTGCCATTTCAATCGGGATATTTGAAAATGGTGTGGGGAAAATCGGTCTTATTTATGACGTCATTCATGACGAGCTCTACCATGCCATTAAAGGAGAAGGAGCCTATATGAACGATATCCTGCTCCCTCCATTAAAAGATGTGGAGATTGAAAAAGCCATTGTGGGTATTAATCCGACATGGGCGATTGAAAGCCCTTATTTTGACGCCAAACCATTTGCCCGTCTTGTGCGTGACGTGAGAGGGACACGAACGATTGGATCAGCTGCCCTTGAGCTTGCTTATATTGCAAGCGGCAGAAGTGACGCATATGTCACCTTAAGGCTCGCGCCGTGGGATTATGCAGCTGGCTGCGTACTGCTTGATGAAGTAGGGGCCGTTTACTCAAATATTCACGGAGAACGTCTTACGTTCCTAGACAAAAACAGTATAGTGGCTGGAAATCGATCCATTTGTGAAAAAATCTTGCATGATTACATAAAAGGAAGCGGAAATAAAAAATAAACGACATCACTTCATGAGAATGAAGTGATTTTTTGTTTTTCCTGAAACTTTTTGGTAAGGCGAATGTCTATACGAATGAGGCCTTAATTTCATGTAAAGGATTGTGTATCAATGTTTGATTTGTTTAGTGATTTATCGCTCCATTTTGAAAGGTATTTTATTTTAAATGAGTACAGTATCCACATCATTCAATGGTGTGTACTTGGACTATTTGTCCTGTTCGTGACACTCCCCATATGGAAAGAAAAGAGGAGTAGTTATGTATTCTATGCTGGTATCGTATTAAGAATCGTTCTGCTTGGCGGGATGACAGTTGAAATGGTCCACCAAGTCCTAGCTAGACAGTATACGATCGAAACATTTGAAGTGCTGACAGATTTCATGCAATTTCTCATTTATGGGTATGTCTTGCTTGCATCACTGTACTATGTGATTACTCTTCCTTATTTAAAAAATAAAGGTATGTTCTTTGTTTTTGATTTATCTGTATTACTTCTGCCTTTATGTCAAACAGTGTTTATTGTGTTTGCTGAAAGCAAAAAGTTCTTTCTTAGCGGTGATACGGGGCTAGTATGGAGAGATATGATCACCATTTTGGCTATGGCTTGCTTTGCCGCTTTGTTGCTGCACCTTTTCTTTCGCTTGTTTTGGCGTCAAAAGTGGAAGGAATTGCTTTTGTTCTATGGCTTGATTTTCGCAGCCTTGCTTTATATATTTTATCCTTCTATCTCGAAGCATGAGCTCCAATCTTCATTTAAATCGATTGTCATTTTAGCGGCAGCAGCAGGAAGCTTTATGACGATTGATTTGTTATCTGCTTTACTACGGGACAAGCTGAGATTAAGGCAGTGGGGTGCTGGTTGTATAACTGTCTTTTTTCTGCTGTTACTCAACCCGGTTGTCAATATTCCTCATACCATGTTCCAATTTACCAAAACGGAACTGGTAGATACTTTTTCACAAGAATATCGCCCTTTATCAGCAGTAAGTTCAAAAGCATTCGCTTCAAAATTTGTACCAGAAGATCAATCGCTTTATTTAAATGCTAGTCATCAGCCTATCCCATATCATTACGTGTTTGCAGATGATCAGTATGAAGTGAATATATCTGCGTTTACAGGTGAATTAAGCGGATATTCTTATCGAGGTCGTGTAGAGGGAAAGGGGCTGACCGATAAAGAATATAGGAAAAAAACCATTGAATTTTTCGAAAAAAGCGGGCGGTCAATCGATCTACATCGCATTCAATTGGCTGTACAAAAAAAAGACGGAGAGACGAATGTTCTTCTTCTGCCAAAAATGTCTCAGAATGAACGTGACAGCTTTGCGTTTGCCACTTGGAAAAAAGGGACCCTTCGACAAGCGCAATACGAAAACGCCATCTTTCAATTAAAGGATATAGACGGAATCCATCTAACAGAAACGGAGATAAAAAACAGGATCAACAGTATTTATAAACATTTAAATCTAGAGCCGCCAGCCTATCAAATCACAGGCATTGATGAATTTTATTTTAATTGGCAGCATGAAGTGAGGGTCACAACTAAAGATCAATCGGAGTTTCTGTTTAATGGCTCAACAAAAGAAGTTATCAGCTTTAAGCTGTCAAAAGCGTTTCTTCAACAGAAAAAAGGGAACGTCAGCGATGAAGATTTGTTAAAAATCATAGGGAAAAAGCCAAAAGACATAAGAAAAGAAACAGGCACTAGTGAAAGCAAACAATTTACATTTAACCACTCCTCTCATGTCATCAATCTATTTAAAGGGGATGATGGAATTGAGTTGAGAGTGCAATCGCAATCAGCTTCTTCTATCCCGCACGCAGTATCTAATCAAGATCGGGAAGACGTCTATCAGCAAGTACTTAAGAGGTATAAACCATCTACGATCTATAAAAAGCAAATAAAACCTGTGAGGATGATCGACAAAGAAGGGAATATCGACATTTCATGGCTTGTCATCATACAAACCTTCGGATCAAATGAGCATAAAATCTATGAAGTGAATGGACGAACAAAAGAGGTGCATCGTTTTGACAGATAAAGAAAAACAAGCCATCTTTCAAGACTTATATGAACTGTATCAAGAAGGGGATCTGGGAGGCGAGGCAGCCAGCTGGATGAAGGCACACGAACAGCAATTTCAGCAAGTGGTCGCGGGTAAAAAGCAGTCTTCAGCGCCGATGGAAAGTCAGAATGACTATGACGATTTAAAACGCATGAAAGGGTTTATTTACTCGTTATACTTCTTTTTTATCGTTTTATCGATTTGGATGACTGTGTGGTTTTATTTTTGATGTCCAGACCAGCAGACCAAATTGAAAAAATCTATGAAGAATATTTTCAGGAAATCACTAAATATTTATATCGCCGGACGGGAAATATGGAAACGGCCAAGGACCTTGCACAGGACGTATTTATGAAGGCACTGCATGGGTTGTCCTCCTTTAAGGGACATTCTAGTATGAAAACATGGCTTTATACCATTGCGTATCACACATTTGTGAATGATTATCGCCGAAAAATAAAATGGACTTTTACAAACGTAGAGGAAATAGATTTCTTAGAGCAGCAGTCGTTCACAACACCAGAAGATTACATCGAAACACAAGCTGACATCGAAAGGCTGTGGCATCATATTCATCAGCTGAAGGATTCATATCGGGAGGTCCTCATTTTAAGAGATATTCAAGAATTGTCATATGAAGAAGTAGCTGAAATTTTGAATTGGACTTTATCTAAAGTCAAAACAACCCTTCATCGAGCCAGATTAGAGCTGAAGCGAATGCTACATTGTGAGGAGTTCAATAAATGAGCTGTTATTTGATTGAAGAATTGTTACCACTTTATATAGAGGGGGACACGAGTGCAGAAACAAATAAAATTGTTGCAGATCACATACAATCCTGCGAGAGCTGCCGTCACCTTTATCACGAAATGAAAGAGCCAATAATCCTTATACAGACTCCTGATCTCGTGCCATATATAGATGAAAAGGAAGAAAAAAGAAAATTTGAAAAGCGCTACTATGGCAAGCTGCTATATCGAGCAAGTATCGCGTTTTGTATAGGATACGTCATGATGATCATTCTTTATTGGCTGAAATAAAAAACCCCCATCTGGATGAACCAGGTGGGGGTTTTTCTGAGCTTAGCTTAATTTTTCTTTCGCAATTTGAACTGCATCATAGAACACTTTTAATTGCTCTTGAGGAATTTTCTTAAGCATTTGGTTGAAAACAAGTAATTCAGTAGAGCTGAATCCAAGACCTTTTGCGATTTTTGAATCAATCACAACGTTTCCTTTTTTGTCTAGAACAAGGGCATCGCCAGCAAGATCAGCAATTCTGATCACTGATTTGAAAAGCTTTTCGAATTTAGCCGCTTCTTCTTTTGTAAGACCAAGTTCAACAGCTTTTGCTGCATCAAAAACCAATTTTCCTTTTTCGTTTTTAGTGATGCTTTCACTGAAAACGATTGTAAGAACAGCTGCGCGATCTAAGAATTTCTCAGCAGTCGCCGCTTCTTCTTCAGTTAGTCCGAGCTCAACAGCTTTTTTCACATCAAATGTGTAGTTGTTGTCTTCCTCAACAAATGAATTGATGAGAATGTTGATGACACGCTCGTTTTTCTCCAATAATTCTTTAATGATTTGCTGCTGTTCAAAAGGAATTCCTTTGAAAGTTGCAGCGCTTGCTTGCCCAGGAGCTACTGTTGTGAAAGTAAGAATGATAGCTAAAGCGAAAAATACAACAGAGCTGAGCGATTTGCTCAAAAACTTCTTCATGCTTCTTTTCTCTCCCTTTTCTGTTAAATTTTGTTGCAAGAAAAGCATACCATGAGAAACTTTGTGGAAGAATAGGAAAATTGTAACTTTATGTTTGATTTTGGAGAACTATAAAAGTTCTTGTCGATAAATAGAGGGGTTCAGATTGCTTACTTTTGTCAATTCTTCAAGATACGTTCCGTCTGAAAAATGGAGCTTTCATAGGTGATTTGTCTTGTTTTTACTCAAAATAAAAAGCCTTCTACATATAGAATGTAAAAGGCTTTTAACTAATTTTATGATTGCACGTTTAATTTTCTTTTTAATGTAAATCCTGTACCCATGAAAATCATGGCGAACACGATACTTAAACATATGCCCAGTATGTTTTTTTCTGCAAGAGATACCCCAATAAACGCCATACTGACAACTGCAAGTAATGCACATAATAATAGAAGCCATTTGATTTGTTTCATTTGTCTTCATCCCTTTTTTTAGAGTTAATATAAGTTTACAGAAAAACGATCGGCATTTAAAGGGGATTGTGATATAATATGAAAGTTATCTAATTATTTTAGGAGATGAAAATGTGAAACTTCGAAAAGACCTTCGCAACATCGCAATTATTGCCCACGTTGACCATGGTAAAACGACGCTTGTTGACCAATTGCTCCATCAAGCTGGTACTTTCCGTGCGAATGAAAATATCGCTGAGAGAGCCATGGATTCAAATGATTTAGAGCGAGAGCGCGGTATTACGATTTTAGCTAAAAATACTGCGATCCATTATAAAGATACACGCATTAATATTTTAGATACACCAGGACACGCCGATTTCGGTGGTGAAGTTGAGCGTATCATGAAAATGGTAGATGGTGTACTCCTCGTTGTGGATGCTTATGAAGGCTGTATGCCTCAAACACGCTTTGTGCTGAAAAAAGCACTTGAGCAAAACTTAACACCAATCGTTGTCGTCAATAAAATTGACCGCGACTTTGCTCGTCCGGCTGAAGTAGTCGATGAAGTAATCGACTTGTTTATTGAATTGGATGCAACAGAAGAACAGCTTGAATTCCCAGTTGTCTATGCATCAGCAATCAATGGTACAGCAAGTAATGATGCGAGCAAGCAAGATGAAAACATGGAATCTTTGTTTGAAGCCATTGTGAACCATATTCCTTGCCCAGTTGATAACCATGAAGAGCCGCTTCAATTCCAAGTGGCACTACTTGATTACAATGATTATGTTGGCAGAATTGGAATTGGCCGTGTATTCAGAGGAACAATGCAAGTAGGACAGCAGGTAGCCTTGATGAAAGTCGACGGCACTGTGAAACAATTCCGTGTAACAAAGATCTTTGGTTTCCAAGGGTTAAAACGAGTGGAAATCAACGAAGCGAAAGCGGGAGATCTTGTCGCTGTATCTGGAATGGAAGACATCAACGTAGGTGAAACGGTTTGTCCGGTAGAACACCAAGAAGCACTTCCAATCCTTCGTATTGATGAGCCGACACTTCAAATGACGTTTGTTGTAAACAACAGCCCATTTGCAGGCCGTGAAGGAAAATACGTGACATCACGTAAAATCGAAGAGCGTTTAGAGCAGCAGCTTCAAACAGATGTCAGTCTTCGTGTAGATCCAACTGATTCACCTGATGCTTGGGTTGTTTCTGGACGCGGAGAGCTTCACTTATCCATTCTCATTGAGAATATGAGACGTGAAGGTTTTGAATTACAAGTATCGAAGCCAGAAGTTATTGTAAAAGAAGTTGATGGTGTTCGATGTGAGCCTGTAGAGCGCGTTCAAATTGATGTACCAGAAGAGCATACTGGCTCTGTTATGGAATCAATGGGTGCAAGAAAAGGTGAAATGATTGACATGATCAATAATGGTAACGGTCAAGTTCGCCTGATCTTTACAGTGCCATCACGTGGTTTAATTGGATATACAACTGAATTTCTTTCATTAACTCGTGGTTTTGGTATTTTGAACCATACGTTTGACAGCTACCAGCCAATGCAGTCTGGTCAAGTTGGCGGACGCCGTCAAGGTGTACTTGTTTCAATGGAAACAGGTAAAGCGACTGCTTACGGAATCCAAGGCGTGGAAGAGCGCGGTGTGATCTTTGTTGAGCCGGGTACTGAAGTATACCAAGGCATGATCGTTGGGGAGCATAACCGTGAGAACGACCTTGTTGTAAACGTAAGCCGTATGAAACAACAAACAAACGTACGTTCAGCGACGAAAGATCAAACGGTTAGCATGAAAAAACCTCGTATTATGTCACTTGAGGAATCTCTTGAGTACTTGAATGAAGACGAATACTGTGAGGTTACACCTGAATCAATTCGTCTTAGAAAGAAAATTTTAGACAAAAACGAACGTGAGAAAGCAGCGAAGAAGAAAAAGCTAGCAGGATTATCTTAATTCCATGAAGAATTAAAAAGATAGAACCCTGAAAGATAAGGGGAGGGAATCTTTTTGAATGATCAGGAAGTAAGTGAAAATTTATCCTTTTTCGCGATGCTGTTTCGTGTCGATGAAAATCCGCAAACAGGGATGTGGCTCCTATATGGCACCATCCTTGTTTTAGCGATTATTGTTTTTAAGCTCGGCTTTGCAAGACGTTTACCGATTTTAAAAGCGCTCGTAATTTATTTGTTTTTGATTTTTGGCTGCACGTTTCTCACATTTCTAGGAATCTTCCTGCCGGTAGCGGAAGGACTGGTTGTGGCAGCTGCCATTTTGATTATTTATAAAATACGGTTGCATCGTGCGAAAAAAGAAGGAACAGTCAGTACGTAAAAAAAGACCTGAACATGTGTCAGGTCTTTTTTTATGTCTTTTGTTCTTTCTTTCCTTTTTTCTTCTTTTTCTCTTTCGTCGCAGGATCCTGATAAAGAGAGAATCTGCCAGTTTTGATGCGAGCTTCAGTCTTTATTTTAATGCGTTCTTGGCAGTCATCGCACATATATGTATGAATGGGCCGGTTTCTTAACCGTTTAGCAACAAGTGTATCATCATCAATGGTTTCAAGCTTTTCACATAATGAGCACTTCACTCTCATCATTTTCACCTCACTTTATTGCATTTATTATAGCATGTTTTCCAGCTACTTAAAATCAGCGTAGAAAAAGGCTTATATCACAGGAGATATAAGCCGTTCTCATTAGTTCTTCTGATTCATATGATGGTTTGATTGGTCGTTTTGATTTTTTTCTAACTGCTTTTGATCCTGTTCTTTGAGCTGATTATTCGGATCATTTGTCGGATCCTTTTCGTTACGGTCGATCTCATTTCTCGGCATCTCTGGCATCACGCGGCCGACAATGGCAGCCAGTTCATCCATAATACCGCTTACAGGACGGCCTGCTTGGATTTCTTTGCCCATTTCTTTTAAACGGCTGACTGTATCCGGATCAGCAACCACAACAGCATTTGCACCTTCCGGGTCATTTCTCAGCGCTTTTGCAACTGAATATTTAATGGTTTCTACTTTGCTTCTATCTAAATCATTTTTTACATCAATACCTACAACAGCATAACGGCCGATGACGATTGCCGTTGCATCATTGACATCTGCTACGTGCTCTGTCACATTGACAAGATGCTCCGCAACATCTGTAGATGGGCGGGCTTGATTTGTCTTTTTCTTCGATGAGTCTGACACCCGTACTAAGTGCTGGCGTCCATCTTGCTTGTCCAGCGCCTCAGGCTTTTCCTGCTGCTGGCAAGCGCCTAACAGAATGATCGTTTGAATCATGAATAATGTCAAAAATAGTCGCATTTATATTCCCTCCTTCACAAACTGCATGATTTATTTTATTGTTGAATTAACCTTCTAACTTTATTCATGAAAACATATATTTTAACAATCGTTTTGGGAAAGACAAGGATGAATGAAACCCCGATCAGGAGGCGAAGGACCTGAGTAAAATTTATGTATTAGACACAAATGTGTTATTACAGGATCCGAATTCAATCTTTTCATTTGAAGACAACGAGGTCGTCATTCCGGCCGTTGTGTTAGAAGAAGTAGACTCGAAAAAGAGATACATGGACGAGGTTGGGCAAAACGCCCGGCGCGTCTCACGTTTAATCGACGGTTTGAGATCGAAAGGGAAACTGCATGAAAAAATTACGCTAGAGTCAAAAGGGACGCTGCGCATCGAGCTGAATCACCGCTCTTTCCATGAACTTCAAGAAATTTTTATTGAAAAAACGAACGATAATCGGATTTTGGCTGTCGCGAAAAATTTGAGCTTAGAGGAAGAAACAAAGCCTCACGGCCGGCCTGTCATTTTGGTCAGTAAGGATGTCTTAGTCAGGGTAAAGGCAGATGCTATAGGTCTCCAAGCAGAGGACTTCTTAAGTGACCGTGTGCTGCAAAACGAAGACATTGATAACGGCTATCATGAGCTCTATATTCCGACGGAGCAATTGAATACATTTTATAAGCAAAGTCAATTGCCGATAAAAGAAGTCACAAGTGCACCATTAAACCCACATCAATTCGTCATTATGAAGGGGAATGAAGGCGGCTCTGCTTTAGGAATGCTTGATCAAAAAGCCGAGAACGTGAAACGCCTCATTTATGATCAAGAGCATGTTTGGGGAATCCGTCCGAAAAATGTTCAGCAGACGATGGCCCTAGAGCTGCTATTGCGCCGTGATATTCCGCTTGTAACATTGATCGGAAAAGCGGGTACGGGTAAAACACTCCTTGCACTGGCTGCCGGATTAATGCAGACAGAGGATCTCGGCATGTTTAAAAAGCTGATCGTAGCCCGTTCCATTGTTCCTGTCGGCAAGGACTTAGGCTACTTGCCAGGTGAAAAGGAAGAGAAACTCAGACCATGGATGCAGCCGATCTATGACAACTTAGAATTTTTATTTAATACAAAAAAACCTGGTGAACTTGATGCGATTTTGGCGGGAATTGGTTCTATTCAAGTGGAAGCTTTAACGTATATCCGCGGAAGAAGTATCCCTGATCAATTTATTATCATTGATGAGGCACAGAATTTAACGAAACACGAGGTAAAAACATTATTAACGCGCGTCGGAGAGGGAAGTAAAATTGTGCTGATGGGGGACCCGGAGCAGATTGATCATCCTTATTTAGACAGCTTAAATAATGGGCTTACGTATGTCATTGAGCGGTTCAAAGGACAGCAAATATCTGGACATGTCAAGCTTGTCAAAGGAGAAAGGTCTGGACTTGCACAGCTTGCAGCTGATTTGCTGTAGTCCAGACCCTCTGTCTTATGTAATGATGAGCTCTTTGACACCTTTTATCGGCTGAGTGAGGTTGGACTGATCCGCGAAATAAACGTGGATTGGTCCTTCTTCAGTCATAGGCTTCCCATTTTGGCTGAAGTGTGCAATGCTTTCCATTGCCTGAGAAAGCGGAACAGCAATTGTCTCTGTTTCTGTGACAAATTTGCATGTGTCTGCATGTTCAAGCGGTTCTGCATTTTTCAGCATATCACCCAGCTTCATTCCGAAGCTGCCTGTGATGAGTCTTTCCTTTTCGTACTTCTTCTCTGTTTTTAAAGTGGGTGGAAGTGTTTGTCCTTCTCTGATTACCCGCTCTTGGTCAAGCTCCTGATCCAGCTGACTTTCTTCATTTGCTGTCCTTTTTTCAAAAAATGAATCCATTAAAAATTTGCGGTCATCAAAAATCCATACACTTGGATCAATGGTGATCTTGTACTTTACGTTCCCCTTAATTTGAATGATGCTCATGTTCAAGACAACCCCTTTCCACCATAAATTATAGAAGTTTTCGCCTGCTTTGTCACTTTCATAAACATGCTTCCCCTTGTACACACTAATCTTACATGAAAGATAGGGAGGATATTGGGCATGGCATGTCGCGACAATGAAGAGCTTCAGCGATTTGTAGAAGAAGCAAAAAAAGTGGCCAAAGATGGCAAAGTAGCATCCTATATTCCCGCTCTCGCCAAAGCGGATCAGACGGATTTATCTGTGGCTGTGTACCATGTGAGTAATACTTGTCACTCGGCAGGAGATGTAGATAAACGCTTTACCCTGCAAAGTATTTCTAAAGTATTAGCCCTTGCGCTCGTACTCTCAGAAGAAGGGCCAAAAAAAGTCTTTCAATTTGTTGGACAAGAGCCTACAGGTGACCCGTTTAATTCAATGATTAAGCTGGAAACAGCAAGTCCGAATAAGCCGCTGAATCCAATGATTAATGCAGGAGCGCTTGCAGTCACAAGCTTAATAAGAGGAGCGACTCCGCAAGATCAGCTGAACCGCCTTCTTGGCTTTATTAGAGAGCTCGCAAATGACAAAAGCATTACATACTGCAAGGAAACAGCCGCATCTGAATTTGAGACATCGATGATTAACCGGGCTATGTGCTATTATATGAAGCAATATCATATTATTAGAGGGAACGTAGAAGAGGTCATGGACGTGTATACGAAACAATGTGCCATCATGATGAACAGCTTAGATTTGGCGAAAATTGCTTGTGTTTTTTCATTAGATGGCAGACATCCAGAGACGGGGCAGCAAATTCTTTCAAAAGATGTCGCTAGAATTTGTAAAACCTTTATGGTGACGTGCGGCATGTATAATGCAAGCGGGGAATTTGCCATTAATATCGGCATACCTGCTAAAAGCGGTGTTTCAGGCGGGATTATGGGAGCGGCACCATATGATTTTGGGATTGGAATTTTCGGTCCTGCCCTGGATGAAAAAGGGAATAGTATTGCTGGGATTAAGCTGCTTGAGCTCATGAGTGAAAAATATGAGATGAGTATCTTTTAATGAGAAATGTCTTCTTTTTATTTTCACAAAGCGAACTGTACAAATCTGCTTGCAATTTTGAGCGTTTCGCTTTATGATAAATAGAAGAATTAGGTACTCGCCTGGGGAACGGAGGGATACTTTTGGCGTCAGAAATTTTAGTCGATCATCGGCAAAAAGCACTGGCTTTATTAAAATTGGATGCAGATAAAATTTTAAAATTGATCCAAGTGCAAATGGACAACTTAACGATGCCGCAATGTCCTCTTTATGAAGAGGTTTTAGATACTCAAATGTTCGGATTATCGAGGGAGATTGATTTTGCTGTCCGGCTTGGATTAGTTGATCAACATGAAGGCAAGAAACTACTCGATAAACTTGAGAGAGAGCTTTCCGCACTTCATGATGCGTTCACAAAAAAATAACGATTGAAAACTCAAACTTCCACAACATAAGTTTGAGTTTTTTTGTCCCCTATTTTCTTTTGATGGATTGACGGCAAACGGACTTGATTCTTTCATGAATGACGAACAATATAAAAGAGGTAAAACGGGATCAAACGGAGAAAATGTAGTAGAATAAGAACAGCTAAGAAGATATCAAGCAGTAGAAACAGACGTTAGGAAGAGGATTATATGTTAAAGAGAATGCTAAAATCGTATGACTACTCATTATTGTTCGCCATTATCTTAATCAGCGCATTTGGTTTGGTTATGGTGTATAGCTCAAGTATGATTACATCTGTTATCAGATACGATGCCGCGCCAGATAACTTTTTTAAGAAACAGCTCTTATTTATGATTGTTGGAGCAGCCATCTTGATCTTTACAGCATTAGTTCCATATCAGCTGTTTTCAAATAAGAAATTCCAGATTGGGATGCTGCTGATTTCAGTTTTTTCCCTCATCTATGTGTACTTTGGCGGTCATATTGCAGGGAACGCAAGAAGCTGGATCAAATTAGGCCCTTTTAGTCTTCAGCCAGCTGAATTTGTAAAGATTGTCGTCATCATCTATCTTGCTGCGGTGTATGCCAAAAAGCAGCATTATATTGATCATATTTTAAGAGGTGTCACGCCTCCAATCGTGATTGTCTCTATCCTGTGCGGATTTATCATTTTGCAGCCAGACTATGGGACAGCCTTTATCATTGGCATGATTGCCCTTGCGATGATTTTATGCTCAGGCTTTAGCGGCAAAACGCTTGCGAAGCTGCTGGCGCTATTTAGTGCAGTGATGGTCGTCGTGACCCCGTTTATTATTCTTTTTTGGGATAAAATTTTCACAAAAAATCGTCTCGGACGTTTTGAGAGTTTCCAAGATCCATTTAAAGATGCAGGGGCTACTGGGCATCAATTGATTAATTCATATTATGCGATTGGATCAGGCGGCTTTTTTGGACTCGGTCTAGGGGAAAGCGTTCAAAAGTACGGGTATCTTCCAGAGCCGCACACAGACTTTATCATGGCAATTATCTCAGAAGAACTTGGCTTTTTCGGCGTGTTTTTTGTTCTCGCTCTTCTTGGTTTCATCGTCGTGAAAGGTTTTTATATTGCGAGAAAGTGTGAAGATCCGTTTGGAAGTTTGCTTGCAATAGGAATTTCCTCCATGATTGCGATCCAAACTTGTATCAATTTAGGCGGTGTTTCAGGTCTTATTCCAATTACCGGGGTGACACTTCCGTTTATCAGCTACGGGGGATCGTCTATCATTTTACTTAGCATCTGTATGGGAATGCTGCTGAATATCAGCATGTTTACTGAATATAAAGAGCGTTACAAAAAGAAAAAATCAATGAGCAAACCATCGGTTGAAAAAAATGGATTGCAGAAAACTTTGAATCTTTAGAAAACAAAAGTGTACAGTTTTCATTTCTTCCTTTATTATAGAGTACATATAAAATTTTAAGGGATATGGAGGAGTGAGAATGTCACAGAGAACAATTCAAAAGGTTCTAGTTGCAAACAGAGGGGAAATCGCTATCAGAGTCTTCAGGGCCTGTACGGAGCTCAATTTACGTACAGTGGCCATTTATTCCAAAGAAGACTCGGGCTCTTATCATCGCTATAAAGCTGATGAAGCATATCTAGTTGGAGAAGGGAAGAAACCGATTGATGCCTACCTCGATATCGAGGGGATCATCGAAATTGCAAAACGAAATGACGTGGATGCGATTCATCCAGGCTACGGATTTTTATCCGAAAACATTCATTTTGCAAGACGATGCGAAGAGGAAGGCATTCAATTTATCGGTCCAACTTCTCAGCATTTAGATATGTTTGGAGATAAAGTAAAGGCGAGAGATGAAGCGAAAAAAGCTGGTATTCCAGTCATTCCAGGAAGTGACGGACCAGTTAGTTCGGTCGAAGAAGTCGAAAAATTCGGTGAAGAATACGGTTACCCGTTTATTATTAAAGCTTCACTAGGCGGCGGCGGCCGGGGTATGCGGATTGTCAGATCAAAAGAAGAGCTGAAGGAAGCCTATGACCGTGCGAAGTCAGAGGCAAAAGCTGCTTTTGGAAATGACGAAGTATACGTTGAAAAGCTGATTGAAAATCCAAAACATATTGAAGTGCAGGTGATTGGAGACAATCACGGCAATATCATTCATTTATATGAGCGTGACTGCTCTGTCCAAAGGCGGCATCAAAAGGTCATTGAAGTGGCGCCAAGTGTGTCTCTAACAGATCAATTGCGTGAAGATATTTGCGAAGCGGCTGTCCAGCTGGCCCAGAATGTATCGTACATTAATGCAGGGACTGTAGAATTTCTTGTTGCAAATGGAGAGTTTTACTTTATTGAAGTCAATCCAAGGGTGCAGGTAGAACACACGATCACAGAAATGATCACAGGTGTCGATATCGTTCAAACCCAAATTCTTGTTGCAAAGGGGCATAACCTTCACAGCAAAGAAGTTGGTATTCCAAAGCAAGAAGATATCTTTACACACGGCTTTGCCATTCAATCAAGGGTCACAACAGAAGATCCTCTAAATGACTTTATGCCAGACACAGGAAAAATTATGGCCTACCGCTCAGGTGGGGGATTTGGTGTACGTCTTGATACAGGGAACAGCTTCCAAGGTGCGGTCATTACACCTTATTACGACTCACTATTGGTCAAGCTGTCTACATGGGCGCTCACGTTTGATCAAGCGGCTGCTAAAATGGTCCGAAATTTACAAGAATTCAGGATTCGCGGAATTAAAACTAACATCCCATTTCTTGAAAACGTGGCTAAGCATGAGAAGTTCCTAAAAGGGGAATACGATACATCGTTTATCGACTCAACGCCAGAGCTATTTAATTTCCCTAAGCAAAAAGACCGCGGAACGAAGATGTTGACTTATATTGGTAACGTTACCATTAATGGGTTCCCAGGTATTGCGGAGAAAAAGAAGCCTCATTTTGACAAGCCAGACGTACCGAAGCTTCCTCTCAATCAAGAGATTCCGTCTGGGACAAAACAATTGTTAGATACGCATGGACCTGAGGGGCTTGCCAACTGGGTGAAAGAACAAAATAACGTCCTTTTAACTGACACAACCTTTCGAGATGCGCATCAGTCTCTGCTTGCGACACGCTTCAGAACACATGATTTAAAGAAAGTTGCCCAGCCGACAGCAGGTTTATGGCCAGAGCTGTTTAGTATGGAAATGTGGGGCGGGGCTACATTTGATGTTGCGTACCGTTTCTTAAAAGAAGATCCTTGGGAACGATTGAAAGAGCTTCGTCAAGAAGTGCCAAACACGCTGTTTCAAATGCTATTAAGATCATCAAATGCTGTCGGATATACAAACTATCCGGATAATGTGATCAAAGCATTTGTAAAAGAATCAGCCGAGGCAGGCATTGATGTGTTCCGTATTTTCGACAGCTTAAACTGGGTAAAAGGCATGACGCTTGCCATTGATTCTGTTCGGGAATCAGGCAAAGTGGCAGAGGCGGCGATTTGTTATACGGGAGATATTCTTGATCCATCTCGTCCAAAATATGATCTTGAGTACTATGTATCTCTTGCAAAAGAGCTTGAATCTGCCGGCGCGCATATTTTAGGTATTAAAGATATGGCGGGGCTATTAAAACCGCAGGCAGCCTACGAGCTAGTCTCTGCTTTAAAAGATGAGCTTACGATCCCTATCCATCTTCATACGCATGACACGAGTGGAAATGGACTGTTCACCTATGCAAGAGCGATTGATGCAGGTGTTGATATTGTGGATGTTGCCGTCAGCTCTATGGCAGGACTCACATCGCAGCCAAGTGCAAGCTCACTTTATTATGCTTTAGATGGACATGAAAGAAAGTCAGACATGAAAGTCCAATCTGTCGAACGCCTTTCTCAATACTGGGATTCCGTCAGAAAATACTATCATGAATTCGAAAGCGGCATGAATTCACCTCATACAGAAATTTATGAGCATGAAATGCCTGGCGGTCAATATAGTAACTTGCAGCAGCAGGCGAAAGGTGTCGGTCTTGGCGAGCGCTGGAATGAAGTAAAGGAAATGTACAGACGTGTGAATGACATGTTTGGTGATATTGTAAAGGTAACACCATCCTCTAAAGTAGTTGGAGATATGGCACTTTATATGGTGCAAAATGATCTAACAGAAGAAGATGTTTATGAAAAAGGCGCAACACTAGACTTCCCGGATTCTGTTGTGGAATTATTTAAAGGCTATTTGGGCCAGCCGCATGGCGGATTCCCAGAAAAGCTGCAAAAGCTGATTTTAAAAGGGGAAGAGCCTCTTACTGTCAGACCTGGTGAGAAGCTGAAGCCAGTGGACTTTGAAGACATTAAGAAGCAGTTCAAAGAATCTCATGACCTGACGTTAACAGAGCAAGACGCAATTGCGTATGCCTTATATCCGAAAGTCTTTTCTGAATTTGTCCAAACAGCAGAAAGCTATGGTGACATTTCTGTTCTTGATACACCAACGTTCTTCTACGGGATGAGGCTTGGAGAAGAGATTGAGGTAGAAATCGAAAAAGGAAAAACTCTGATTGTCAAACTCGTATCAATTGGTGAACCGAATCCAGATGCCACAAGAGTTCTTTACTTTGAGTTAAATGGCCAGCCGCGTGAAGTGGTGATTAAGGATGAAAGCATCAAATCCTCCGTTCAAGAAAAAATGAAGGCGGACCGTTCAAATCCAAATCACATCGCCGCATCGATGCCAGGCACTGTCATCAAAGTACTCGTGGAAAAAGGGCAGAAAATTTCACAAGGTGAGCATTTGATGATCAATGAAGCCATGAAAATGGAAACGACTGTACAAGCTCCATTTTCTGCGGTCGTAGATGAAATACATGTGACAAATGGAGAACCGATTCAAACCGGTGATCTATTAATTGTATTAAAGCCTGAATAAGAAGCGAGACACATCCACCGTGATGTGTCTTTTTTTTGAGCGCATTAAAATGTGCAGCAGCCAGTGAGAGTGATTACACTATAGAGTGAGGTGAAGAAGGTTGGACAACATTGTTGTGATTTGGTTTCGCCGGGATATGCGATTAGATGATCATATCGCCTTATCAAAAGCGATCACATATGCAAAAAAACACGAGTACAAATTATTTGCTCTTTATCATCTAGATCCATTTTTTACTGAAATGGACCTCGATTTAAACAACGAACATTTTTTTCAAAGCTTGGCGCATTTTATCAAGGAAGCAAGAGAATCTCAAATGTATGTTCATCTTCTCTATGGCGATGTCTTGCGTGCCTTTCAGCAAGTTATCGATGTATATGACATCAAAGCTGTCTTTTTTAATGAAGATCAAGTGGGAATCGGTCAAAAGCGTGACCATCAAGTAACCGCTTTTTTAGAAAAGAAGGGCATTCATGTATCAAAATGGCAAGATATACACCTTCACGGGGTGCAAGATATTTTAAAAAGGGATGGCACTCATTATCAAGTGTTTACTCCATACTATCAATCATGGCGAAAGCAAGAGAAGCAGCCTGTGATAAAAGTTGACAAATCATTTCTCAGCAACGCTCATACGATTTGTGATGAGTCACTTTCACACAAAGGGAATGACAAGCTACGCAGCATAATCATGAGATGCTCAAGAAAATTTGATCAAATCGGCTCACACAAAGCGATGAACACGCTTCATGACTTTATCCAAAAAAGACTAACACGTTACCATGAAAAACGAGATATTCCATCTGTTTTTGGAACGAGTAAGCTGTCACGTTTCTTGAAAACAGGGGCCATCTCAATCCGAACGATCTTTCATGCGGTACATGAGGAGGCGCTGTTTGAAGACGAGGGCAGAGAAACCTTTATCAAAGAGCTGGCGTGGCGAGATTTTTACCATATGATTTATGCTCATTATCCAGAGATGAAAGAAAAAGAAATCAATTCGGCATTTCAAGGGATGAAATGGAATGAAGATGAGAAGCTGTTTGAAGCATGGTGTAAAGGTGAAACAGGCTTTCCTTTCGTTGATGCAGGGATGAGACAATTAAATGAGGAAGGCTGGATGCATAATCGTTTAAGAATGGTTACTGCCTCATTTTTAACAAAGGGCTATTTGATTGATTGGAGAAAGGGAGAAGCGTATTTTGCAAAAAAGCTTGTGGATTATGATGAGGCTTCGAATATCGGAGGATTTCAGTGGGCAGCTTCTGTTGGGACAGATGCCGTACCGTACTTCCGTATTTTTAACCCAACGACCCAGTCGAAGCGGTTTGATCCAAGCGGGGAATATATTAGAAAATATGTACCAGAGCTAGAGCGTGTTGATGAAAAATGGATTCATGAACCAAGTAAAATGCCGATAGATGAACAACTGAAATCGAGCTGTGTGCTAGGTGATACATACCCGCTACCTACAGTTGATCACAAGGAAAGACGCAAAAAAGCCATCTTGCTATTCGAAGAAGCAAAACAACAATAAAAAATCCCCCTCTCCACATGAAAGGGGGATACAATTCTTATCTAAATGGCTCTTTGCTTTCATATTTAAACCGGGCAATGAGTAAGCAGAAGTAGCATAGTACCCCAAACAAACAAGAAATAAAGAATGAATGAGCCAGCGCGTAACCAAGTGCAAGCTGAGAATAAACAGACATCACACCTGAAATGGCTTGAAGTGTAATGAGAATGGCTGAAATGATCCATCCATAATACAGCTGCTTCTGTTCTTTATAATGTTTCATGGCATGGAACATAGCGACAAATATCCAGACGAATAAAAGAAGTGCTGCTGCTCGGTGAGACATTTGAACCCACTGATTAAAATACGTTGGAAGCGCACCGTCTTTTGAACAAAACGGGAAGACAGAACAAGCAAGGCTTGACTTTGTATGTCTCACATAAGCGCCCGTATATACCACGATATACGTATACGTGATCAACCCATAAATATGGAACTGCATTTTTTTGCCGATATGAAGCGGCTTCACAAGCTTTGTTTCAGATCTGGTTGCTTCAAAGACAAGAAGTGCAAGCAGTAATACTGAAGCAAATGAAATGAGTGAAATACCGAAGTGCAGTGCCATCACAAGTGCGTTAGAACCAAATACGACAGCAAGAGCTCCTAACAGCGCTTGAAGCATTAAGAATATAATGGACATGATGACCAAAAATTTGGTTTCACGGAATACTGGACTAATTTTTTTCCAGCATAAGACCGCCAGTGCCAAAACAAGAATGGTGGAAACTCCTGTTGACATGCGGTGACTCCATTCGATGATGGAAGCGGGGTTCATTTCAGGAAAGAAACGACCGTGGCAAAGGGGCCACTGTCTACCGCAGCCAAGACCCGAACCGGTTTTCGTCACAAGCGCACCGCCAATCAGTACGATCAGCATCACAAACGTTGTGATCACGCTCAATAGCCTTAAAGCAAATTTCATCAAATTATTTCACCTTCTCTAAAAAACTTCTGATGTAAATGAAAACCTCACATGCTCTCAAGTTTAAGCCAAATGCGTGTTCTGTTGCAATTCATAATGACCAAAGTTCACAAAAAAATGATATGTTAGTTCACAAAGTTTACAGATTTAGAGTGCTTGATCTTTCTTTGACAGTCTGATAGAAATAGAGGAGAGAATATTTCATTTTGCACCGCCTTCTGAAACACACATATATCCTAATAAATTCACGAAAAGTTCACAAATAACTTCAAGTTTGTCGTTTATTATTTAATAGGATGTTTTTTTACAGCTGTTTATCTTGTATGATAGAGTTGTAATGATTTTACGTGTCATTCGTTCGTTTGAAGGTTTGGGCAAGGGAGGTTATACACATTGGCAAATTCCAAAACAGCCGCGGAAGCAGCTATTCATGGACAAATAGAAGAAACAACAGCGTGGAAAGATTTTCTTGCTCTGATTAAAATGGGCATCGTCAATTCCAATTTCATTACGACATTTACTGGAATGTGGCTTGCTTTTTATTTTACAGGTATGAGTTTTCTTGGAAATCTTGATATTGTGCTGTTAACAATGATTGGTTCTTCTCTTATTATTGCCGGTTCATGCGCAATTAATAATGCGTTTGACCGTGATATTGATATATTAATGGAAAGAACAAAAACAAGACCGACGGTTACAGGTAAAATTCAGCCGGGGCAAGCGTATGCATTTGGCATTCTGCTTGTTGTATTAGGACTCATTATGCTTCTGATGACAACCATTACATCAGCAGTGATTGGATTTATTGGAGTCTTTACTTATGCGGTTCTTTACACCATGTGGTCTAAACGCCATTACACCATCAATACAGTTATCGGAAGTGTATCTGGCGCGGTTCCGCCATTAATCGGCTGGACAGCTGTCACAGGTACAATCGACACAACGGCTTGGGTTTTGTTTATGATTATGTTCATTTGGCAAATCCCGCACTTCCTGTCACTTGCGATTAAGAAAACGGAAGATTACCGTAAGGCGGGCATTCCAATGCTGCCAGTTGTTTACGGCTTTGAAGTCACAAAACGCCAGATCATCATTTGGACAGCATGTCTTCTTCCGCTTCCATTTTTCTTAGGTGGATTAGGATGGCCGATTGTCGCACTTGGTACATTGCTTAATATTGGATGGCTTGTTATTGGCCTTATGGGCTTTAAAATGAAAGACATCATGAAGTGGTCAACGCTCATGTTCGTTTATTCATTAAACTACTTAACCATCTTTTTCGTAGCGATGATTATTATTACACTATTCTAGAGTGAAATACACTTTGATCACATCAAAACAATGGCTATATCTTATAACACAACATTTTCTAACAACTATGAAAGCCGCCTGATATTCAGTTCTATTTAGGCGGCTTTCTGTTTATACATAGATGGTATTTTGAGTAAAAACATCATTTTTTTATGAAAAGAGGAAATGTAAGTGCTTTTATAAGAGGCGGGGGTTATGGATGGGTGAGAAGTGATTTTATAAATAAGAGGTAAAAAGCGAAAGGCAAAGGAGATCAAGCAAAAGGGGTTGGGACAAATTATGATAAGAAAATGGCGTGTTTATTCACTGTTTCTCTTACTGACGCTCGTTTTGGCGGGCTGTGGTGAACCATACTTATCAACACTCAAGCCTGTTGGGGAAGTAGCAGATAAACAGTTTTTCCTAACGGTACTGAGTACACTCATTATGGTTCTTGTCGTCATTGTTGTATCGATCATTTTCTTTTACGTCATCATTAAATTCAAACGTTCTAAAGTGGGAGAAGATACGATTCCAAAGCAGGTGGAAGGGAACCGCAACCTGGAAATCACATGGACAGCGATTCCGATTCTTCTACTCATCATTCTCGTTGTACCTGTTGTGGCATACACGCTTGAACTAGGGGATACAAGCGCTATGGATAAGAAAAAACGAGATCCTGAAAAGACACTTGTTGTCAATGTAAGAGCCAGCTTATATTGGTGGGAATTTGAATACCCTGATTATGGGATTGTCACAAGTCAGGAATTGATCGTGCCAACAGATCAAAAGGTATACTTTAAGCTGAAAGCGTCCGATGTCAAACACTCATTCTGGGTTCCATCGGCTGGCGGTAAAATTGATACAAACACAGATAATGACAACAAATTTTATTTAACCTTTGACTCGAAACGAACGAAAGATGCAGGGGAATATTTCTACGGGAAATGTGCGGAGCTGTGCGGGCCGTCACATGCTTTAATGGACTTTAAAGTTAAAACGCTTTCTCAAGATGAGTTTTTAGGATGGACGAAAAAAATGGCTGATTACAAGAAGCCTGAATCCACAAAGGATCTCGCTTTAGAGGGCGAAAAGCTATTTAAAGAGAAAAACTGCTTAAGCTGTCACGCAGTAGAGCCTGGTGACAAGCGGCCGGAAGCAGCAAGGACTGCACCAAACCTTGCGACCTTCGGAGAGCGGACGAAAGTAGCTGGAATTAAAGACATGAACAAAGAAAATGTGAAAGCATGGCTGAAAGATCCAGAAAGCTTTAAACCAGGTAATAAGATGACAGGAACGTACCCTAAATTAAATGACTCAGAAGCAGATGCACTTTACGAGTATTTAAAAGGTCTTAAAATCGAGTAACAACTAGAGCAGATATTCAAGAGGGTATGTGATCGATGTGAAGTTTTTGTTAAGAGCTCCCGAATATGTCTCTACAACCGAGAAGTCGTCATCTGTCAGACATAGTCTGCTTAAAGGATCGTGAAGAAAGACATCTATATGAAAAGGGGCAAATGGGAGATAAGAGGGGGATTTCATGGTGAGTACAATAGCTAAAAAGCGGGGGTTTGGCGCTGTCTTATGGGATTACTTGACAACGGTTGACCACAAAAAAATTGCCATATTATATTTAGTGGCAGGGGGATTTTTCTTTTTGGTTGGCGGCCTAGAAGCGATGTTTATCCGTATTCAGCTAGCCATCCCTGAAAATGATTTTGTCAGTGCAGGGGTTTACAATGAAATCATGACGATGCATGGAACGACAATGATTTTCCTTGCAGCTATGCCGCTGTTATTTGCATTAATGAATGCGGTAGTACCAATTCAAATTGGTGCACGTGACGTAGCATTTCCGTTTGTGAATTCACTTGGTTTTTGGTTATTCTTTTTCGGAGGAATTTTCTTAAACCTTGGATGGTTTATGGGCGGAGCACCTGATGCAGGCTGGACTGCATACGCTTCGCTCACGCTGAATTCAGAAGGTCATGGAATGGATTTCTACATTTTAGGTTTACAGATCGCGGGTATTGGTACGCTGATTGCAGGAATTAACTTTCTTGCAACGATTATTAATATGAGAGCGCCTGGTATGACGTATATGAGAATGCCGCTCTTTACTTGGACGACATTTGTCGCCTCCGCACTTATTTTATTCGCATTCCCTCCGCTGACAGCAGGGCTTGCGATGCTGATGCTTGATAGAATGTTTGACACGAGCTTTTTCAATCCAGAGCTTGGAGGAAATACAATCATCTGGGAGCATTTGTTCTGGATTTTCGGACACCCGGAAGTATATATCTTGATCCTGCCGGCATTCGGAATCTTCTCTGAGATCATTCCGGTGTTTGCAAGAAAAAGATTGTTTGGTTACTCGTCCATGGTGTTCGCTACTGTATTGATTGGTTTCCTTGGATTCATGGTGTGGGCGCATCACATGTTCACTACGGGGCTTGGACCTATCGCCAATGCGATCTTTGCTGTAGCGACCATGGCAATTGCGGTGCCAACAGGAATTAAAGTATTCAACTGGCTGCTCACGATATGGGGCGGTAATGTGAAGTTTACAACGCCGATGCTTTATTCTGTTGCCTTTATTCCGTCGTTCTTACTTGGCGGGGTAACTGGGGTCATGCTTGCGGCAGCTGCAGCGGATTATCAGTTCCATGATACGTATTTTGTTGTGGCGCATTTCCATTACGTCATTATCGGCGGGGTTGTATTCGGTATTCTAGCAGGTGTGCATTACTGGTGGCCGAAGATGTTTGGAAAAATACTGAATGAGAAGCTTGGGAAAATTGGCTTTGTGCTGTTTTTCATCGGTTTCCATTTAACTTTCTTTATCCAGCATTTTCTCGGTCTATGGGGCATGCCGCGCCGGGTCTTTACATTCCTGCCAGGTCAGGGTCTCGAGCTTGGGAACTTAGTCAGTACGATTGGGGCACTGTTTATGTTTGTAGCTGTTGTGATCATGCTGATTAACATCATCTGGACAACAGCCAAAGGAGAGCGTGTATCGAGCGATCCTTGGGGAGACGGAAGAACACTTGAATGGGCAGTGTCTTCGCCTCCGCCAGAATACAACTTTAAACAGCTTCCGCTTGTGAGAGGACTAGATCCATTATGGATTGAAAAAATGGATGGTAAAAAAGGAATGACAGCATCTGAACCGCTCGATGATATTCACATGCCGAATAACTCCATCTTGCCTGTCATTATCTCATTCGGTCTATTTGTGTCAGCGTTTGGTTTCATGTATCGTCAAGAGCACAGCTGGGGGCTTCCGGTGATCTTCATTGGTCTTGGTATTACGTTTGCGACCATGCTCGTTAGGTCTCTGAAAGATGATCATGGATACCATATTCACAAAGAAGATTTGACCGACGACGATGATAAAGGGGTGAAAGCATAATGGAACCACAAAAAATGACGGCGGAAACCTTTCCGGCTTCTCCTGAGAAGGCCACGTTAGAAGGGAAGAATAAGTTTGTCGGGTTCTGGCTGTTTCTTGGAGGAGAAACCGTTCTGTTTGCATCGCTTTTCGCCACTTATTTGGCGCTGAAAAACTCAAATGCAGGCGGAGCAAAAACAACTGATATGTTTGACCTCACACTTGTCTTTATTGCCACAATGCTTCTATTAACGAGCAGTTTAACGAGTGTGTATGCCATGTATCATATGAAAAACTTTGCCTTTAAAAAGATGCAGCTTTGGCTTGGTATCACGGTCCTTTTAGGTGCTGGATTTTTAGGGGTTGAGATTTATGAGTTTTATCACTATGTGCATGCGTATGAATTTACGATTACCAGCTCTGCTCTTGGTTCTTCCTTCTATACACTTGTAGGAACTCACGGAGCTCACGTTGCCTTCGGACTTTGCTGGATTACCGCTCTTATGATTCGAAATATGAGACGCGGACTTGATTTATACAATGCGCCGAAATATTATGTGGCAAGTCTCTATTGGCACTTCATTGATGTTGTGTGGGTCTTCATCTTTACCGTTGTATATTTAATGGGAATGGTGGGATAAGAATGGGAAATAAAAACACAAATCAGTCCAAAGTCGATCTTGTATATCGTAAAAAGAAAAATGCCGAGGAAATGAAGCATCAGCTCATTTCCTTCGGCTTGATGATTGGATTAACATTTGTTGCGTTTTTAACGATCGCCTCAGAAGACGTTGGAAATTGGTTCGCAGTACCATTTATTTTACTGCTTGCAGGCATTCAGGTAGCTTTTCAGCTTTATTATTTTATGCACATGAACCAAAAAGGGCATGAAACACCCGCCTTGTTTCTATACTCAGGTGTGTTTGTTGCGTTTATTACCGTATTAGCCTTTTTGACCATTATATGGTGGTAAACCCGCTTTGCCCTTGAAGGAGGCGCAGCAATGGAGAACTTAGAAATATTCGGATTTCGGGCATTATGGAGCCCTTATTATTTGACTTGTATTGTGATAGCAGCTGCTCTTTATCTGCTTCTTGTGACAAAGGGAAAGCACCGTGCGACGGTGAAAGAGAAGACGTTATTTCTGACGGGGCTTGTTCTGTTATATGCTGTGAAAGGGAGCCCAATTGATTTAATGGGGCATATTATGTTTAGTGCACATATGGCGCAAATGGCGGTGCTATACTTAGTCATCCCGCCTCTCCTTATTACAGGATTGCCTCCAGCCATATGGGAGCGGATCATTCAAACACCAGGTATTCAAGCTGTTTTCCGGTTGTTTTCCAAACCTTTAATTGCACTGCTTGGATTTAACGGATTGTTTTCGCTGTATCACATTCCGCTTGTGTTTGATTTTGTGAAAACAGATCCGTTTTACCACGCATTGATGACGGTGGTTATTTTTATCGCTGCCTTTTTCATGTGGTGGCCGCTTGTCCATAAAGTCCAAAGTCAGCCGCAGATCACAGGCATTTTGAAGCTTGGATATATCATGGCAGACGGGATATTGATGACTCCGGCCTGTGCACTCATCATGTTTAGTGAAGCACCGATCTATGCAACCTATTCTGATGCCGGCGCATGGATACAAGCACTGCATTTATGTGTGCCAAGTGATATGCTTGCAGGCCTTGCTCTCACTGGCCCTGATATGTTCCACACCTTGCCGCTGCTAGAGGATCAGCAGCTAGGTGCGATTTTGATGAAAATTATTCAGGAGATTGTGTACGGCTCTATTCTTGCTGTTGTCTTCTTTGACTGGGCAAGAAAAGAAAGAGCGAAAGATGCCGTACCAGATGCGCTTATTCCGAAATATGAATAAAAAAAGCACAGCCAGATGGCTGTGCTCAGCGTGTAGACAAACCCTCGCATTCGGTGTCAGTCCTGCGCTCCAGTGCTCACGAATGTTTCAATTCGCTCCGCTCCGGTGCTCGTCCTTCCTAGACTGCAAAGGTTTTCTATCACGCTGAAAAGAAGACAAAGGGCTAAAATCAACATCATTTTAGCCCTTTGTTTTATGCTTCAGCCGTCATGGCTTCTAGTTTTTCCTTCAGCTGTGCAAGTGTTTTTTTGCTTGATTGAATGAGAGACTTAGGGAATTCTTCGCCTTCGCCGTATTCAACGCCATGTGGATAATAGTGTTTTCCAAGTAACGGTGTTAGAAGCTGAATGTGTGCCTTTTTGGAACCGACATCTCCTTCAGTAGCGTAGCCGGAAATCCGTAAATAAAAGGTTCCCTCTACCATGCTGTACTTTCTGTCGTATGTCACACGCTCATAATCCCATTGATCGGCTCGTACAAATCCTTCACTTTCCATAATGAAATCTAATTTATTTAAGTCAGCTGATACCTTTTCAATCCCCGTATCTTCAAACTTCACCCAAAACCCCTCCTTATAAAATTTCCCTTTACTGACAATCATAGTATGAAAGCGTTAAACTTTCAACTGTGAAAGGTATGTTCTTTTATAAGCTGGTTACAGTAATAAAGAAAATAACGGATGGAGGAATCAACATGAAAACAAAAAAAATCAAAGATATTATGACAAAAAAAGTAGTGACATGTCAGCAAGATGACAATACGTATGAAGCAGCAGTCAAAATGAGAGATGCTGATATCGGTGCCATTCCAGTGGTTGACGGAGATCAGCTCGTTGGGATAGTGACAGACCGTGACCTTGTGCTTAGAGGCATTGCAGAAAAAAAGCCAAACTCACAGGAAGTGGGCTCGCTGATGACAAAGGAAGTGCTAACAGCTGAAGAAGATGCAACACTTGAAGAAATTGTCCGGCTCATGTCAGAGCATCAGCTCCGCCGCATTCCAGTTGTAAAAAACGGCGCATTAACAGGGATTGTCGCTCTAGGAGATTTATCAGTCGAAGATTTATCAAATGATCGCGCGGGAGAGGCACTGACAGAAATCTCTCAACAGGATCAAGATCATGGGCAAGGATTTCTTCATTAAGAGGGCATATTTTAAATTCGTGTTAAATAGGCTGTATTGTCGTTGATAAATGGAGCAAGTTTTGTTTAAATGACAGTAGAAGGTACTTTTTGTACCTTGCCAATTTAACGGAGGTGTTTATTTGAAAACTGTGCTCAAAACACTCCTCATCCTCCTGATTATATCTGGAACGTACGTTCTGTTTATTCAATATGGATCTTCACCAGAAAAAGAAAACAGCAATGAACCGAAGGTGTCTAATGAAGAAACATCTAGCGATAAGCCGATCAACATCCCAAAAAAGGGACTCATGTCCTTTATGGGGAAATCTTCAAACGAAGTGCTTAAACAGCTGGGAGAACCAGATCGCATTGATCCTTCCGCATATGATTATGACTGGTGGATTTACAACCAATCGAAGAAGCACTATATTCAAGTAGGGGTAAAGGATAGTAAAGTGGTGACCTTGTTTGCAACAGGAGACGGTCTGAATGTAGAACCGTTTAAAATCGGTCAAGCCACGAGTGAAGTATTTAAGAAAACACAAATTGCACCTTACATTCATGTGGAGGATGAACAAAATTCATACCGCTTTGAATTCTCAGAAGATGATATGAATACAAGACCCACTGTGAAAGTGGGAGATGATGTGTATGTTCAGCTTTACATGGATAAGTTTGAAAGCACCCTTTCAAGTATCAGGGCCTTCAACGCAGATACATTTGTGAAACAAAAGCCGTATGAGGTGGTCTACCGAGGTCAATTGGTAGAACCTGAAGCGATATCAGGTGAAAAGTGGAAAGATATCGAAGCTTCCAGTCAAAAACAAATTTTTGATATGACCAATATTATCCGCCATAAGTACAACCTGCCGATCTTAAAGTGGGATGATGAAACCTCTGAAGTGGCCTTCATGCATAGTGAGGACATGAAAGAGAATCATTATTTCTCCCATGAATCTAAAAAATACGGTACGCTGAAAGACCGGTTAGAAAGAGGCGAGGTGGGCTTTCAGCTCGCAGGTGAAAATATTGCCTATAACTATGTCGATGGACCTGCAGCGGTAGAGGGCTGGCTCAATAGTGAAGGTCACAGGAAGGCGTTATTAAATAAAGATTACACGCATCTTGGCGTAGGGGTGAAAGAAAAATATTACACCCAAAATTTCATCAAGAAAACATCTTAAACGAAAGCAGCTGCATGGTCGTAGCTGTTTTTTTGATGGTGAAAAAGAGGCTCACCAAAACAGATGCTGGTGTATATAGTATAGTAGGCATTTGTATGGGGGGTGAGGATATGACAAACAAGCAAAAACAAACATCCATTGATGAATTTAAACAATTCGTCAGACGCCATCCGAAGTTAATTCAAGAAGTGCAAACGCAAGAAAAAAGCTGGCAAAGTGTATACGAGAATTGGGTCATGTTTGGTGAGGAAGATGAGATGTGGTCACCTTACCGGCAATCGAAATCTGAAGATGCGAAAGAAGAAAGAGACTCTAAGCCAAGTGAAGCAGGAAAAGCAGATTTTATGTCTAAAATGGTTTCTGCTGTGAAAAAAATGGACGCTGATCAAATGAATGAACAAATTAACAAAATGAGCCAGTCTATTTCCTCTTTACAAAGCTTACTCGGCCAATTTTCATCCAACGGTTCAAAGAAAGGTTCATCTGGAGGCAGTCAGCACCCATTCTCCTTCAGGAAAGATTAAGTGAAAGGGGATGCTTCTGGTGCGAAAAGAAGTACAGGAATTTGTCATGGCCGAAGAGGAGCGAATCAAATTCATAAGGCAGCGTCCTATCTGGTACAGACAGCTGACGCGACATCCTGAAAATCTAACGTCCTTTGAATTAGATAAAATGAACTTTTACGAAAAAACCATTCCTCATCGTGTGAGTCAGTTGAGCAATAGCGTCCAAATGGCTGAAATGATGATTCAAATGTTCCAAGCAATGCGCAATCAAAATGGAGCCGGCTGAGGCTTTTTTTGAGTTGATTAAGATGTCTATTTCCTGAGCATCCTATAAACGTAGATGAAAGGAGAATCAGATGATGAAATGGATGCTGTCAATAGGCGCATTGCTTTTTCTTGTCACCGGGTGTCAAAGTCAACATGGAGAAGAGCAAGTGATTAAGCAAGACCCAGCAGTACCAGTCATGCAGCAAGCCCAAAGCGAAATGAAGCAGCAAGGCTTTTTGAAATACAAAGTGCAAGGGTCGTCTGTCTATATAGAAAGTACACTTCAAGATTTTCATCTTCAGCCAGAGCGTCTGAAAAAGAACGAGAAGGCGGGATATTTTACAGTGTATGTAGACGGGAAACGTGCAGGGAATGAGTATACCGCGGCATTTGTGGTCAAGCATCTTTCAAAAGGAAAGCATAAAATGACTGTTATGCTGAATTCCCGTCATCCAGAATATAAACAGAAAAGAGAAACATGGGATGTATTTGTCACGTAAAAGCATTTTCTGATCCATAGGTTTCGTGGTAAACTATGAATTGGAGGTGCAACATTTATGTATGCGACAATCGAATCTGTGGAGCTCCAAGAGGAAGCAAATCAATTGGCTGCCATGATTCTTCAGTCGGAGGAGGCTGAACATTACCGCAACTGCTTTAAGCGTCTCCAGCAAGACGAAGAAGCCCAACAAATTATTGCCCATTTTACAAAAGTAAAAGAGCAGTATGAGGATGTGCAGCGGTTTGGCAAATATCATCCGGACTATAGAACGATCTCAAAGGAAATGCGTGAGGTCAAAAGAAAGCTAGATCTTCACGATACAGTGGTTGATTTCAAAAAAGCAGAAACAGCGATTCAATCCATCTTAGATGAGATTAGTATTGAAATCGGTCAAGCTGTATCAGCATATATTAAAGTTCCAACAGGGAACCCATATTTTGATGGTCTATCATCATGCGGCGGTGGCTGTGGATCAGGTGGCAGCTGCGGCTGTAAAGTATCTTGACGAGACTTGAATGTCTCGTCTTTTACATAATGAATGAAAAGAATTGAAAAGCGGCAGGTGAAAAGATGGAAACCAAACGTCAAGGGATGGTCGTCTGGCTGCATTCGTTAAAGCAGTCAAAAGCGCTAAGAAAATTCGGAAATGTTCACTATATTTCAAGGAAAATGAAATATGCTGTGATCTATTGTGATATGGATGATCTTGAGCGCCATATGGCTAAACTCAGCTCGTTACCATTTGTGAAACGTGTTGAGCCTTCATATAAACCTTTTATTAAATTAGAGTACGAATCCAAATTGGACAAAGCAAAAGAGTATGATTATAAGGTGGGCTTTTAAAGACACAAAAAAATCCCCGCGGCATCACCCGCGGGGTCCTTCTATTCTTAATGATTCATTAAGGAGAAGGCAAAGGGAGAGGAGAAACCGGAGGAAGAACTTATGGGGAAACGTAAGTCTTCTCCGCGGTTGGCAACAGCACCACATCAGATGCTGTTATAAGTAGTATGACCCCGGATTTCTTGATCTATACATAGAAAATGAATGAATATCATTGCATTGTTCCTTGAGGAGTGATGTGGTAAGATAATGTTGAATTTTTTGTCATAAACAATGACGAATAGAAGCAAGTAGAAAAAGTGGTGGAAAAATGAGAGTCATCTCTGGAACGAGAAAAGGCCGCACACTTAAAGCGGTACCAGGTCAATCAACAAGACCGACGACAGATAAAGTAAAAGAATCAATTTTTAATATGATCGGCCCGTATTTTGATGGCGGATGGGCTCTTGATTTATTTGCAGGAAGCGGTGGTTTAGGGATTGAAGCGCTTTCTAGAGGATTCGATCATTGCATATTTGTTGATCGAGATATAAAGGCGATTCAGACGATTAAAGGAAACCTGAATCAATTGTCGCTAATGGATCAAAGTGAAGTGTTTCGAAATGAAGCAAAGCGTGCACTTGCAGCTGTTGTGAAACGAGAGGAATCCTTTCAAGCCATTTTCCTTGATCCGCCCTATAAAGATCAACAGCTAAAAGCACTTCTTGAAATGATTGACGAGCACGCCTTGTTAACAGATGACGGCGTGATCGTGTGTGAGCATGATAAAGATGTGAAGCTGCCAGAAGAAGCAGGACAGCTTCACATCACAAGGCAGGAACTGTACGGATTGACTGGTATTACGATCTATAGAAAGCGGGGAAATTAGCATGGGGAACATAGCCGTTTGTCCGGGCAGCTTCGATCCAGTCACATTGGGGCATTTGGATATCATCAAAAGAGGTGCAAAGATTTTTGATGAAGTGTATGTATGTGTACTAAATAATTCATCTAAAAAACCGTTATTTACTGTTGAAGAACGGTGTGAGCTTATTCGCCAAGCAACGAAGGAGCTGCCAAATATCAAAGTTGAATCGTTTCACGGCCTGCTTGTTGATTATGCGAAGCAAAAAGAAGCCAAAGTCATTTTACGCGGACTAAGAGCTGTGACGGACTTTGAGTATGAGATGCAAGGCACCTCAATGAACAAAGTGTTAGACGATGAAATTGAAACGTTTTTTATGATGACCAACAATCAATATTCCTTCTTAAGCTCCAGTATTGTCAAAGAAGTAGCGAAATATCATGGGGCAGTCAAAGATCTTGTACCAAAAGAGGTAGAAGCAGCGCTGAAGGAAAAATTTAATGGATGAGTGCACCCAGCACTCATCCATTTTTTAATTTCCGATAGTATAGCGCGATATACACAATCAAGCTGCAAAGTGTGATCAAAGGACCAGCTGTCACAAGCTGATTCCAAAGCACGCTGCTGAACATGACGACCTGCTGGCCTGCATCAAAGGCACCCGCTGGGAGAGCCATGTCTGATCGAGAGACATAAAGAGGCTTGAATAATAAAAAGGCAAAAACAGCTGCATAAATCCCGTGAAGCAAGCGGGCAAAGAAAAACGGTTTAAAGCGGATATCGGTTGCCGCTAAAATGCCGGCGACTTGGGCTTGAACAGAGAACCCGCTGAATCCTAAAATAAAGCTGACGACAATGGTTTTAGCGAGAAGGGTGACTTCCTGTGACCCCGTCATCTGGCTTCCTAATGTGATTTCAAATAAACCGGCAATCATGGCAAGGTCTAATTCTGGCGGAAGATGCAGCGTTTGCAGCATATATCCGAGCCCTATAGATAAAAGGTCTGTCACATGGACAACTGACAGCATTTTGCTAAACACAGAAAATAAGATGATAAAGCCGCCAATCATAAAGAGTGTTTGGACTGATGACATGACTGCATCACTTAACATTTGGCCGAGCGGTCTTTTCTCTGCGAGTCTTGCTGTATGAAGAGCATTGAATGCCTCTTTAAACGGGGGGAATAAAAACTTCTTACGGCTTCTTAGGTGTGCATCATGGCGCGCTTTATATCCCCGCATCGTCACACCAACAGCGAGATTCCCTAAATAATGAGCGCTGGCCAATACAATGCCTAAAGCTGGATGATGAAAAAAACCAACAGCCACCGCACCGAAAATAAACAATGGATTCGATGAATTTGTAAAGGAAACGAGACGCTCTGCTTCGATCCGCGTCAGCTGCCTTTCCTGCCTCAGTCTTGTCGTTAATTTCGCACCAGAAGGAAACCCTGAAGCCATTCCCATAGCCAGTACAAATCCGCCTACACCCGGCACCCGGAAGATGGGGCGCATAAATGGCTCTAATAATACCCCGACAAATCTGACAATCCCGAAACTAATTAATAGCTCGGACAAAATAAAAAAAGGAAGCAATGATGGAAATACAACCTCCCACCACATTGCAAGTCCATTTTTCGATGCTTGCAAAGAGGCTTGTGGGTGTGTAATCACAGTGGCTGTTAAGAAAATAAAAAAAGCAGCGATGAACAGAGTGTTCCATTTTTTCATGGAGATTTCGCCCCTTGCCGTTATGATCTATTGGCGAGCTCGTGATTATAGAAAAAGAAACTAGCCGAGCCTGTCTTCTATTACTATACGAGCAGTAGGGGCATGTTTAGACCTATAGATTCGTATATATGCATAGAAAGAGGAGGGTGGATTTTCATGAAGCGACCGATCATCGGGCTTGCACTAGGCTCCGGGGGTGCGAGGGGAATGGCGCATATCGGGGTTTTGTCTAGTCTTGAGAAGCAAGGGATACAGGTAGATATGATCGCTGGAAGCAGTATTGGCGCACTTGTTGGGAGCTTTTATGCGGCAGGACAAGACGTAGAAAAAATGAAAAAACTTGCACTTGTCTTCAGAAGAAAGTATTATGCTGACTATACACTGCCAAAAATCGGTCTTTTAAAAGGAAATCGAATTTTGCAGCTGATTCACACGTTTACATATGGGAAAACATTCGAAGAATTAAGAATGCCCCTTGCGGTGGTTGCCTGTGACCTCGAGACAGGGGAAAAGGTTGTGTTTAAAGAAGGGTCTGTCTCACAAGCAGTCAGAGCAAGCATTAGCATTCCAGGCGTGTTTGTTCCTCACGAAATGGGCGGCAGACAGCTAGTGGATGGAGCGGTTGTTGACCGCATTCCTGTGTCCGTTTTAAAAGAAATGGGCGCAGACCTTATTATCGCCTCTGATGTATCAAGGGTGAAAAAAACAGAAAAGGCGACGAGATTATCGGATGTGATTATGCAAAGTTTGGACATCCTTCAAAATGAATTGGTCCGTCATCAAACCATTCATGCAGATCTCATGATCCGGCCGAGGCTTGAAACATTTAGCTCTAGTTCGTTCACACAGGTTCAGGAGATGATTGAAGCTGGTGAGTTCGCCGCAGATCAACTAGCAGGTAAACTGAAAGATGTCATTGATAAATGGGAGTGTTAATCGAATGAAAAAATTGAATATTCGCTGGCTTAGCTTTTTTGTCATTGTTCTTGTCTTATTTGGCTTAACTTTTGTTAAACTGCCGTATTATGTGACAAAGCCGGGTGATGCAACAGAGATTGCCCCTCACATTCAAGTGGACGGTGGATACGGCGAGAAGGGCAGCTTCTCTCTTATGACGATAAAAGTAGGCCCAGCAAATCCGTATACGTATTTGCTTGCGAAAATGAATAAATATGACGAGATCGTCCCAGAAGAAAATATTAAAGCGGACGGAGAGTCGGATGAAGATTATATGAAAAGACAGCTTCAGTTGATGAAAAGCTCTCAAGAAAATGCCATGATTGCAGCGTATACAAAAGCAGGCAAAAAAGTAGATTATACGTTTAATGGGGTATATGCGAGCTACGTCATGAAAGGCATGCCTGCTTACGGCAAAATTGAAGTGGGCGACCGGATTAAAAGCGTTGATGGCCAGACGTATGATTCTGCTGATAAAATGGTGTCGTATATCAGCCGTCAAAAAGCTGGTACATCTGTCCGTTTTGTCCTTGAACGAAACGGCAAGGATATCACGCAGAAAGTGAAGTTGAAGCCTTTTAAAGAAGAGCCGAACCGAGTCGGAATTGGCGTATCATTATTTACAGACCGAAATGTGAAAGTGTCGCCTTCTATTAAGGTGGATATTGAAAATATCGGCGGCCCGTCGGCAGGTTTAATGATGTCACTTGAAATTTATAACCAGCTGACAAAAGAAGACGAAACACATGGCTATGCGATTGCAGGGACTGGAACGATTGACGCTGATGGTACGGTCGGGCCAATTGGCGGAATAGATCAAAAGGTTGTTGCAGCAGATAAAGCAGGAAAAGATATCTTCTTTGCACCAAACGATAAAGGTGATCCAAATTCAGACTACAAAAATGCAGTGAAAACAGCGAAAGATATTAAAAGTAATATGAAAATCGTTCCTGTGGACACAATGCAGGACGCATTGAACTATTTAAACAAGTTAAAAGAGAAAGCATCTTAAGTGAAAAAAGAGCAGCCTTCATCAAAGGCTGCTCTCAGCGTGTAGACAAACCCTCGCATTCGGTGTCAGGTCTCTGCGCCGGTACTCACGAATGTCAAATTCGCTCCGTTCCGGTGCTCGCCCTTCCTAGACTTCAAAGGTTTTCTATCACGCTGAAAAGAAG
>NZ_LRMO01000005.1:0-137922 GCF_019266135.1 Bacillus sp. F2HM
CAAGACGGGACAAAACCTGGCGATGGTTCAACCGAAGAACCGAAAGATCAGGACGGGACAAAACCTGGTGAAGAATCAACAAAAGGTATACTTTCAATTACCATGATAAACGGGCTGCAAAAGGATTATTTGCTTTCAATGAAAGAAATCAACGATTTTCTAAACTGGTATAAAGAGAGAAGTTTTGGAATTGGCATGAACTTCTATGAAATCAATGATGAACACAATAAAGGTCCTTTCACAAGTAAGAAGGATTACGTTGTGTACCAAAATATCTTAATGTTTGATATCAAGCAATACTGATATTCATAAATTGTAAAGCTGCTGATAAGAGATCAGCAGCTTTTATTTTGATGAAATTGTTAAAATTAGGAATAACGTCATTAAAAAATAAGATATTTTTTAAAAAATCTTCTAAACATCCTATAAACAAATCCGATAATAGAATTGTCAGGGTTGATAAGCCCTAGAATAAAGGACTTTTTTCAGACAAGGACGTCTGTTAGGTCCCACATACATGGAGGTAATAGGAAATGAGAATTAACCACAATATCGCAGCGCTTAACACATTAAACCGTTTGTCTGCAAACAACGGTGCGAGCCAAAAGAACATGGAGAAACTTTCTTCTGGTCTTAAAATCAACCGTGCAGGAGATGACGCAGCAGGTCTTGCAATCTCTGAAAAAATGCGTGGACAAATCCGCGGATTAGAAATGGCTTCTAAAAACGCACAAGACGGTATCTCACTTATCCAAACAGCTGAAGGTGCATTGACTGAGACTCACTCAATCCTTCAACGTGTTCGTGAACTAGTCGTACAAGCTGGAAACACTGGTACACAGGATAAAACTACTGATCTTCAATCTATTCAAGATGAGATTAAAGCTCTACAAGAAGAAGTAGATGGTATCTCAAATCGTACAGAGTTTAACGGTAAGAAATTGTTAGATGGTACATTTAAAGCTCCTGCTGATCCTGCAGCACCAGTTGCTGGTGAGCAATCTTTAGTATTCCAAATCGGTGCTAATGCAACTCAACAAATTTCAGTGAACATCGAAAAAATGAGCACTGATGCACTAGGAGTTAAAGATCCAGCTGATACAACTGGAAGAACAATCTTAGCTAATCAATCTGTAAAAGATATTGATGTAACTAAATTTGCTGATAATGCAGCAGATGCAACAGATGTTGGTTTTGATACTCAATTGAAAATCGTTGATGCTGCTATCAACCAAGTATCTGCTCAACGTGGTAAACTTGGTGCAGTCCAAAACCGTCTAGAGCACACAATCAACAACCTTGGTGCTTCTTCTGAAAACTTAACAGCTGCTGAGTCTCGTATCCGTGACGTTGACATGGCGAAAGAAATGAGTGAGTTCACTAAGAACAACATTCTTTCTCAAGCGTCTCAAGCAATGCTTGCACAAGCGAACCAACAGCCACAAAACGTACTTCAATTACTACGTTAATGAAAGGCCCCTTTATGGGGCTTTTTTTTATGATGTTTTTTCTTCGAATTCCCCACACTCTTATGATTCTTAAATCCCTATGATAAAATCATGAAAAATGACCTTTAAATTTGGCATACTCTAGCGAAACGATCATAGTGAATGAGACTTTATCCTTATTTATTCCTTTTTTGTTAAACATATTCCATTAAAGTTCGATAAATGGATTGTAAGGCTTACAAAAAAATTCTAATTTAGAACTTTTGGATAAGGACGTCCAATTGGTTCAAACACATGGAGGTCATTTAACATGAGAATTAACCACAATATCGCAGCACTTAACACACTGAACCGTTTGTCTGCCAACAATGGAGCAGGGCAAAAGAACATGGAAAAGCTTTCTTCTGGACTTCGTATCAACCGTGCAGGAGATGACGCAGCAGGTCTTGCGATCTCTGAAAAAATGCGTGGACAAATCCGCGGATTAGAAATGGCGTCTAAAAACGCACAAGATGGCATTTCTCTTATTCAAACTGCTGAAGGTGCATTAACTGAAACACATGCGATTCTTCAACGTATGCGTGAATTAACAGTTCAAGCAGGTAACGTTGGGACTCAACAAACAGAAGATTTAACAGCTATTCAAGAAGAACTCACTGCTTTGGTTGATGAAATTGATGGTATTTCTCAGCGTACAGCATTTAACGGAAAGAATTTGTTGGATGGTAGCGTTGAGGATGGATTCCAATTTCAAATTGGAGCGAACATTGAGCAAAATATCAATGTAAAGATTGGTAAAATGGACGCTGAAACATTGACTGTCAAAGATATTAAAGTAAATGAAGAAGGCTTTAACTTTGACACCGAAGTAGCAAAAATCGACGCAGCAATCGGCGCTGTATCTAAACAGCGTTCAGCTCTTGGAGCAGTCCAAAACCGTCTAGAGCACACAATCAATAACCTTGGTGCTTCTGCTGAAAACTTAACAGCTGCTGAGTCTCGTATTCGTGACGTTGACATGGCGAAAGAAATGAGTGAGTTCACAAAGAACAACATTCTTTCTCAAGCATCTCAAGCAATGCTAGCGCAAGCAAACCAGCAGCCGCAAAACGTACTTCAATTATTACGTTAATGAAAAAGCCCCCTTTAAAGGGGCTTTTTTTTGTTTCAATCGAATGACAGCAAGTGCTTTAGACGGAAGTCAGGAACCGCTTCATGGAAAAAAGCTCGGTTGCCTTCATCGTTCTTTTGATCCCATTGCTTCCACCATTCGGCGGTTTCTCCTGAGGTGTCAGCTTGAATTATGTCGTGCAGCTGTTCTAAGTTGATGATTTCTCTCGGTTCTGTTAAAAAAGAATGCATCCGGTGATACGCTTCAAGACGTTTAGGCTGTTTTGTGACAATGGCGTATTGTACGTAGCGATTTAAAAATTCCTGTACGAACGTCAAGTGGGGTATGGTTGTTTCTCCTTTTAACTTGACGCCGTTCCACGCCAAATCAGCAATCGCACAAAGCCACCAGCCAAGTTCACTCGCTTGCTGCATTTGTTGTAATGTGTCCTTTTCAAAAGACAGCCGCTCATTTTTTTGTGCTTGTTTGAGCATACGGTCAAGTGTTTGTGCTTCGAGGGCTGCCTTTGTCATGCCCTGTCCATGAATGGGATCTAACGTACACAAGGCATCGCCCATCACCAATAATCCACTTGGCCAATCCTGCATGTGTTCATAGTGATGTCTCACGCAAGAAGGAACTCTAAATCCTTTTGGTTTTGTAAAGGGCGTTAAATGGGTGATGGCTTCTGCTATCGCAGGGTGGGTCAGTGCAGCGGTTTCTGAATCAAATTGATCAGCATCCGTTGTTGGATAATGTGAACCGCCAGCTGCAGAAAGAAGAACAGCCACTAAATCATGATCTACCCGTTCAAACAGTCCTGTTGGAATTTGCTTGTCTGGCTGGCCAACTACGACCATTGATTGCAGGGGTGGGGCCTCTGATGGTATGTGATAATATCTTGTGCTGTAGCCTAGAAACACATGTAACTCATCAGTCTTTGGTAAGGTCCATCCAGCGTCTTTCAGCCATTTTGGCAATTTGGACATTCTTCCAGACGTATCGATCACTAAGTCTGCTTTCATTTCATGAATGCTTCCAGGTTTTATTTGCCGGTTCTTCACGATGAGTCCCATGACCTGATTTGTTCCCTCTTTAAACTGAAGCGAGATGGCTTCATGTTTTTCTAAAAACTGCACATGTTCCTCTTTTACCATTCTTTGCATCAGCACCCACTCTAGCATCGCGCGTCTTGTGACGGCAGTTTCTTCTGTATCAGTGAGCGTTAACTCGCCATCTTTTGTGATAAATCGAGAGGTTTGATGCATGGTATTAAATCCGTCCATTGCCAGTAACTCTTTTGTATAACCAGGGAATAGACGTTCAACGATTTGTTTGCCAAGTGGCAGCATTCTATGTGGATGAAAGGCTTGAGGAGTGCCGAGACGATTCTCAGGAGAGTCTGGCAGTTCATCCTTTTCAATAATTAAGACTTGATGATAATATGTTGATAAAACTTTTGCAGCGAGCATCCCGGTGATTCCTCCGCCAATGACGATTGCCCGCTCATATTTCATGGGTTGTGTCACAACATGCGCCTCCAATGAATACACAAAATGGTTACATGACCATTTCATCATATGTTGATTCATTAATTATAGCAAATATGCGTTTGAATATAGAAAGGAAAAGTACTTCTTTTTACTCGTAATTATGAAGAATTTCTTCTAATCATCATCATTATTTTTAAAAAGTAACTATTAATTTAAGAAGAACGACCGATAAACTATATAAGGGGGTAGAGAAATTGGATATACTACAGAGTATTGTGACAGCAGCACCTTATATGATGCAGATTTTAAAAAACGAAGTGACGATGGGTGTCATTGATCGAGAGAAATTCTTGCTGTATTTGCCATCGAAAGATGTGGATTTTCAAATTCGAGCCGGAGAACTCATTAAGCCAGATGATTTAAATATGAAAAAAGCGCTCAGAGGTGAGACATCAAGTATGTTTGTGCCTGAATCGGTTTACGGAATACCGTTAAATGCAATGGGTCTGCCAATTTTTGATGAAAATCAACAAGTGATCGGCGCACTCGCTTTAGGTTATCCACTTAAAAATCAATTAGAGCTTGAAGCATATATGGAGTCATTAAATGACATCATTCAAAGTATTCAAGAAAAGGTGCATGTGGTGGCGGCACATTCAGAAGAGCTTTCTGCGACAAGTGAGGAAATGACCTTACAAACGCAGCAAACACTTGAAAGCTCGAAAAAAACATCTGATATTACAAAAATGATTAAGGGCATTTCGAAACAAACGAGTTTGCTCGGATTGAATGCGTCAATCGAAGCAGCCAGGGCAGGAAAAGAGGGGGCTGGTTTTAGTGTTGTAGCCAGTGAGGTTCAAAAGCTTTCAAGTGAAACTTCACGTGCAACAGAAAACATTGAAAGTTCACTGCAAGGGATCTCCTCTAATATACATACATTACTTGAGAGTATGGACCATATGAAAGGTTCATCATCAGAGCAGGCTTTACTTGTGACAGAGTTTAGTGAAATTGTGGAACGACTAACGAGCGTAAGTAAAGAAATGAAAGAATTCATGCAGCATGTGATGTCAACGTAAAAAACGAATCCAAGAGGGATTCGTTTTTTTTTGATACGCTATTTTCTTTTGTTCCGGTCAAAGCGATAATCGTATGTTTCTCCCTTTACCACATTTAAAAACTCATGCCCAATTTGAACAAGCTGTCCATTTTTCCATTTAATGAGAGGGTCTTTATCAGGGTATTTCCAGTAAATCGTTTTCTTTCGGCGGGTGAGTTTGTTTTCAATCTCTGCTCTAACTGCGTTCTCCTTTAGTTTCCCTCCGCTATGTCGATAGGTGTTGATGATATATGTTCCGTCAGGTGATGTCATCGAGCGGATAAAGGTTCCGTGAGATACGCCTTGAAGAGAAAAGCATTTCCAGTAAATGATGCCAGCGAAGCTAAGGATTAAGATGACAAGGGTGATGGTGGTTTTCTTTTTTAACATGAATTCCTCCAGATGTAGATCACAATATTTCTAATTTATGAGAGAGAATGCAAAAAGATTCATATAGTCCAAAAGTTCTATTCATTTCAATTATCGGTCATTTTTTCTCAAAATTCAACAGATAGCCGAAAAGATAAGGAAAATTTAAGGATGTATTAAGTCGATAGGTCATGCGAAATCCCTTTACAAAAGAATTTAAGATCAGTAGACTTATGCTCATATAGAGAAATGGGGAAGATGGAATGACGCAAATCATTGATACATATCAAAGTTATGAAGAGCTTTCCGCTCATGAAAGAGAGGGAATCGACTATCAAATTCTTCACGAGCGGAAAGGAGACCAGCTTTTGGTTTTGTCCCCTCATGCTGGGGGAATTGAATCTGGCGTGAGTGAGCTCATTCATGAAATCGCAAGTGATGATTCTATGTATTTATTTGAAGGCCTTAAAGTGAAAGGCAATCATGTGCTTCATATTACAAGCACACGTTTCAATGAGCCGGTCTGCCTTTCTCTAGTGCATACCCATCATTACACGTTTGCGCTCCATGGCTACGGGGAAACGGAGGTGCTTCAAACATTAGTGGGCGGGACAGACAGAGAAAAAGCGGCAGAAACAGTGAAACGTTTAACGCTTAATGGATTTCCCGCAGTGCTGCTATCTGAATCTGATCGCTATTCTGGAACACATCCTCACAATATTAATAATCAATGTCTGACCGGAAAAAGTGTACAGCTTGAAATCAGTCAGGCGCAAAGAAGAGCATTCTTTCAAGACTTCAGACGGCGCTATCGCCGTGAAACGCAAAATGAGCAATTTTATCGGTACACAAATGTACTCAAGCAAGTATTAAATCTTTATGGATAAACCCTGTCGCCCTATGCAGAAGAGGCTTACGTTTGATAAACAGCTTCTTTTTCCGCGACCTTCTCGGCTTTCATTAAATAAGATGTAAACTCTTGTTGGAAGCGAATGCCTGCTTTTCGCTGTTCGAACAAGGCGAGTCGCTTTTCAGCGAAGGCCCAGGTGACGTGAAATGTTTGCGCAATGTGCAAAATAGCTTGCTGCCGAAGGTTTGGAAGCTTCATTTGCATCAGCATAAAGGTCGGCACACAAAAGTGATACATGAATTGTTTAGCCTGAAACTCTTGCAGTTCTCGAAAGAGTTTGTGCATCTTGAAATGATTGCCTGCATGCTTCAGAACATGACAAAGCTCGTGGGCAAAATCCTGCCATTGTTCCTCTGACGATAGAGATCTGTTTAATATAATACTGTAAAGACCTTGATGTTTGATCATCATGCTGCCAGTATCCTCATAGTGAACCCATACATGAAATTCAGAAGCGATCCTTTGCATGTCTCTATAAGCAGGACCGCTTATTTGTAATTTGGCATATAACCGTTTAATCTCTTCTTCTAAATGGGTTAAAAAACCAGTCATTTAAAAACCTCCATGCAAACGTATGTTCTGTTTTTGGCGTAAAAGAAAAGTCCATATAGGACTAAATAGCTAATGAAGCTATTACTTACTTTTAATATCGGCTTATTTTTAACAATTTTAACATAAAATCAAGGAAAAATGGAATTAATTCCTGTTTTTTTCTTCATTTTTGCGTTTTCCATTACTAAAAAGAGTGGATTGAATTCAAATTTTACCATAGTCTTATCACTAAAACAAACCCAAGTTGTCTTACGAACGCCACCAATTGATGAGAAAGATCAATTCAATTTAGCAAAAGGGAGTGCAGAACATGGTAGAAATTTATCAAGATTTTATTCCAGTTGGAAACGGGAACCGCCCAGGATACGCCATGACACCGATGTATGTGACGGTTCATAACACAGCAAACACGTCAAAGGGAGCGGATGCGAAAAGTCATGCGGCATATGTGAAACGACCAACGACAGAAGTGAGCTGGCACTTTACAGTGGATGATCATGAAATCTTTCAACATCTGCCGTTAAATGAAAATGGCTGGCATGCAGGGGACGGACATGGAAATGGGAACAGAAAGTCGATCGGTATTGAAATTTGTGAAAATGAAGATGGAAATTTCCAGCAAGCGGTCAAACATGCGCAATGGCTCATTCAAAAGCTGCTGAAAGAACATAACATTCCACTAGCGAATGTGGTCACACATCAGCACTGGTCTGGAAAAGCATGTCCGCGCCTGCTTCTCGCTACATGGGATGAATTTAAAAAAGGAATTGAAACAGCAGGAGACCCTGAGACGGTCATCACGTATGTCGTCAAAAGCGGGGATACGTTAACGAGTATTGCCAAAGCTCATGACGTCACAGTGCAAGATCTTCAGAAGTGGAATAACATTAGCGACCCGAACAAGATTCAAATTGGACAGGTTCTCAAAATTTATCGAAACGATGGAAAAATGATGTATGAGCTGCCAGATGGGATTTTAAAGGTGACTTCGCCTCTAACGAAGGGAGAGCACGTACGCCTCGTCCAAAAAGCGCTTGCTGCTGTTTATTTTTATCCTGATAAATCGGCTGCAGATAAAGGCATCGATGGTGTTTACGGGGAAAAAACGGCGAATGCCGTAGCGCGCTTTCAGCTGGTGAACGGTTTGACAAGTGATGGAATATACGGTCCTAAAACGAAGGAGAAGCTGGTTAAACTGTTAAATCAGTGAGTGTTTCTGTTTGTATGATTGGATGGCTGTTTCACTCTTTTCAATTAATCGCTTAGTATATGGGGACGGCTGATATTCGGCAAACTGAACATATCTCAGTTGTTTGATTTTCTTTTTCATTTTGGCACCTCAATCGTTGCAGCGTATAGTGTATTGTATGCAAGTCTATGTAAAAATGGAATCAGGACGCGGATTTCGTTCCGCGTCCTTTAGTGTAATCAAGCCTTTTTATTTTTATACTCATCCAGAAGCTGTTCATTCTTTTTAAAAATTCGCTCAGTATGGGGGCTTACCTTATAATCGGCCATACTGATATGGCGTTTTTTCTTTAAAATCTTAAAAGGGTTTTTCTTAGGATTGTTGTTATCCCCTTGAAGTGCGTGGTCCATCTTCATCACCTTCCTCTTCGTCAGGCAAGATTAGGTCATAAATTGTTGTAAGTGATGTCATTAATAAATAGTCGAACTCCGTGACAATCTCATCGGAGGTGAGCTTAATGACAAAATGAGCATCTGCTACAGAAAATGGGATGAGCACTAAATGACCGAAATCATCGTAATATACTTCCTGCCTGTCAAGCTTCGCCTGAATAAGAGCCCGCTGGTCAAGTGTCCGAAGCAGGTCGTCTTTTTGTTCCTGCATATCGTATGGACAAAGCACCGCTTGAATATTCATCTTGTCGGCAAAAGAATAAATCAGCCGCTCAATTCCCTCTATATATGCCTCTACACTTCCATAATATACATGGATCGGTTCATTTTTCAATAGGTATTGGTACGTTTTTAGTTTATTGAGGTAGGAATGAAGCAGATCGTTATTTTGTTCAAGGAGTTGATGCGTGTCAGTTTCCAGCTCATGATTTCCGAGTTTCTTAATATAGGAGCTAAGAAAGATGAAAGCATCGGTTAATGCGAAAAATACGGCAATGATCAAGTAGTGCATCCAGTCGGTGAAGATAGAAGAAGGGTCATTTGTCCAGTAAACAACAGCACCTGCTACATAAATCCAATACCACGTTTTACGAATGGCAAACATCTTTTCTTTTACTTTTTGTTCAAAGCGCCAAACCGCAAATACATACACAGCCAGAGCACCTAGCAATAACCATACAGTCAATTGAAAAAATAATAGCATGTTCTTCTCTCCCATAGACAGATGAATACTTGTTTATTTCTATGGATATGATTGGAAACCCTGCTTCATGAAAAAATGTCCTGCAGAAGAAGGGTTTTAAGTGTACGGGCAAATAAAAAAAGACCTGTCAGACAGGTCTTTGATATTAGAGAATCGCATTTAACACAAAGTATATAAGAGCTCCTAGAGTTCCTGAAATCGGTAATGTAATTACCCAAGTGACAAGCATACGTTTTGCCGTACCCCAGTTAACCCCTTTGACTCTGTGTGCAGAACCTACACCTAGAATAGAAGATGAGATAACGTGAGTCGTACTAACAGGTAAGTGAATAAACGTCGCACCGAAGATAATAGCTGCACCCGTTAAGTCGGCAGATACTCCGTTTACTGGACGAATTTTCATAATTTTACCGCCGACTGTTTTGATAATCTTCCAGCCGCCGATAGAAGTACCGAGTCCCATTGCAAGCGCACAAGAGAATTGTACCCAGAAAGGAATGTCGTCTGTTGTATGCAAATTACCTGCAATTAAAGCCATCGTAATAATTCCCATCGCTTTTTGCGCATCGTTTGTCCCATGGGTATACGATTGCAGTGCAGCCGTTAAAATTTGAACACGTCGGAATTGTTTATTTGTTTTTGCGAGATTGTTGTTTCTAAATATAATTTTGATAATGGTATACACGATATATCCCAATACGAAAGCTAGGATAGGTGAAAGCAAAAGTGCTTGAATGATTTTAATGAATCCCGAATAGTTTAAAGCGCCAAAACCGGCAGAGGCAATAACCGCACCTGCAATTGATCCGATTAATGCATGTGAAGAACTACTCGGAATCCCGTAATACCAAGTAAGCAAGTTCCATGTGATAGCGGCAATTAAAGCAGCCAAGATCACAACAGAGCCGTTTTGAAGTGTAAATGGATCTGCGATGTCTTTTGTAATGGATTTTGCCACACCTGTAAATGTCATTGCTCCTAAGAAGTTCATGAACGCTGCCATGATGATCGCATGTCTAGGCTTTAATGCCTTCGTTGAAACTGAAGTCGCAATGGCATTTGCTGTATCGTGGAACCCGTTAATGAAATCAAAAGCAAGTGCACAAATGACAATAAGTATGGTAAGGATGAGTAATGTGTCCATGTTTAACTAACCCCGTTACGCATTCTTCATAATGATTGTTTCTAGATTGTTGGCAACACTTTGACAGGAATCTGCGATTTCTTCAAGTGTTTCGTAAATTTCTTTGTATTGAATCACTTTAATTGGATCTGTTTCTTTTCCAAACAAGTTCTTTAATGATTTACGATGAAGATTGTCACAATTATGTTCAATCTCTTTAATCTTGATTGCGTGCGGATGAATATCTTTCAAGCGATTTTCAGCTAGTAGATCAATTGTGATTAAAATTTCTTTCGCACACTCTCTGATGTAGTGGCTGAATTTGTCGATATGTTCGTCAGAGCTTGTAATTGAGTAAATTTCTAATGTTGCGGAAAAGTGCTCAATTCCATCTAAAACATCATCGAGGCTATTCGTCAATTGAAGAATGTCTTCACGTTCAATCGGTGTAATAAAGGCTTTGTTCAGCTCTTTAATCATGGTATGAACATGATTATCACCTTTTGTCTCATATTCCTTCAATGTGTCAGAAAATTCTTTCAGAGTGGTTTGATTTGTTACTTTATAGCTAACAAAATACTCAGCAGTTTCATCTAAATTTTTAGCAATTTCCGTTAACAAGACGGAAAACTTGTCTTTTTTCCTTTTTAACATGTAAAAACCCTCCATTGTATAAATGAGACAATGCACACATCAAATAATTATATATTCTTTTGTCGAAAAAAAACAGGTGTAGTCGAAAATTTCTTCACTTTTTCTATTTGATCTTATTCTGACCTAAAGATGTGATCTCAACTCACCTTTTTCTAAAAGGGGAAAAGCAACGAAAAAAGCGGGCCATATTTGGCGCCGCTTAAAGGCTAAGAAGCTGAATGAATCAGCTTAAACCGTTCACAAACAAGAAGCATATCCTCTTTGAATTCTAAACCGTATGATTGGAGTGCTTCTGTGAAAAATTCTTTATGTTCTCTGTACCAATAGTCATAAGATAAATCGCCTTCACCCTCTGCTTGTGCAAATGATACGGGGACTTCATTCATTGGCATGATATCTACATGTGTAATTTCAATGATGGCTTTTGGCTCTTCCTGGCTGTCCAAAATGACCGCATATTGTCCGGGTTGTGGAAGCGGCTCCTGTTCCTTTTCATAAAAAAGGTGTCCAGAACAAGTGGCTGTTTTTTTTCCTTGCTTTACAAGATCAAGCAAATGATCAGGATCTGAGCCGAATGCCCACGCCGAAACAAACGCATCAGCAGGTGCTTTTTCTGATTTCTTTTTCCAATAGTCTTCCCAAAATAATCTGCTTTTGTTGTTCAATGTTTTTCCCCCTCTTTGTTGTGTTTATTATACCTTGAAGCTGAATCGTTGGAAATAATGTGTCTTTATTCCTAATGAGTGAGTGCGTCATATGTTTTGAAAAACAATGTTTGATTTGGGAAATGTAGGATGATAGGATGAAAATTTTTGAAATTTTAGAATAATCTATTGTATTCTGGTCAAGAAGTCGGTAAGGTCAAAGTAAGAATATGGAAGGGGTGTTGTTGATGAAACGCATTTCTCTAACTGTTTTGTCCATATGTCTGTTTGTTTTCTCGTTTTTTCTGCCTGTCAGCCAAGTCAATGCGAACGAATCTCATGGGAGTAAAGTAGCTGTTGGTAAAGATGGCATGGTGGCTACTGCTCACCCGCTGGCATCAGAAGTAGGTGCTGATGTATTGAAGAAAGGTGGAAACGCAGTGGATGCTGCTGTTGCCATCCAGTACGCACTGAATGTGACAGAGCCAATGATGTCTGGAATTGGCGGCGGTGGTTTTATGATGGTTTATGATGGAAAGACAAAAGAAACATCCATCATCAATAGTAGAGAACGAGCACCACAGGGCGCAACACCTGACATGTTTTTAACGGATGAGGGAAAAGTCATCCCATTTGCTGAGCGGTCCACACACGGTAATGCGGTTGGTGTTCCAGGGACAGTAAAAGGTCTCGAAGCAGCATTAGATAAGTGGGGAACCCGTTCGATGAAGGAATTGATTGAGCCTTCCATTCAGCTTGCAGAGGATGGATTTGAAATCGATTCTGTTCTGGCAAAAGCCATTGAAGATCATCAAGAAAAGCTGAAAAAAACGGCTGCAGCGCCAATCTTTCTTCCAGATGATCAGCCGCTCAAAGAAGGTGATCTGCTTGTACAGCCAGGTCTTGCGAAAACATTTAAGCTCATTGCAAAAAAAGGAAGCAAAGCATTTTATGAAGGAAAAGTAGCAAAAGCACTTGCAAAGACAGTCCAAGATTTTGGCGGAACGATGACTACTGATGACCTTGGTCGTTATGAGGCCAAGACTGACAAGCCTATCTGGGGGGACTATAAAGGATACCAGCTTGCCAGTATGCCTCCACCAAGCTCAGGCGGTGTGTTTATGCTGCAAATGCTCAAAATACTAGATCACTTCAATCTATCACAATATGACCCCAAATCATTCGAAAAATATCAGCTGCTAGCTGAAACAATGCATCTCTCCTATGCTGACCGTGCTGCATATGCAGGCGACCCCGAATTCGTAGATGTTCCACTAAAAGGACTACTAGACGATGATTACATTTCAAAAAGAGCTTCTCTCATTCAATTAGATCAAATGAACAAAAACCCGAAAGAAGGAGATCCATGGGCGTATGAGGATGAAAAAAATCCATCCCCAATTATCCCGCAGCCAGAAGATAAAACCATTGGCGAGACCACTCATTTTACTGTTGCCGATCAGTGGGGAAATGTCGTGTCATTCACAACAACCATTGAACAGTTATTTGGTACAGGGATTCTTGTTCCGGAATATGGCTTTTTCTTAAATAATGAACTAACAGATTTTGACGCAAGACCAGGCGGAGCAAATGAAGTCCAGCCGAATAAGCGTCCATTATCCAGTATGACCCCGACCATCATATTCAAAGATAACGAGCCGGTCATGACTGTGGGCTCACCTGGAGGAACGACCATTATTGCTTCTGTTTCACAAACGATCCTAAACTTGCTTGAATACGACATGGAGCTGCAAGATGCGGTGGAAGAGCCGCGGATTTATACAAACAGTACAACTTCTTACCGTTACGAAGTAGGTGTTCCCCTTGATGTGAGAACGAAGCTAAATGATATGGGTCACCGTTTTGGCAGTTCACCTATTGATATAGGAAATGTGCAAGCCTTACTCATTGATCGGAAAGCAGGGACATTTACAGGAGTAGCTGACTCCTCGAGAAATGGAACCGCTGTCGGTGTCAATTTAAAGCTATCTGCTGATTAAAAACCATTTCCCGGGAAAAGAAGCGCCTCTTCAAGATGGCGTTTCTTTTTTTGTTTAAATGAAAAAAACAGAGTTGACACCTGTGAATAGTTTGAATAATATATAGACTAACATCAATCATACATAGCTGATCGGACAACCGAAGGCTCTTGGCAATTTGAAGTACAGGACTGTGATGTATTTCAGGTGGCTAAGGGTCTTTTTTGCGTATGAAACGGCAAGGTTGGTGTCACTATTTTTGATAACGGGGGAGCGGGATAACATGAAAAAGTGGAAATGGGTCTGGGTCGTGACCATTATATTAGTCTTGGCTGTGACGAGTACTGCATGCTCAAACGCAAACGAAGCTTCAAAGCAAAAGGGAAAGGTTGAGCTGTTAAATGTTTCGTATGATCCTACACGTGAATTGTATCAGGAATACAATCAAGCCTTTCAGACGTATTGGAAAGACAAAACAGGTGAGGATGTCACGATCAAGCAGTCTCATGGTGGATCAGGAAAGCAGGGAAGATCGATTATTGATGGACTCGAGGCAGATGTGGCAACACTGGCTTTAGGATATGACATTGATGCGATTGCAGATCGCGGACTGCTTTCGAAAGATTGGCAAAAAGAATTTCCAAATCAGTCAACACCATATACATCGACCATTGTGTTTCTTGTGAAGAAAGGGAATCCCAAAAATATTAAAGACTGGGACGATTTGATCCGGCCAGGTGTGTCCATCATTACGCCAAATCCGAAAACGTCCGGCGGTGCGAGGTGGAATTACTTAGCTGCATGGGCCTACGCCGATAAAACATTTCATGGGAATGAAGAAAAAACAAAGGATTTTGTCAAAAAGCTATATGAACATGTCGAAGTCCTTGATTCAGGTGCACGCGGAGCCACAACGACCTTTGTTGAACGCGGACTTGGGGATGTGTTAATTGCCTGGGAGAATGAAGCCTATTTAACGCAGCATGAACTAGGCAAAGATAAATTTGAAATTGTCACTCCATCGATTAGTATTCTAGCGGAGCCGCCTGTTGCGGTCGTTGATCAAAATGTGAAACGTAAAGGAACAGAGAAAGTGGCGAAGGCTTATTTAGATTATTTATATTCTAAAAAAGGGCAGGAAATTGCGGCGAAAAACTATTATCGCCCTAGAAATCAAGAAGTCTTAAACAAATATAAAGACCAGTTTAAAAAGATTGATATGGTGACGATTGATCAAGCGTTTGGCGGGTGGAGAAAGGCGCAGAAAAGATTTTTTGATGATGGCGGCTTATTTGATCAAATATACAGCGGACAAAAATAGGGGGCGATGTGATGAAGAAAGCACATGCAGCCGCCAATAAAAGAAAACGTATATTGCCTGGATTTGGGCTGAGCCTTGGGGTGACGCTCGTTTATGTGAGTGCGATTGTCGTCATTCCTTTATCCATGGTATTTATTTGGACGGCTTCATTAGGAGCAGAGGGGATTTGGAAGGTTTTTACCGATGCAAGAGTATTGAAGTCGCTTCAGTTGACCGTGACGACTTCCTTTGCAGCTGCTCTCATCAATGCAGGGTTTGGTGTACTGATTGCCTGGGTTCTCGCCAGGTACACATTCCCTGGAAAGAAAATCTTAGATGCTCTCATTGATTTGCCTTTTGCTCTCCCAACAGCTGTTGCGGGTATTGCCCTCACCACCCTTTATTCTCCTGATGGATGGATTGGTCAATTTCTGCATATAAAGGTGGCGTACACACCGATTGGGATTATTTTGGCACTGATTTTTATTGGCATTCCATTCGTTATCCGAACCGTTCAGCCTGTGATAGAGGGGCTGCAGCAGGAAGTGGAAGAGGCTGCGGCGATTCTTGGTGCGACAAGGAGACAGACCTTTTTTCACGTACTGCTGCCGGCTTTGTTTCCTGCGGTGATGACTGGATTTTCACTTGCGTTTGCAAGAGCGCTAGGTGAATATGGCTCTGTTGTGTTTATTGCTGGAAATATTCCGTTTAAAACAGAAATTACACCGCTGATGATCATGTCCAAGCTTGAACAATATGATTATCATGGTGCAGCAGCGATTGCATGCTTGATGCTGCTTCTTTCATTTTTCATCCTGTTATTGATTCACGGCATTCAGTGGTATGTTGAGCGGAAAAAACAAGTATACGTGAGGTGAAACCATTGGAGAGAGAGCTTAGTCATCGGCACCATGTTCAGTATAAAAGTCCTGTAACCGAATCAAAAGCGGTGAAAATCCTATTGATTACGGTCGTGTATGCTTTTTTGATTTTATTTTTACTCATACCGCTGATCGCCGTGTTTTCAAAGGCATTTGAGAAAGGGTGGGGTTCATACCTTCTGGCCATCTCACATCCAGATACACTCGCGGCGATCAAATTGACCGTTTTCATTGTCGTCGTCACCTTGCCGCTTCAAATGATCTTTGGGGTGAGTGCTGCATGGCTTATCACAAAATTTAATTTCCGCGGAAAACGTTTGTTAACGACTGTGATTGATCTCCCGTTTGCTGTTTCGCCTGTGATTGCTGGACTTGTATTTGTGCTTTTATTTGGTTCAAACGGGCTTTTAGGACCTTGGCTTATGACGAATGGATGGAAAGTCATTTATTCTGTACCAGGCATGATCCTAGCTACCATATTCGTTACATTTCCGTTTATTGCTAGAGAATTAATCCCATTTATGCAGCATGAAGGCATTCATGAGGAGGAAGCATCGCTCACACTTGGTGCAAACGGATGGAAGACTTTTTTCTTTGTGACACTGCCGAATATCAAATGGGCTCTTTTTTACGGTGTTATTTTAGCCGGGGCAAGAGCGATTGGTGAATTTGGTGCCGTGTCGGTTGTATCAGGTCATATTCGAGGGATGACCAATACGATGCCGCTTCATATCGAAATTTTATACAATGAGTACCAATTTCAAGCCGCTTTTGCTGTGGCGTCTCTCATGGCGTTTGTGGCAGTCATTACTTTAATCATTAAGCAAATCATTCAGCAGAGGGATCATCGGCTTGGCAAGCGGTCAACATAAATGGAGGGATCGGTCTTGGGAATTACCGCAAAACAAATATCAAAACAATTTGGTCAGACAAAGGTTTTGCAAAACGTGGATTTATCGATAAGAAATGGGGAATTGATCTCTTTATTAGGACCGTCTGGCTCTGGAAAGACGACGTTATTAAGAATCATTGCAGGTCTTGATTACGCCAATAACGGGCAGATTTTATTCGGAGATCAGGATTACACACACATTCCAGTACGAAAACGGCAGATCGGTTTTGTGTTTCAGCAATATGCGCTTTTTCGAAATATGACGGTTTTTGATAATGTGGCATATGGACTGAAAATTAAACCTAGAGGAGAAAGACTGCCTAAAAAAGACATCAAAGAGCGGGTACATGAGCTTTTAGAGGTTGTTCAGCTTACGCAGTATGAGCAGCGGTATCCAGAGCAGCTGTCAGGCGGACAAAAGCAGCGTGTAGCACTGGCGCGTGCACTTGCCGTTCAGCCGAAGGCACTTCTGCTGGATGAACCCTTTGGCGCACTTGATACAAAGGTGAGGAAAGAATTAAGGCATTGGCTGAAAAAAGTCCATCGTGACTTTCAAATGACCACCATTTTTGTGACACATGATCAAGAAGAAGCATTCGATATTGCTGATCGTGTTGTGGTGATGAATGAAGGAAGAATCGAAAAAATTGGCACAAAGGAAGAAATGGCAGTACAGACAGACAATCTATTTGTATCTGAATTTTTAGATATAGGAAGCCACATTTAACAAGCAGTATAGAAGATTAGAAGGAAGAGACGCGGTGATCACTGCGTCTTTTTTTATTTAAATTTCCCTAGGGACATTGACTTATAATTTTGAATATTATAATATCTTTACAAAGGTAACAGCATTGAACATTTTTCAGAACGCATAATTGTAAGCGCTTTATAAAAGGTTCTATTTAAAAATGTTCTTTCTTTTTGTTACATGTGTTCATATTTATACCAAATGAAAGGAGTGGTTGTTTGAACAGCTTGTTTGAGTTAGATGAACAACTGATTAAGCTGCAGTTCGAAGCATCTTCGAGAGAGGAGGTGACCACATATTTAGCAGGGCGGTTAGAAGCTGGAGGGTACATTAAATCGAGCTTTTTACCAGCAGTGCTTGAAAGAGAAAAAACATATCCTACAGGCCTTCCACTTGCAGCCTTTGGGGTAGCGATTCCGCATACAGATCCTGAGCATGTGAACAAACCAGCGATTAGTGTAGCTACTTTAAAGGAACCTGTCATTTTTCATAAGATGGGAAGCCCTGATGAAACAGTGCAGGCCAAAATTGTGTTTGTCCTAGCAATCTCTGAGCCTAGCAAACAGCTTGTGATGCTGGAGAAGCTGATGACACTTTTTAGAAAAGAAGAAGTGATGACAAAGCTCTCACACATGACATCTTATGAAGAAGCGGTTGACGTGCTTCAGCAAGAACTAAACCAATAGCCATTCACGAAAATATGTAAGCGCTTTATCTGAAAAATTCAGGAGGTGGATGTATGATCAAGCAAGCCGTCGATTTTATATTAGACCTTGGACCAACTATTATGCTCCCGATTATTATGACGCTTTTCGGTATGATTTTAAGGCAGGGCTTTAAGAAATCCTTCAGGGCCGGTATTACGATAGGGATTGGATTTGTCGGTGTCAATCTTGTCATTAATTTGCTCGTGAGCGGTCTTGGGCCAGCAGCGAAAGCCATGGTTAATTCCCTTGGGCTAAAGCTCGATATTTTGGATGTTGGATGGCCGATTGGAGCTGCCATATCCTTTGGTACACCCGTTGCCCCGCTCATGATTCCTCTTGTGCTTTTATTAAATGTCATCTTATTGTCTGTAAACTTTACAAAAACGCTGAATGTGGATATTTGGAACTTCTGGCATTTGATTTTCGCAGCCTCTGTTACTTACTACGCTTATCATAATATGTTCTTGGCTCTTGCTGTTGGCTTGATTGTCTCTGCGATCACGCTAAAATTAGCCGATTGGACGGCGCCGACAATTGAACACCATTTCGGATTAAAAGGCGTATCGATGGCTCATGCTGAAACGGTCAACTTCGCCCCGCTGATGTATGCGTCCAACCGCATCATTGATAAGATCCCTGGTTTAAACAAAATTCATGCTGATCCAGAAACATTGAAGAAACGCTTTGGCATCTTTGGTGAACCGCTTGTGATGGGTCTCATACTTGGTATCATTATTGGTCTTCTCGGCGGCTATGATGCAAAAGGCGTGATGACGCTCGGTATTCAAATGGCGGCAGTTCTTGTCTTAATGCCAAGAATGGTTGCGCTATTAATGGAAGGACTCATTCCAATCTCTGAGGGCGCTCGTTCTTATATTCAAAAGCGTTTCCCAGGGAAAAATGTCTATATTGGTTTAGATACAGCGATTGTGATTGGTCATCCAGCGAATATGGCGGTAGCCCTTTTAATGGTGCCGATTACGATTTTGCTCGCAGTTGTTCTCCCTTACAATGGCATGCTCCCGTTTGCTGACTTATCGGTTCTGCCATTTACAGTTGTCTGGGCAGTAGCAGCCGCTCGTGGAAATATTATTCGCGGCCTTATTAACAGTATTTTTACATTAATGATTGTCTTCTTTATCGCAACGAACCTTGCTCCGCTTGCGACAACAATGGGGAAAGCAGTCGGCTTTGATTTCCCAGAAGGGGCAAACATGATTTCAGGTATTGACCTTGGTTCTCACGTCATTCCTTGGATCATGGTGAGACTTCTTGATCCGAGCAACCCTTACTTTATTGCAGCCATCATCTGTGCTCTGGCTTATGGGCTTCTATGGTACTGGGTGCGAAATGATATTAAAAAGCAGTATGCAAAAGAAATGGGCTTAGATCAGAAAGAACAATAAATGAGCTGGAGGGATTCTAATGGCGAAGAAAATATTAGTATCATGCGGAACGGCAGTTGCAACATCAACGGTTGTCGCTAAAAAGGTAGAAGAGACGTTAAAGGAAAAAGGATATGATGTCGTGGTGGAACAGTGTAAGGCATCTGAAGTCCCGCAAAAAGCAGAGGGTGCTGATTTAATCGTGACAACAACGCCTGTAAGTGATACAAAAGGGACACCTGTGATTCAAACATTATCCTTTTTAACTGGATTTGGTATTGAAGATGATATCGAGAAAATCATCGATCATATCAAGTAGAAGACTATTTCAAGGAGGAGCTTTCGGGCTCCTTCTAGTGATCTGAAGGAGGAAGTCTTATGCAGCATCACGCTTATAGCCGAACGTCTGCAGTGTTGTCTATTTTTCTTCCGGCTGTGCTCATTTGTCTGTTTTTTCTCTGGTCTCTTTATACGTTATGGTCAGCAGGACCTGAGCCGTTAGCTGTGTTAGGCGTTTATACACTGCCTATTCTCATGCTGTCTAGTATCACAGGACTGAACCAGCCGACAAGCGTCATCATTAGTGAAGATCAACTGAAGATAGGGGCTTTTGGCAGATGGCACACATATGCAGTTTCTGATATTAAAGGAAAGCTATTTTTGAAGCCTTATCCTCATATCGGGAAAGTCTATGTCAGGGTGGGGCCATCTCGTATATTCGGAGGGCGTTACTGGATATCCAGCGAGATGAGTGAGTACAAGCAGCTTGTTCAAACGTTACAGGATTTTGCGAAGGGTGATGAAAAGGAGGATGCCGCTACATGAAATCAGCTGTCTTTTATTCTTCAGAGGACATTCGGTATGAGGAGCGGAACCGGCCAGTCATCGGTGATGATGAAGTTTTGTTAAAGCTGCGAGCCTGCGGCTTATGTGGAACGGATATTTACAAAGCAACACATGAGACAGTACCTCCTGGGACAGTGCTGGGGCATGAAATCGCTGGTGATATTGTCGAGACCGGCACACGCGTGACAAATGTCCAAACGGGAGACAGGGTCTATGTGGCACATCATGTGCCTTGTTTCACCTGTGACTTTTGTCAAAAGGAATTTTATACGATGTGTCCGCAGTTTACAGCCACAAATGTAGAGCCGGGCGGGTTTTCAGAATATATCCGTGTACCTGCTTTGCATGTCAAGCACACGATGGGCAAGCTTCCAAAAGACGTATCGTATGAGCAAGGGGCGATGGTAGAACCGGTTGCTTGCTGCCTGCACGGGTTTGAACGAGCACCTGTTCATCCAGGAGATTCCGTTTTGATCCTTGGAGCGGGGCAAATTGGCTGTATTCAATTGCAGCTCGTCAAATATTATTTGGCTGGGAAAGTGATGATAACAGACGTGAATGAGAACAGGCTGCTGCAAGCGAGGAGTTTAGGTGCAGACATCGCTTTTCATCCAGCAGCTGAGCCAGTGGAAAACCGGGTGATGAAAGAAACTGATGGTAAGGGAGCAGACCTCGTTATTATTTCTGTTGGGAGCAGTGCGCTTTTAAAAGAGGCGTTTCAAGCTGTAGCGCGAGGCGGGACGATTTTGGTGTTTGCTCATTTTCCAAAGGGAGATGTGGCCATTCCTGCTGAACGATTTTTCAATGATGAAGTGAAGGTAGTAGGAGCCTATTCATCGCATCCATATCATTATCGTGAAGCCCTTGAGCTTCTGAAAGCAAAAGTGGTCAACACTGAAAAGATGGTGACGCACCGTTATCCGTTAAGCCAGCTGCTTCAGGCGATAGAATGTGCAAGGCATCCTGAGGGTGAGAGCGTCAAAATCATGATGTATCCAGATGAATGAGTGTAGGAGATTAAAAGAGAAAGAGAAGTTCTTTGGAAAAGGGCTTTGCCTTTCTCTTTTTTTCTGACAAAAGATGAAAACGCTTAAAAATGAGAGAGAATTGCTTGACTTCGCTGACACTTAAACGTATGATAATTACAAATGTAACATATAAGAACAAATGTAAAGGGGAGAGAAGAAATGCAAAAACAAATCACTTTGCCTGAACAGATTAGTCATGAGAAGTTAGCAGATTTATATAAACAAATGTGGTTAGTGAGATATTTTGATGAAAAGGTCGATCAATTCTTTGCAAAAGGACTTATCCATGGCACCACTCATTTATGTGTTGGGCAGGAAGCGTCAGCTGTTGGATCGATTGCCGTATTAAAAGATAAAGATAAGATCGTCAGCACACACCGAGGACATGGTCACTGTATTGCAAAAGGGGCCGAGGTCAATAAAATGATGGCTGAATTGTTTGGACGTGAAACCGGCTATTGTAAAGGAAAAGGCGGCTCCATGCATATCGCGGACTTAGAAAAAGGAAACCTTGGGGCAAATGGAATCGTTGGCGGCGGTATCCCGCTGGCAACAGGTGCAGCGCTCACATCTAAAATGAAGCAGGAAGGCTTTGTTGTTCTTTGTTTCTTCGGAGATGGTGCCACAAATGAAGGCAGCTTCCATGAAGCTTTAAACCTCGCATCCATTTGGGATTTACCGGTTGTGTTTATTTGTGAAAACAACCAGTACGGTATGTCTGGTCCTGTGAAAGAAATGATCAACATTGAAGATATTTCAACAAGAGCAGAAAGCTACGGAATGCCAGGGAAAACAGTTGATGGAAATGACATGGTTGAAATTATGAACACAGTTGATGAAGCAGTCAGCCGTGCGAGAGCGGGAGAAGGCCCATCACTTATTGAAATGAAAACGTACCGCTGGAAGGGTCACTCTAAGAGTGATGCGAAAAAATACCGTACACGTGAAGAAGAGACAGAGTGGAGACAAAAAGACGGCATCAAACGCTTTAAGTCTCTCTTGATTGAACTGAATGTTTTGACAGAAGAGCAGGCAGCAAGCTTACAGGAAGAAGCGAAGCAGGAAATTGAAGCGTCTGTAGAATTCGCCAAAAACAGTAAAGAACCGTCAATCGACACACTATTAGAGGATGTATACGCCTAATTAGGAGGGGAATCACGTGACAAAAACAACAGTGAGAGAGATTTCATATTTAGAAGCCGTTCGAGAGGCTATGAGTCAGGAAATGAGAGAAAACCAAGATGTCTTCATTTTAGGTGAAGATATTGGCGTATATGGAGGTGCTTTTGGGGTCACGCGCGGCATGATTGAAGAATTTGGGCCAGAGCGCGTTCGCAATACACCTATCTCAGAGGCTGCCATCGCAGGTGGGGCAGTCGGAGCGGCTTTAACCGGTATGCGTCCGATTTTAGAACTTCAATTCTCTGACTTTATTACAATCGCAATGGATCAGCTTGTGAACCAAGCAGCCAAAACGCGATACATGTTTGGAGGAAAAGGGAAGGTGCCGCTCGTTGTAAGAACGCCAGCAGGATCGGGAACGGGTGCAGCGGCGCAGCACTCACAAAGCTTAGAAGCGTGGATGGCCCATATTCCAGGACTCAAAGTGGTTCAGCCTTCAACAGCCTATGATGCAAAAGGTCTTTTAAAAGCAGCGATGGATGATGACAACCCTGTCATTTTCTACGAGCACAAGCTTTTATATAAAACAATCGGTGAAGTGCCTGAAGAGCAATATTCAATTCCTCTAGGAAAAGCAGATGTGAAAAGAAGCGGGAAGGACGTCACGATTGTAGCAACAGCGATTATGGTACACAAAGCGTTAGAAGCGGCGAAGGAACTAGAAGCAGAGGGAATCGATGTTGAAATCATTGACCCAAGAACACTTGTCCCATTAGATGAAGAAACGATTATCGAATCTGTGAAGAAAACAGGTAAATGTATCGTGGTTCATGAAGCGGTAAAACGAGGCGGCTATGGCGGAGAGATTGCAAGCATGATAGCGGAAAGTGAAGCCTTTGACTACTTAGATGCTCCAATTAAACGACTTGGCGGTCTTGCGGTTCCAATACCATACAACCCGACGCTGGAAAAAGCGGTCATTCCACAAGTGCCAGATATTATTGAAGCAGCAAAAGAGCTTGTGCGCTCTTAAGTAAAGGGGAGAAGATCATGCCAAAAGAGATATTTATGCCGAAGCTAAGCAGTACGATGGAAGTCGGCACCTTGCTTCAATGGTTTAAAGAAGAAGGAGATTCGGTTGAAATCGGTGAGCCTCTTTTTGAAATTATGACAGACAAGATCAATATCGAGGTGGAAGCCTATGATGATGGTATTTTTCTAAAGAAATATTATGAAACCGATGATCAAATTCCGGTCAATGCTGTCATTGGATACATCGGAGAGGCAAATGAACAGGTGCCAAACGAACCGCCAGCACAATCAGATGAAGATTCACCAGGCAACAGCGAATCGTCTTCATCAGACACGGCTTCATCTAGTTCTACTGAAGCTCCAAAAACACCTAATGAAAAAGTGCGTGCCACACCTGCGGCGAGAAAAACGGCAAAGGATCATCATGTAGCGATTCATGAGGTATCTGGCACAGGACCTAAAGGCAGAGTTCAAAAGCGGGACGTCGAGGCGGCTGTCCACTCTAATGAGAAAGATCAGCGCGTGTCACCTCTAGCAGAGAAAGTGGCTGCTCGTGAAGGAATCGATTTAGCGAATGTTGCTGGATCTGGTGCGCACGGAAAAATTATGAAGAGTGATGTAACGGCAGCAGTTGCACAAACAGCAGAGTCTTCTCCAGCGAAAACACAAAAACTAGCTGGCATGAGAAAAGTGATTGCTGATAGGATGTCACAAAGTGCCTTTACAGCACCGCACGTGACATTAACAAGTGAAATCGATATGACAAAAGCGAAAGAAATACGCAAACAGCTATTGCCAGCGATTGAAAAAGAGACAGGCTACAGACTGTCGTTTACAGAAATTATCATTCATGCGGTCAGCAACGTACTCACGCGCCACCCGCAGATCAATATGACGTTTGAACAAAATGAGCTCCATTTCCATGATGATGTGCACATTGGTCTCGCTGTCGCTGTAAAAGATGGCTTAATGGTTCCAGTCATTTCTCATGCGAACCAAAAAGGGTTAAAACAGCTGACAAAAGAGGCGAAAGAAATCGGCCGAAGCGCACGTGACCAAAAACTGCTGCCAGACCAGCTGAAAGGGTCCACTTTTACCATTAGTAACTTAGGGGTGTATGCCATTGATACCTTTACCCCGATTATTAATCAGCCGGAAGTGGCGATCTTAGGGGTTGGGCGCATTCAAGAAAAAGCTGTTGTAGTAGATGGAGAAATTCAGGTGCGGCCGATGATGGGCGTTAGTTTATCGTTTGATCACCGAGTAGTAGATGGCGCACCAGCGGCTGCCTTTTTAACAGATCTTAAAAAAGTGCTTGAACAACCATTTGAATTGCTAATGTAGGAGATGAATCGGATGACGAAAACGTATGATCTGACAGTCATTGGCGGAGGGCCTGGCGGGTATACTGCCGCCCTTCAAGCAGCTGAGCGTGGACGGAAGGTCGCATTGATTGAAGAGGATTTTCTAGGCGGTACTTGTTTAAATCGGGGCTGTATTCCTTCAAAGACGCTGCTCAAACATGCAGAAGTTATTGAATCAATTGAGAAGGCGAAAAGCTGGGGAATTGAAACAGGTGATTTGGTCCTTTCCTTCGATAAAATGAGAAAGCGCAAAGATGACGTCATTGAAAAGCTCAGAGGCGGAATTGCCTTTTTATTAAAGCAAGGAAAGATTGATGTATATAACGGCAGAGGTACAGCTGTTGCAAAGCACCGGATTGAGATTGAAAAGCAAGATGGGGCAGAATCGATCGAAACGAAAGAACTCATCATTGCTACTGGATCTTCACCTGCCATTCCGCCAATACCGGGCCTTAAAGACATTCAATTTGACACAAGTGATACGATCTTTGACATTCCAGATATTCCGGCTTCTGTCGTCATCATTGGCGGCGGTGTCATTGGACTTGAGCTGGCTTGTATCTTCCAGAGTCTTCAATCAAAAGTCACGATTATCGAAGCGGCTCCGTCTATTATTCCGCAAGAGGATGAGGAAGCATCTAAGCTGCTAGAAAGAGAATTAAAGAAAAAAGGCATCCATATCGCGAAGAAAACCACTGTGACAGAGGTGACGGAAAGCGAAGGAGTCAAAGCGGTTCATGCATCAGACGATAAAGGAGAGACGCATATCTTTACGGCTGAAAGACTGCTTGTTTGTGTAGGAAGAAGACCTAGTGTATCTGCCGTCAGCCAGCTTGACCTTCAGCTGGATGGTCCTTTTATCAAAGTGAATGACAAGATGCAGACAAGTGTGGAAGGTGTCTATGCAGTTGGGGATGTCGCTGGCGGCTATCAGCTGGCTCACGCAGCGATGGCAGAGGCCGCTGTTGCGGTCAGTAATATTTGCGGTGTGTCTGAAAAAATGAATGCTGATATCATGCCTAGATGTATTTATACATTACCAGAGGTAGCAAGTGTTGGTCTGACTGAGAAAGAGGCAAAAGCCAAAGGACTTAACGTGCGGGCAGAACGATTTGATTTAGCGGCAAGCGGTAAAGCACTAGCGGCAGGCGAGCAAACAGGTTTTATTAAATTGGTATACGATACAGCCTATGGTGAAGTGATTGGTGCGACGATGGTTGGCCCGCACGTCACAGAGATGATTTCAGAAGCTTCCTCCTTTATGTATTTAGAAGGAACAGCAGAAGAGATGGCGAAAATGATTCATCCGCATCCGACCATCTCAGAAGGTTTTTATGAAGTAGCACTTGATATCGTGAGTAAGCTGAGAAAATAATGGCCAAACAAGGGATAGGGAGGAGATGCATGTGCACGTCCAGCTTCATCAGAAAGCGGCACTTGTGACAGGTAGCACAGATGGATTTGGAGAAGCCATCTGCCTGGCTTTAGCCCGGGCAGGTGCACATGTTTTTTTACACACGTTTCATGATGAGTCAAAGGCTAAAACCATTCGTGAAGACATTCAAAAAATGGGCGGTCAAGCGAGTATCATTCAGAACCCGTTGGAAACGCCGCGTGATGCCACACGGATGCTGAGGCAAGTGATTGATACATGCGGTAAACTGGATATTTTGGTCAATCAAGCAGAGCAAGGAGCGGACGCGGAACTTGATGACGTGAGCCCTGATGAGTGGGTGGGTGAAGTGGAATCGGCTGTGAATACCGTCTTTCTTTCCAGTCAGGCCGCCGTATGGCATATGGTTGATCAGAGGCAAGGCTGCATCATTAATATATCGTCATCAGGCAGTATCACAGGTGATGGCGGGATCTCGCATGCTACATCAAATTCTATGCTGAATGCCATGACAAAAGGGTTAGCGAGAGAATTTAAAGACAAAGGTATCCGGGTGCTTGCGCTGCTGCCGCCGCCTCTCCATTTGTTTCCTGATACAGAGCAAATCAAGGAGACTGTGGCCCATATGACGGTGTTCCTCAGTACCTCCTATGGTGCATTTACAGATGGCGTGGCGATTATGCTTGATGGGGGTGAGAGTGCTGGCTAATGTTCAAAAACCAGTTCTCATCGTTGGCGGAGCCCAAGGGATCGGAAAAGAAATTACTGAGCGATTTTTAAAAGAAGGGCACCAAGTCGCCGTGTCAGATATAGACGAAAAGGGACTTTCGCTCTTAAAGACACAGTATCCTCAGCTGCTGACTATTCAAGCTGACGTTTCATCGTGGGAAAGTGTTCAGCAAATGATATCAGCAGCTGAAAGGGAGCTGGGCGGTATTGCTCACCTTGTGTATTCAGCAGGAATGACAAAATCACTGCCTTTTTTAGAAGTCGATTTTTCACTTTGGAAAAAGACACTGGCTGTGAACTTATATGGTCTTTACTATTGCATCAAAGCGTTGGCACCCTATATGTGTGAGCGGCAGGAAGGCAGTGTTGTCATTATTGGATCGGGATCTGCAATCACCGGCTCAGGCGGCGGTATTCAATATTATGCATCAAAAGCAGGGGCTTTTGGATTGATGCGTTCGCTCGTAAAGGAACTAGGCTCGCATCAAATACGCATCAATGTGATTGCCCCCCGCGTAATTGAATCTCAAATGCTTGATACGCTCTATCCTACTGTAGAGGAGAAACGGCAGCTGCAATCACTCATTCCCATCGGAAGATTAGGAACACCTGAGGATATCGCAGGGCTCACTTTATTTCTCACACGTCGCGAGGGGAGCTATTTGCACGGACAAATGATCCTGTTAGACGGAGGGAGAACGTATCAGCCAAAATATACTGAGGGAAAAAGAGCGGAGAGTTAATCGCTCTTTTTGTCATTTTCATAACAATTGTTCCAATTGGAAACGAATGTTTGGTATACTGGTAATCATAGTATATTAAAAGGATGATGTCACATGCTGAATTGGGAAGAAAGACGACAGCTCGTCAAAGTTGCTCATCTTTATTATACAGACGGGTGGACGCAGCAGGAAATTGCAAAAAAGCTCAATGTCTCAAGACCAGTCATTTCAAAGCTCTTACAAAAAGCAAAAGATGTGGGAATCGTTGAAGTGTACATTAAAGACGAAAGCATTCATACGGTGGAACTTGAAAAGCAGCTAGAAACAACCTTTCAATTAACAGATGCGGTCGTTGTCCCAAGTGTCGGGACAATGTCTGAGATGGTGAAGCGGGCAGTCGGTCAAGCAGGCGCCTATTATTTGTCTAAAAACATGAAAGATGCGGAGAAAATCGGTATTTCATGGGGCACGACGCTTGCTGAACTTGTCAAAGAATATCCGTTTGAACGAAGAAACGATGTGAAGGTCATTCCTTTAGAGGGCGGAATGGGCAGGCAGGCGGTCGACATTCATGCCAATCAGCTGGCATATGAGCTGGCAAAGAAAATGAACGGCACGTGTTCCTATTTATATGCCCCTGCGATTTTAGAAACAGAAGAATTAAAAGAACGGCTTATGGCGATGCAGGACATAGAAGCTGTGCTTGAAGAAGGCAGAAATGTGGATATTGCCCTCATCGGTATTGGCAACCCGCATAAAGGGTCAACTTTAAAAACAGTCGGTTATTTAAAAGAAGAGGACTTATCTGGTTTAAGGCAATCAGGGGCTGTCGGTGATATTGGCTTTCGTTTCTTTGATGGAGAAGGAAAACCTGTCCAAGATGAACTGAATCAAAAGGTCATTGGCTTATCGCTGGAACAATTAAAGAGCGTCAAAACGGTCATCGCTGTTGTAGAAGGAACCCATAAAGCTGAGAGCATTTTAGGGGCTTTAAATGGCGGCTTCATCCAAGTACTGGTGACAGACGAACTAACGGCGGCAGCCATTTTAAAGGAAGCATCCGTTCAATAAAAGGCTGGCAGCGTTCGAATGGTATAACAAGAGCAACATCAAACGAGAAAGGAGCTGTGTATCTTGAAGAAAACCGAAATGGAAGCAAACCTACACTGTACTCGGTGCCAAGAAGAGACCCTCCACAGCATCGTTTATGTGAATGATCAGATGAAAAGCGTTGAGTGTACAGAGTGTCATCAAAAGATCAGTGTGCAAGTCGACATCATGAAGGAATTTTACAAGGAAGTATACGAGAAAATAGCGACAAAGCCAAAGCGGATCACGCAGGAATATAAGTCGAACCTGAATGGATTTATCTCAAGGCTCCCAATCCGCGTGCTTAGTAAGCCATACCGGCTGATGAGATATTTAAACGAATCATACAAAGTGATCAAACAATATAAAAAATGAAGCAGAGACCTTTTAGCGCTCTGCTTCAGCGTGTAGGCAAACCCTCGCATTTTTTGTCAGTCCTCCGTTCCTGTGCTCACGAATGTCACATTTTCTCCGCTCCGGTACTCGTCTTTCCTAGACTACAAAGGTTTTCTATTACGCTGAGAAGAAGGAAAAAAAGCAGAGCACTGATTAGTGCTCTGCTTTTTTTTGTGCTTTTTTCATATAATAATAAATAGGCAGTCCAGCCATCCCGATCAGCATGGAGATCAGGCAGCTTTTCCAATCGGTGATCATGGTGCTGATTAAAACGAATAATGAACCGATAATCGCAATGATCGGTGTCAGCGGGTAAAGTGGTACACTGTAAGCACGCTTCATTCCGCTGTTTTGTTTTCTCAGCTTAAAGACGGCGAAAAAGGCCATCACATAAAAGATATAGATCATGAAAATCGAGACCTCAGACAGCTTCTCTGGATTACTGACGATCATAAACACAATGGCGATCAAAATTTGCACAAATACAGCGATCCAAGGTGTTTTAAACGTTGGGTGAATCCGCGAAATCGCATTGGCGAAAGGAATCTGCTTTCGTTCTGCCATCGCAAAAATCACACGTGGGAATGAAAGAATCTTGCCGTTCAAACAGCCAAAGATGCTGATGATGATCCCAATACTAATGATTTTCCCGCCAATTGGTCCAAAGAGCATGGTAGCAGCAGTGCTTGTCGCATTTTCACCTAACTGGACGATTTGATCAGCTGGCAGCACGTGCAAAAGTGCGACATTAATAAAGAGATAACAAGCCGTCACGATTAAAATTCCGCCTGCCATCGCGCGAGGCAGCAGTTTCTCAGGGTTTTTCATTTCTCCCCCAAGCGCCGCAAGTAAAATCCAGCCATCATAGGCAAACAGCGTAGCCAAAATCGCTGCACCGAAGTTCATTTGAGCGATACTATCGTTGACGGTCATCAAGATGTTTTCGTTACCTTTCCATATGCCAAACCCAATAATAGCGGCAATTGGGACAAGCTTTCCGATAGTGGTCAGCCCCTGAACAAATCCGCCGTATTTTGTTCCCATGATGTTAATGATACATAAAAATAAAACGGTGATAATGCCGATCGTTGTAGACCATAAAGTCGAAAGAGAAAATAAATTGGCTAATAATGAACCAAAATAAAGACCAAGTGCACCAATGATGGCGGGTCCGTAAATAATAATCTGCACCCAGCCGCATAAGTAGCCCCAAAATTCACCATACACTTCTTCAAGATAGGCGTACAAACCGCCGGTTCTCGGGATTTGTGTACCAATTTCAGCGACAGTCAGTCCGCCTGCAAGGGTTAAGATTCCACCTAACAGCCAAGCGAATAATGCGATGTCTGAGCTTCCTGAATAGGAAAGGACGTTGCCTGGCTTCATAAAGACGCCTGACCCAATAATGGTCCCGATGACAAGAGATAGGGCGAAAAATAAGCCGATGTCTTGTTTTAACGCTGGTTGTTCTTTGTTCATTACACACGACCTCCTGCATCACTTTCGTACGTTACTGTGACATGTATTTTGTTCATTGTAATACGATTTTAGGAAAACAAGAATTAAAAAAATTTTCTGATTTTCGTATTTGTATTTAAAAGTGTTCGTTTATTGGAGATATTAGGGTAAATGTTGTATTAAAAACGAACAATGAAAGTTTATTTTTGATTTAATGTTAATTTAATGGCCGGAAACCGAACATCCAGTAAACGTGCAGCCAAATGGTTGACTTTTCTTGAAAAATGAACTATTTTATTCATAAGGATATTATCTCGAATTCGAGATAATTTAAAATAGGAGTGAAAATAATGAAAATCAATGGGATTCACCACGTATCTGCGTTAACAGCCAATGCTCAGAAAAATGTTGATTTCTACCGCCAAATCCTTGGCTTGAAACTTGTAAAGAAAACAGTCAATCAGGATGACCCGTCTATGTATCATTTGTTTTATGGAGATGAGGTCGCTTCACCAGGAACAGAGCTTACATTCTTTGAAATTCCAATGCTTGCCCGCCGTTTGGAAGGGACGAATGCGATCACAAGCACAGGTCTTCTCGTTTCTTCTGAAGAGGCACTCACGTTTTGGGAAAAGCGGTTTGAAGATAAAGGCGTGCAGCAAGAAACAGCTTCTTTGAGAGGCGGAAGACCTGCTTTGCGTTTTAAAGACCCAGAAGGGCAGCAGCTGTTTTTAACAGTAGAACCGAATACGCAAGAGGCAGGCTCACCGCCAGTGCATGACGATATTCCGGCAGAGTTTGCGATTAGAGGTTTAGGTCCAGTTGAATTAACCGTTGCAGAAGCTGACAAGACGATCCGTGTTTTAACGGACATCCTTGGTTTCACTGAAAGAGCACGTGAACAATCAAATAATGGTGAGATCGTGACCATTTTTGAGTCAGGAAATGGAGGTGCTGGAACAGAAATTCATGTGATCGAAAAAACAGAAGGGCCTTCTGAACGTTCCGGCAGAGGAAGTGTGCATCACGTCGCATTTCGCGTGAAGGATGCAGAGGAGCTTGAAAAATGGTATGAAAAAATCTCAAAAGCAGGCTTTACGAACTCTGGTGTTGTAGAACGCTTTTACTTTAAAGCTCTTTACTTTAGAGAGCCAAATGGTATTTTATTTGAAATTTCAACAGATGGCCCTGGGTTTACAGTGGATGAAGGGGTGGACGAACTTGGTGATCAATTAGCCCTTCCTCCGTTCCTAGAGCATAAACGAGCAGAAATTGAACAAAGATTAACGCCAATTCAGTCGTCATAAAAAAAGCAGCTCATCAACTGAGCTGTTTTTTTATTAGGAACTGACCTGCTTAGATTCAGATTGTGTTAATGTGACCTGCTTTGTTTCTTGTTTTCCGTTTCGAATGAGGGTGATGCTCACGGTGTCCCCTACTTTTGCATTCGTGTATAGCTCATGACGTAATTCACTGCCAGTTTTGATTTGTTTCCCATTGATGCCGGTAATGACATCCTCTGACTTTAAGCCAGCTTTGGCGGCAGGTGAACCTGCGGCGATATCTTTGACGTACACGCCTTTATCGAGCTGACTGGTTTTGAGTCCGAGAGTTTCTTTCTGATACACATCTGGAACTTGTTCGAGATCCAGCATGCTGATGCCGATATATGGACGTTCAATTTTTCCTTTTGCGAGAAGCTGATCAGCAATTGGTTTGACATCATTGATTGGCAGTGCGAACCCAATGCCTTCAACACCTGTTTCAGATATTTTCATACTTGTGATCCCCACAACCTTTCCGTCTGTCGTCAGAAGCGGGCCGCCGCTGTTACCTGGGTTAATGGCTGCATCTGTTTGAATGACATTAATGCTGCTTTCGCCTGCTGATGTGTTCATAGAGACTGTTCGGTCGACGCCGCTGACAATTCCTTGTGTCACCGTTCTTGAAAGATCTTCACCAAGCGGGTTTCCGATTGCAATGACGGTTTCTCCAGCACGCAGTGAGGAGGAATTGCCTAATACCGCAACCTTTGTCACATGACTGCTGCTAATTTCCACAACGGCTAAGTCAGTGAGCGGATCAGCTCCAACCAGTTTTCCTTCAATGGTTTTGCCATCGTGTAAGGATACGGTTAGTTTGTTTGCCCCTTCAATGACGTGGTTGTTTGTTAAGACATAGGCTTTATTGCCTGATTTTTTGAAAATGACTCCTGAGCCTGTACCGGTTTTTTCCTCTTGACTGCTTTTGTTTTGCGGTAATTCATCAAAAGGCGTATTGAAATCGCCAAAGCTCGTGTCTGTTTGAGTTTGCGCTTGGTAGTTTGTAATGCCGACAATAGCTGGTGATACATTTTCGACCATGCTGGAGATGCTGCTTGATGAATTTGATGTTTGGACGGCTGTTGTTTTTGACGAATTTGTGTGATTTGTCGATACTGCTTCTGTTTTTGCTGCCGAATCATTTGCGGTGCTGTCTGATGAATGCTGAGCATATGGCGTAAGAACGTAGACACCTAACGCTAATGTACCGCCTACAACACCGCTGACAAATGGCTTAAACCAGCCGTTTGGCTTTTTCTGTTTTTGAGGTTGTTCAATTGTTTGTTTGTCATCTTTGTGCTGTGTCATTTCAATCACTCTCTTTCAATGATTTTTTCATGTATGTGTTTGGGTGTTTTACCGTATGTGGTGGGGACTGACTTTATCGTATGAAAAAAGTGTGGGATAAAAATGAAAACATTGTGGGAAATTGTTAAAATAAGTAGTGAATCTAAGCAAGATAGAGGAGATTAAACTGTGGAGACAATTGGAATCATTGGATATGGAAGTATGGCTGATATGATGGTGCAAAAGTGGCTGGAAAATGGGGTGCTGGATGCTCATCAAATCATGATCCATACAAGAAGTGAAACGGAGCGCCTTCATCAGCTCAAAGAAAAGCACCAAGAAATCAACATTTGTTCATTAGAGGAACTATCTGCGTCATGTGATATATTGTTTGTCTGCGTGCCGCCGCTTGCTGTACTAAATGTTCTGGATCAGCTGCCTTCTAAAGGGAGAGCGGTACATATTGTGTCAGTAGCAGCAGCTGTAACATTAGAAAAGTTACAGGCGCATACAACACAGCCAGTATCCAGATACATCCCAACGCTCACGTCAGCTGTTGGGACAGGCGTATCCCTTGTTGCGCATGGTGCAGCCGCAGGACGTGAGGACAAGGAGCGCTTGCACCGGCTGCTTTCAGCTTTTAGTATCGTCAGGGAGGTAGAGGAAGACCGATTTGATGCGGCGAGCAATTTGACAAGCTCATCTCCTGGTTTTATCGCTGCTCTTTTTGAAGAAATGGCGAAAGCGGCTGTGAGAAATAGTGATCTTTCCTTAGAGGAAGCGAATGAATTTTTAACGTATGCCCTTTTAGGAACTGGCCAGGTTCTCGTAGAACGAGGCCTAACCTTTGCTGAAACTGTCGATAGAGTGGCGACAAAAGGGGGAATTACAGGAGAAGGTGCTGAGGTCATTCAACAGCAGGCACCTCAGATGTTTGATGATTTATTTACACAAACCATAAAGAAATATGAACAGCTGAAATCTCAGATCAACGAAGCGGATAAACACCACTAAAGACATAGTTAGTGGTGTTTTATTTGTTAAAAAAATCCTTTCTAAAAAAGTCTTTTGACCTGTATTATCTAAGTCTAAACTCCTTATTTTCGGACATTGTATTGAAAAATCAATCAAGTTCTCATATAATTTTTTAGAAAATTTAGAAAAATATACACAAATTTTATGTTTAATTAAAGGGGGATGGGAATGAAGCTCTATCTATCTGTCGATATGGAGGGAATTACTGGTCTAGCTGATCATACATTTGTTGATTCACAACAGCATAACTACGAGCGTGGCAGACGCATTATGACCGGTGAAGTGAACGCCTGTGTAGAGGCGCTTGTCCAGCATGGTGCCACAGACATTTTGGTGAATGACAGTCATTCTAAAATGAATAATCTTTTGATCGAAGAGCTGCATGAAGAGGCAGTTCTCATATCAGGTGACGTAAAGCCTTATTCAATGGTGCAAGGATTGGATCAAACCTATGATGCAGCTGTTTTTTTAGGCTATCATGCAAGGGCATCAATGAAAGGTGTGATGTCACACAGTATGATTTTTGGGGTCAGACATTTTTACATAAATGATCATCCAATTGGCGAAATGGGCTTTAATGCGTATGTTGCAGGCTACTATGGTGTGCCGGTGATTCTTGTTTGCGGAGATGATCAAGCAGCACGTGAGGCAGAAAAGCTGATGCCTGGTGTGAAAACAGTGGCAGTGAAAGAGACCATCTCAAGATCTGCTGTGAAATGCTTATCTCCAGCCAAAGTCAATAAACAAATCTCACAGCAAGTGGAAGCCGCGATGAAACAGATTGATCAAATGAAGCCGCTGACGCCTCCTGATCAGCCGCTGCTTAAGATTGAGTTTGCCAATTATGGACAAGCTGAATGGGCGAATTTAATGCCGGGTACTGCCATCATAGAAGGAACAACGACGGTGACGTACCAAGCAGACAATATATTAGAAGCCTATCAAGCGATGCTTGTCATGACAGAGCTTGCCGCACGTACAACATTTTGTTAAGCGAGGGGGAGACAGCAGATGGCCAGCTTTTTGCTCAAGCGTTTTATTGCGATGATTGCTACGATCTTAACGATTACGACTTTAACGTTTATTTTAATGAAGGTCATCCCAGGATCGCCTTTCAATGAAGAACGAAATACAAACGAAACCGTCCAGCGAAACCTCGAAAGCTACTATCACTTAGACGAACCACTCTATGTTCAATATGTCATCTATTTAAAATCCATTGTTACCTTTGATTTTGGTCCTTCCATTAAAAAGCCTTCTGAAAGTGTCAATGATCTATTGGCGAGAGGCTTCCCAGTCTCATTAGAACTTGGTCTTATCTCAATATTGATTGCTGTTATCTCTGGCATCCTGCTAGGGGTTATGGCTGCCCTCCGGCATAATGGTTTGATTGATTACATCGCCATGACGATTGCTGTATTCGGTATATCCATTCCAAACTTTATCTTTGCTACCTTATTAATTCAGCAGCTTGCTGTCAATTTGCAGCTCTTTCCTACAGCGATGTGGACAAGTCCAATGCATATGGTGCTGCCTACAATCGCCCTTGCTGTCAGCCCAATGGCCATTATCGCCAGGTTAACGAGATCGAGCATGATTGAAGTGCTGTCGCAAGACTATATCCGTACGGCCAAAGCAAAAGGACTTTCTCCCTTTAAAATTGTATTTAAACATGCGCTTCGGAATGCACTTTTACCCGTTGTAACTATTCTTGGAACACTTGTCGCAAGTATTTTAACAGGAAGTTTTGTCATTGAAAAAATATTTGCCATTCCTGGAATGGGAAAATACTTTGTCGAGAGTATTAACAACCGTGATTATCCTGTCATCATGGGAACCACTGTTTTTTACAGCATTATTTTAATCACACTTCTCTTCATTGTCGATGTGGCGTATCGTCTTCTTGATCCAAGGATTCAGCTGCATCAGAAAGGAGGAAAGGCATGAGTATACACCTTCAGCATGATCCATCGAACAGGCATCCTGAAGTGCCGGACGAATGGTTTTCTCCACGAGAGCAAAAGAAAAAGGAAGCCCATGCCATTAAAAGACCCTCTCTTTCCTATTGGGCAGATACATGGAGGAGGCTGAAGCAAAATAAGCTTGCGATGTTTAGCCTATCGGTTCTGATTTTTCTTTTTGTCATGGCAGTCTTAGGCCCATTGCTTGCGCCAAATAGTGTGACAGAGCAGCGTCTTTCGATGCAAAATCTGCCGCCCTCGGCTGCTCACTGGTTTGGAACAGATGAGCTTGGACGAGATGTGTTCACACGTACTTGGTACGGAGCCCGTATTTCATTATTTGTGGGTGTCATGGCAGCCTTGGTTGATTTTGCCATCGGTGTAATTTATGGGGGCATAGCCGGCTATAAGGGAGGCAAATACGACCATGTCATGATGCGGATTGTCGAGGTGCTCTACGGACTTCCTTATTTACTCGTCGTCATTTTATTGATGGTGCTGATGGGGCCAGGGCTTGTCACCATTATTGTAGCGCTCACTGTCACCGGATGGATTGGAATGGCAAGAATTGTGAGAGGTCAGGTTCTTCAGCTGAAAAGCCAGGAATATGTCCTTGCCTCAAAGACCTTTGGTGCCAAAAGCCTGCGGATCATTCGCCGCAACCTGCTTCCGAATACGATGGGGCCGATTATCGTCCAAATGACCCTGACTGTACCGACCGCGATATTTGCTGAAGCATTCCTAAGCTTTCTTGGTTTAGGTATTCAAGCGCCGTTTGCAAGCTGGGGCGTGATGGCTAATGACGCTTTGCCGACTGTGCTGTCAGACAATGGACATTGGTGGCGTTTATTTTTCCCGGCATTTTTTATTTCACTCACGATGTTTTGCTTTAACAATTTAGGTGATGGCTTGCAAGATGCGCTTGATCCAAAGATGAAGAGGTGAAGCGCTTTGAAAAAAGTTCTACAAATTATCGATCTGCACGTCAGTTTTCGGACATACGGCGGTTCAGTTCAAGCAGTACGCGGAGTGAATGTCGATGTATATGAAAAAGAAACCCTCGCCATTGTGGGAGAATCAGGCTGCGGAAAAAGTGTGACATCACAAAGCATTATGAGGCTTCTGCCTGCATACAGCGCGCAAGTCGATCAGGGAGAAATCTGGTTTCAAGACCGCAACTTGCTGTCATTATCCGAGAAAGAAATGCGCGCCATACGAGGTGTCGATATTTCGATGATCTTCCAAGATCCGATGACAGCACTCAACCCAACCTTGACAATAGGAGATCAGCTGATGGAGGCGGCGAAGGAGCATCAAAAGCTGACGAAAAAAGAAGTGAAAGAAGCCGCCATACAGATGCTTGATTTGGTTGGTATTCCGCAGCCGAAGGAGAGATTAAAGCAATACCCGCACCAATTCAGCGGGGGAATGAGGCAGCGGCTTATGATTGCCATGGCACTGATTTGTGAGCCAAAGGTGCTGATCGCAGATGAACCGACGACGGCGCTGGATGTGACCATACAGGCACAAATTTTAGAACTGTTTAAAGAGATTCAGAGGAAAACAGGGGTTACCATTATCTTAATCACACACGACTTAGGGGTCGTAGCCCAAGTTGCCGACCGGGTAGCAGTCATGTACGGAGGGAAAATGGTTGAAACCGGAACAAGGCAAGATATTTTTTACAGTCCGCAGCATCCTTATACAAAAGGGCTCCTGCAATCCGTTCCAAGACTTGATATGAAAGATGAACTGATTCCGATTGAAGGAAGCCCGCCTGATTTATTTGCACCGCCAAAGGGCTGTCCGTATACCGATCGCTGCCCGGCTGCCATGAAAGTGTGCGATCATATCATGCCGCACGAAACGCAGCGGTCACCTACTCATACAGTGCATTGCTGGCTCCAGGATGGGCGAGCGAACCAAGCGATGTTATCTTCAACACAAAGGGGGAGTTTTTGATGAGGAAAAAAGGGTGGATCATTAGTGTTTGTTTGTTCATCATCATGCTGCTCGTAGGATGTACAGCCAATGAGCAAGCAGGTAAAGGATCATCGAGCAACAAGAATGAAAAGAAAGTATTAACCTTAAATAACGAAAACGAACCGACGTCATTTGACCCGCCGATTGGTTTTAATAATGTATCGTGGCAAGGTCTGAATAACTTAATGGAGGGATTAACAAGACTGAATGAAAAGCACGAACCATCTCCTGCAATGGCGGAAAAATGGGAAATTTCAGAGGATGGAAAAACGTACACATTTCATTTAAGAGACGGCATCAAGTGGTCGAATGGTGATCCAGTGAAAGCGAGTGACTTTGAATATGCGTGGAAGCGTCTGCTTGATCCGAAAACAGGCTCTTCTGCATCGTTCTTAGCTTACATGATTGAAGGCGGAGAGGCATTTAACAGCGGAAAAGGAAAGAAAGAGGATGTAAAAGTCAGTGCTGAAAATGACAAAACGCTAAAGGTCACACTGGCATACCCGCAGAAATCGTTCTTAAATATGACCGCAAACCCTGCCTTTTTCCCTGTCAATGAGAAGGTAGCAGAGAAGAATCCAAACTGGGCAAAGGATGCCAAAACCTTTGTTGGGAATGGACCGTTTCAGCTGACAGAATGGAAGCATGATGAGAGCTTCACTATGGAAAAAAGTGAGACGTATTGGGACAAAAAATCAGTCAAGCTGGATCAGGTAAAGTGGCTGATGATCAGCGATCGAAACACTGATTATCAAATGTATCAATCGGGAGACTTAGATACTGCCTTCGTCCCAGCAGAACAAAGTGAAAATTTGCTGAAAAATAAAGATGTACAAATTGAAGATCAGGCTGGACTGTTCTTTTATCGTCTGAATGTGAATATGGAACCTTTTCAAAATAAGAACATTCGCAAAGCCTTTCAAATGGCGATCAACCCGCAAGATATCGTGGATTATGTAACGAAGAATAAAGAAAAGCCAGCCCGCGCCTTCGTTTCGCCGGGGATTCTAGATTCAAAGGGTGAGGATTTCAGAGAAGCTGGCGGCGATCTTGTCAAACAAGATACGAGTGAAGCTGCGAAGCTATTAGAAAAAGGACTGAAAGAAGAGAACTATTCAAAGCTGCCGCCCGTCACATTAACATATAGCACAAAGCCTGAGAACAAGAAAAAAGCTGAAGCCATCCAGCAGCAATTAAAAGAAGCGCTTGGTGTGGACGTGAAGCTTGCAAACATGGAAGCCAATGTATTTGCAGAAGATCAAAAGGCGCTGAAATTTCAATTCTCGCAAAGTTCATTTTTAGCAGACTATGCAGATCCGATCAATTTCCTAGAGAGCTTCCAAACAGGGAATGCGATGAACCGGACTGGATGGTCAAACGACACCTATGATCAGCTGATTAAAAAGGCGAGCCAGGAAGCAGATGAACAAAAAAGAAACAGCATCCTTCATGATGCAGAGGCACTTCTCATTGAAGAAGCACCGATCATTCCAATTCATTTTTATAACCAAGTTCATTTGCAAAAAGAGGGCGTGAAGGGAATTGTCCGCCACCCTGTTGGGTATATCGATTTGAAATGGGCACAAGTAGATGGAGAGTAATTGAAGGGAATGAGGGATACGGACGCTTTGAACAAAAGCGTCTCAGCGCGCGGACAAACCCTCGCATTCTTTGTCAGTCCTGCGCTTCGGTGCTCACGAATGTCAAATTCGCTCCGCTCCGATGCTCGTCCTTCCTAGGGCTGCAAAGGTTTTCAGGTCACGTTGAATAGAAGACAAAGGGCTAAAATAAAGATCATTTTAGCCCTTTGTCAACAATATGGGACGCTTTGAACAAAAGCGTCTGTTCCTTTATTTGTTCATGTTATGGAGAAGATGCCCATAGATTGTAAGAAATAAAGAGAAAGAGGGGATTGGCATGAACCAGCTGCCAGCGGCGCTTCAAACAGGGGATACGGTGGGGATTATCGCACCAGCAAGCCCGCCTGATGAATTGAAATTAGCAAAAGGGATTGCCTTTTTAGAGAGCCTCGGGCTGAAGGTGAAAAAAGGGAAGTATCTCGATTCCCGGTACGGATATTTAGCAGGGCGTGATCATGAAAGAGTGGAAGATCTTCATGGCATGTTTCAAGATCCAGAAGTCAAAGCAGTTATTTGTGCCTGCGGAGGGTACGGAACTGGCAGACTTGCGGAAGCCATTGACTATGATCTCATTCGCCGGAATCCAAAAATCTTTTGGGGTTATAGTGACATTACGTTTTTACATACGGCCATCCAGCAGCAGACGGGTCTTGTGACTTTTCATGGACCAATGCTTTCCTCTGATGTGGGACTTGAAGAGGTCCATCCGTATACGAAGGATACCTTTTTGCAGCTGTTCACGCCGAAGGCCTTTACGTATACGCATCACTTGTCACCTCTTCATACCTTCTACCCCGGCACCGCTTCAGGTGACATCATAGGAGGGAATCTTGCCCTCATCGTGACAACACTTGGCACACCTTTTGAAATTGATACGAAGGGGAAGTTGTTGTTCATTGAAGATATTGACGAAGAGCCCTATAAAATCGATCGCATGATGCAGCACCTTACCTCTGCTGGGAAATTGGATGATGCGGCAGGATTCATCATTGGCGATTTTCATCAATGTGAACCAAAAAAGAAAGACCAGTCCTTAACCTTGGAACAGCTATGGGAAACCTATATTGTCCCGCAAAAGAAACCTGCACTCGGCGGCTTTCGGATCGGTCATTCATCACCGAACTTTGCCATTCCGATGGGCGTGCAGGCTGCACTAGATGCGGCAGGGAAAAAACTGCACATTTCTCCAGGCGTTGCAGCGAAAGAGGCGATCAAATGAAAATCGTGGATGTTCGTACATGCAGAACGAGTGTACCGCTAAAAAAGCCTTTCAAAACCGCTTTAAGAACGGTGTATGACGCAGCATCTCTGATCGTCATCATCACATATGATCAAGGTGACGCCAGCTACGGAGAGGCAGTTCCCACATCGGTGATTACAGGAGAAACGCTGGAAAGCATCGACTATGCCATCCGTGAAGTGATCAGACCCATTTTGCTCGGGGCTTCCTTGGCAGAGTATGAGCAAATCTTTTCTGCTATGAACCGCGTGCTCGCAAGCAACACAAGCGCAAAGGCTGCAATCGATATGGCCATTTATGATGGCTTAGCAAAGCAGGCAGGACTTCCGCTTTATCAATACCTTGGCGGATATCGTCATCAGCTCGAAACAGACTATACGGTCAGTGTAAACCGTCCGCTTGAGATGGCGGAAGATGCGAAGCAATACGCAGCCGAAGGCTTTCAGACGTTAAAGATCAAAGTAGGAAAAGATGATATACACACGGATATTCAGCGGATCAAGCGGATTCGAGAAAAAGTCGGGCCGGACATTCAGATCAGGCTCGACGCCAATCAGGGCTGGACGTGGAAGGAAGCGATCATAGCCATTCGAAAAATGGAAGCGCTGAATATTGAACTAGTAGAACAGCCAGTGCCGAAAGAAGATATCGAAGGTCTGCGCCGTGTGACAGAAGCAGTTGATCCATTGATCATGGCAGACGAAAGCATTTTCAGTTTTCATGATGCCATCAAGGTGCTTGAAACGAGAAGTTGTGATCTGATCAATTTAAAATTAATGAAATCAGGCGGCATAAAAGAAGCATTAAAAATCAATGCCCTTGCCGAAGCCTACGGTGTTCAGTGCATGGTTGGCAGTATGATTGAGTCAAAGCTTGGCATTACAGCAGCGGCACATTTCGCCGCAAGCCAGCCGAATATCACCCGCTGCGATTTTGATGCCCCGCTTATGCTGAAAGAGGACATGATAGACGGAGGAATCGTGTACAAAGGAAAAGATATATTTTTACCACTGCATCATGGGTTAGGCATTCAAGGGGTGAAAGGAGTCTCATGATGATATACGAATCAAAGGTTCCAGTCGCTAACGTTTGGACAGCGCCGCAGTCTCCCCGAGAAATCGATCGAAAGGTACTTCAGGACTCCATCAACATCAAAGAATGGATTGACCAGCAAACATATGAAGAAAAGCTGGTTTTATGTGAAGAAAATTTGATTCAATCTCAAGTACTGCTCGGCGGACGAGTGATTGGATTAGAAGAGACAGATGGCTGGATGAAAGTCGTCATTCCGCAGCAGGCCAGCCGGAAACATCCGCAAGGCTATCCAGGCTATATACCTGCTGAGCAATTAAAACAAGTAACAGAGGGAAGTGCGTCAGCTGCATCTCTTATCGTTTGTCAGAAAAAAGCCACACTCTATCAAAACGGGGAACCTGATATGGAGATTAGCTTTTTAACAGAGCTGGCAGCAGCCAAAGAAACAGATGATCAATTTCATGTTGTCACCCCATTAGGAATAAGAGAAATCAACAAAGCGGATGTACGCCCAGTTTCGCAAGCTTTCTCTATGACCGGCAAAGATGTCGTAGACGCAGGAAAACAATTTATGGGCCTTTCTTATTTATGGGGAGGCATGAGCAGCTTTGGCTATGATTGTTCAGGCTTTGCTTACAGCATGTACAAAGCGTGCGGATATCTTTTGCCGAGAGACGCAAGTGACCAAGCCGTTCAAGGAACGCCGGTTACATCAAGCCATTTAGAACAAGGTGACTTGCTGTTTTTTGCAAATGATAACGGAAAGGGAGCGGTCCGACATGTAGGGATCTACGCTGGGAACGGGATGATGCTTCATTCGCCTAAAACCGGCAGACAAATTGAGCTTCTTTCCCTTTCTGGCACTTCATATGAAAAGGAATGGGCAGGTGCAAGGCGGTATTTACCAAGCGAGAGGAGGAGCGATCATGACAGTTGAACCACTTTTACAAGTAAACAACCTTAAAAAACATTTTCATCTATCGAAAGGGAGAACCTTAAAAGCGCTGGATGGTGTCTCTTTTCAGCTGAAACAAGGTGAAACCTTTGGTCTCGTTGGTGAGTCTGGCTGCGGCAAATCCACACTTGGAAAAGTGCTCATGCGTCTTTATGAACCAACAGATGGTGAAGCCTTATATGAAGGGAAAAGTCTTCACCACCTTTCTAAAAAAGAATCATTTGATTTCAACCGGCAAATGCAAATGGTCTTTCAAGATCCATATTCCTCCTTAAATCCAAGACTTTCAGTGAAAGATATTATGCTGGAGCCAATGGAGATTCATCAGCTTTATGGCAGTCAAAAGAAAAGGATTGCCCGCGTGAAAGAACTGCTTGAAGCGGTAGGATTAAGCTATGATTTTGCTACCCGCTATCCGCACGAATTTAGCGGGGGGCAAAGGCAGAGAATCGGCATTGCAAGAGCACTTGCCTTAGCGCCAAAATTTATTGTGGCAGATGAGCCGATTTCTGCACTAGACGTCTCCGTCCAAGCGCAGGTCGTGAATCTGCTGAAGAAACTGCAAAAAGAGGAAGGATTAACTTTTCTATTTATTGCACATGACTTGTCCATGGTGAAATATATTAGTGACAGGATCGGTGTCATGTATTTAGGTCATCTCGTTGAATTGACGACGAGTGATGCATTATATCAAACACCGCTTCACCCATATACACAAGCCTTGCTGTCTGCAATCCCCATTCCAGATCCTGACGTAGAGGACAAGCGCAAAAGGTTTATTTTAAAAGGAGAAATTCCAAGTCCAGTGAACCCACCTAGCGGCTGTGTATTTCGAACACGATGTCCTGCCGCGATGGATGTGTGTGCTGAAAAAAAGCCGACATTACAAGCGGTGGAAGAAGGTCATGAAGTCGCCTGTCATTTATATAATAGAAAATAGGACAAGCTAGACAAAAGCCAGCAAGTAGACAAGCTGTTCTACACGATGGCTTTTTTAATAGATGAACGCCGAATAGGCAATGTGCAGCATCTGAAAGAGCCGCCAGACTTAATAATTTCCGAAAAGTCCACTTCAATAACGGTGTATCCGTGAGCGGTTAACGCAGCATTTGTTTCTTGGTTGCTGGGCAAGCTGATCACTTTTTTCTGCCCAATGGATAAAACATTTGGTCCAAGTGTGAATTGCTCTTGTTCGCTGATTTCAATCAAATCATAATACGTTTTGAGCAGCTGGAGATCCTTTTGCTTGAACGCTTCAGGATAAATGATGATCTCGTCATGAGACAGAATATTCATCACACAATCAAGATGCAAGATGTGAGGAGGAAGGTGAATCGGAATAATGTCGTGATCCGGCAGTTTCTTTTTGAGCTGATAGATAGCGGCTGGACTAGTTCTTTTGCTCGTGCCAACAAACACACGATTCTGATCCACAAGCACATCGCCGCCTTCAATCGTTCCGTCTGTCAAAGTGACAGCTGACCACCCTTTTGCCTGTGCCCATTCTTTTAGGTATTGTTCTTCCCCTTGCCGAACCGGAGCGGCCATACTTGAAACAAACAGTGTATGTCCAATCGTAAACCCAATATCCCGAGTGAAGACTTGCTCAGGGAAGCGGTCATTCGCCGGGAGCAGGATGGGCCGTACTTGATGATCTTTAAGGGTTTGGATCAATTGCTTATGCTGAGCAACTGCTTTCATTTGAGAAATATTTTCTTTCGCAAAATGTTTCTGGGTTTCATTGATAATTTGTTTGATTTCCATATAAATAGGACTGCATAAAAGAACTTCTTCTAAATCGTCGTATTCACTCATGCATTGCGGCATTTTGTATAATTGCTCTGCTCTCATAGAATCCATCAAATGGCCTCCTTGTTCGTTCATAGTTCTATTATTCCTTCTTCTAGCCATGGTTGAAACATTTCCGAAAGAAAATCTCTCACATAAGACTAAAGCAAAAAGTTTAGACAAACCTAAAAGAATAGTGTTTAATAAAAGTCGTTCCGCATTCACGAAAACAGCAAGAAGGAGCTATGATGATGAGTGAAGAAAATTTCAAATACTGCAAGGAATCGAAAGTTGTTAAAACCAGCAGGGTATTCCCTCTTGATACGAATAACCACCAAACGTTATTTGGCGGGAAATTAATGAGTTATATAGATGACATTGCCTCCATCTCGGCTGCAAGACACAGCCGCAGTGAAACGGTCACAGCTTCAATGGATTCTGTTGACTTTTTAGAGCCGATTGGACAAAAGGAGTCAGTATGCTTGGAATCCTATGTCACATGGGTGGGCACGTCTTCTATGGAAGTGTTCGTCAAAGTCATTAAAGAAAACTTGATGTCTGGAGAGCGCAGACTCGCAGCGACTTCATTTCTGACATTTGTCTCATTAGATGAAAACGGAAAGCCTAAACGAGTCCCGCAGGTGATGCCGGAAACAGAGGAAGAAATCATGCTTCATCAAACAGCGAAGCAGCGGGCAGAAGAAAGGAAAAGCCGCCGAAAGCATAGTAAGGCGCTTGCTGACGCACTTGGGACAGATAAGCCTTGGGCGTAAAAATCACCCTTTAAGCGGTGATTTTTTTCTGTGCCAGTATCTTGCATGGCAAGATAGTGTGTGGTAAGATAAAGCTATCTTGTGATGCAAGGTACTGGAATCGGAGGAACAATCATGACAACATCCACACAAATGCTAAAAGGAATTTTAGAAGGCTGCCTGCTGTCGATTATTTCTGAGGGCGAAATTTATGGGTATGAAATGACGAAGAAGCTCGCGCATTATGGGTTTGATCAAATAAGTGAAGGCAGTATCTATCCGATTTTGCTGCGAATGCAAAAGGAACAGCTGGTGACCACCGTCACAAAAGCGTCAGCGACCGGCCCGAAAAGGAAATACTATACGCTCACACAAGCGGGAGAACAAGCGCTCACAGAGTTTATTGACCGCTGGAATGAGCTTTCAAAAAATGTAAACCGCTTATTACAAAAAGGGAAGTGAGATTATGGTATCAAAAGAAACACGACACATTCTACTAGAGCTGCAACTTTATCTCATATCAAAGGGAAAAAATCAGGATGAGGTTGATGAGCTGATGGACGAACTGACAGCACATGCGGTTGAGGCTGAAAAAGATGGGAAAACAGGTGAGGATGTGTTCGGCGGAGATCCGCGAAGCTATGCTGATGAACTGGCACAAGAGCTGACAGGAAATCATAAAGATTGGGTGCCGTTTGTCAGTGCTTTCTTAATTGGATCGCTTTTTTACATGATTTTAGCAGATGCAATCAGCCAAAACTTATCGTATTCTTGGTTTGCTTTAATTGGATACCCGCTCGTTTTAGTGGCCAATGTCATCATGATCATTATGATGTTTAGAGTGTCCGCCTTTCAAACAAGCAGCCGGGTATTTCTCTACTTTTGGATGTTAGGAATCTTTCAGCTGACAGCGATGGTGACAATCAAACTATTGGATCAAAAAGTCGGCACACCACTACTTGTCCTTACTTCTGGCCAGAGGTGGGGCGTCATTCTGCTCATGCTGCTATGCATCGTTGTATTCAATGCAATCTTAAAGGCGAATGTCGTTTCATTCATTCCGATCATCTTTTTCGGTCCGCAGCTCATATTCGAATGGATTGGCTGGACGTCACCAAGTGTGATTTTGCTGCAAAGTCTGCTATCTATTGTGATTTTAATAGGGCTTATACTCATTGTCCTGCGACGGACAAATAAGAAAAATGAAAATACGAATGTAAACTGAGCACATCTCATACGATGTGCTTTTCTTTTTCTAAAAAAATGTAGAAATGGAATTGTATTTTTCATTACAATGGGGAGAGGACAAAAATGAAAAGGGGTTCTGTTTTTGGATATCATATGGGGATATGTGCTCGTTTTTGTATTGGCTGCTTTGCCTTTTTTTGAAGTGATTGGTGTCGTTCCATTCGCAATCTTAAGTGGACTGCATCCTGTGACAACGGCTGTGATTGGATTCATCGGCAACTTTCTCACAGTCTTGCTTCTCATTGTGTTCGTCGACCGGTTTAAAGCATGGTGGTTAAAAAGAAAAGAGGAAAAAGGTGATGAAAAAGGAGAGAAAAAGCAGCTGCGGGCGAGAAAGATTTGGGAACGATACGGTCTGCCTGGATTAGCGCTCATTGGTCCTTTTATCATCGGCAGTCATTTAGCGGCCTTGATGTGCATGAGCTTTGGAACGAAAAGAAAGCAAGTCGCGGTGTGGATGACCGTCAGTTTAATGATGTGGACAGCGCTGGCTGCTAGTTTAACCGGTGCGGGCTTCCATTACTTTGCCCCAGATTCAAATGGATTGTTCGGAGATATTTTTAGCAAGTAAAAAAGGGGGATCATCAATGACTTATCAAACAAGGACAGTGCTTGAAACAGAGCGCCTGAAACTGAGAACGATGAATGAACATGATGCGTCATTTTTATATGACGAGCTGTTCCAAGATGAAGAAGTGATGAAATATTATCCTTCTTTGAAGGATAAAGCGCAGACAAAAGAGTGGATTGCATGGAATCAAAAAAATGACCGCACGTACCACACCTCATTATGGATCATCGAAGATAAAGAAACAAATGAACGTCTTGGACAAAGCGGAATTGTTCTGCAAAATATCGAAGGACAAACGGAGCTTGAGATCGGCTATATGCTAAAGAAAGCAGCGTGGGGGAATGGCTATGCTGCTGAGGCTGCAAAAGGCTGCCTTACCTATGGATTTGAAGAAATGAAGGTCAGACGGATGGTCAGCCTAATTCGTCCTGAGAATGAAGCGTCGGTGAAGGTCGCTTTAAAAATGAGCATGAAAAAAGAAAAAACCATTTCAAAATGGGACCAAATCATTGATGTATACAGCATCACCCGTAACGGAGAAAACGGCTCGCTTACCGATTAAGCAGAGCCGTTTTTTTATGCACGCTGTTCTAACTGAAGCAAATATTTCTTCCGTTCAATCCCCCCGCCGTAGCCTCCAAGCTCACCACTTGTTTGAATCACGCGGTGGCAGGGAATGATAATCGCCAATTGATTGGCACCATTTGCATTACCAACGGCACGAACCAAATGCGGATCACCCAGTTTCGTGGCTAGATCTCGATAGGATCTCGTTTCGCCTGCTGGAATGCGTGAGAGCTGGTCCCACACCTTCATTTGAAAAGGGGTGCCATGTAAAGAAAGCGGTACAGCAAACTTGGTCAGCTTTTTCTCAAAATATAAGGCCAATTCCTTTGCTAATTGCTGATGGACGTTTGTTTCTCCAACTAAAATGCGGGCATGATGCTTCTTTCTTAATGTTTCAATTTCTTTTTCGAGTCCCCGCCTGTCCATAAACTCCAGTAAATACACATGTGTTGCATCTGTCACACTCATCATTCGCCCGATCGGTGTGGAAATAAAATTAGCATAAAGAATGTGAATCTGCGCTTTTTTAGGGGGATTTCCCATGATTTTCGTAAATGCATCATTGAAGGCACTTGAAGATTCATAGCCGAAAGTGACCTGCTGATCGATTACTTTTTTTCCGTTCAAAATTTCTTTAAAGGCAAGTCCCATTCGGCGTGATCTTGCATATTGAACAAAGGTCATGCCGTAAATGTCTTTAAACTTTCTTCGAGCTGTGGCGGAGTGAATCCCTAATTGGCGGAAGTCCTCTTCCTTCCAGCGTTTCTCAGGATTTTTTTCTACTGCTGAAACGAGTGTTTTGACTTCTTCAGGAATGCTGTTAGGGTATGTTAATGGTGTGCAGCGCTTGCACGGGCGATACCCTGCCAGCAGTGCTTCCTCCGCTGTAAAGAAAAACTCGCAGTTTTCAAATTTTGGCTTTCTGGCCGTACATGTGGCATGACAGAAGATACCGGTTGTCTTAATACAGGCAAAGAATGTGCCGTCATATTGCGGATTCTTGTCAACAAGTGCTTGATAAAATTCATGTTTTTGTTCATCAGTCATCATCATATGAATCCACCTCTTCATTTTCTATAAAATGTTTTTCAGCATTGTTTGGGGTACGACGGATGATCTGTAAATACATCATCCTAAAGTTGAACGTTCATCACATCAATCTGATTTCATTATATCAGCGGTGTGATCATTGACGTACCCGCGCTTTAAGGAATGCGGAATAGATCCTTTTTACAATCAAGCATCATAAACATGTCAATCTCCTCCTTTTCTCATTCCTGTTTTAGTTCATATATTTTAGCTGCTTCTGTTTCATTTCTTCATAAAATGCTTCAACTTCTTGTTCGTAAAGTACGGTCTCCATGTCCTTGTATTTACGCTTGATCGTCAATGTCATAAAAAATAAATGGATTGTCATATACGCTCATTTCCCTTCAGTCCGCAGCATGCGAAACAGCCCGCAAATCTTCTTTATCAGTTGACCTGTTTCTAACCTTTAGTATACGGCGGTACCATAAAAATTCTTTCGAAAAATGAACAAGTATATTTGCATGTAGAAAGCAAAGCGGTAGACCGGTATTTCGGGGTGTGATACAATTTTGACACACAGAATCTGCTTTAAGTCAGATCTGCTTATTAAGAATTGGTTTTCTAGGGTTCCGTGCGGGTGGCGCAGTCTGGACCGAGAGAAAACACATAGGGTCTAGACAATAGACCGTATGGACACGGAGGGATAAAAGCCCGGGAGATTTGATCAAACGATCGATTTCCGGGCTTTTTTTATTGCTTGGAATCGTTCAGAAAGGAAGAGAATCGGATGAAATGGGGAAATGTATTGATTGCAGCCATCTTTGAAGTTGGCTGGGTGATGGGGTTGAAATATGCTGACTCTCTTTTGGAATGGGCCGCAACCATCGTTTGTATTGTCGTCAGCTTTTATTTACTCCTGAAAGCCACGACTGTACTGCCAGTTGGCACACTTTATGCCGTTTTCACCGGACTTGGGACAGCAGGTACTGTCATAGTAGGTATGGTACTGGGAGAGCCAGTGCAGCTAGTGAAATTACTTTTAATCATGGTGCTTTTAAGCGGTGTATTAGGGCTTAAACTAACCACAGGTGAAAAGAAAGGAGAGACTGAATCATGAGCTGGCTTTTACTCATTGGGGCAGGCATTTTAGAAATGCTTTGTGTCACCATGATGAATCAATTCCAGAAAGACCGGCATGTCAAATGGATTTTATTCATTGCCGCTGGATTTTCGCTGTCCTTTCTCATGCTCTCTCTTGCGATGAATACAATTCCGATGGGAACGGCATACGCCATTTGGACTGGCATTGGAGCTGCTGGAGGAGCCATTGTCGGCATGCTGTTTTACGGTGAGTCGAAGGACGCAAAACGTATATTCTTTATCGCACTGATTTTATCTGCGGCGGTCGGGTTAAAAATCATTGAATAAAAAAGGCTGTCATCTGTCTGTCAGCCTCAGCATGTAGACAAACCCACGCATTCTTTGTCAGAGGCCTGCAAAGGTTTTCTATCATGCTGAAAAAGGAGAAAAAGGGCTAAAATAAAAAATCATTTTAGCCCTTTTTTGTTACATCGAATGATGATTGGAATCGTTTTCATTTTTGCGGTAAAGCTGACTCACTAGAAGAAAACAGACACCAAATGTGAGCAAAGGAATGAGTCTCTCACCGGCCATAAAAAGATAAATACCTGTGATCAGACATACGATGCCGAGCCAAAAGCTCACTTTACCAAACAAAGTCATGCTTTTCATCTCCATCACTCCTTTTGTGATAAAAAGTCTACTCACATTATATCACGCTAGGTGCAGAATTGAATGAATATTCAATAAAAAATGGACTCTTCATTGCTTTTTCTCTTTCCAGTCCAGTATAATATTTCATTAGAATGAAAACGTAAATGAGGTCATGATACATGAGAACATTGATTACAGAAAAACTTGAATTACACAGACAAAAGCACGAGCAAAAAGGCAGATTACTTGTCAGCTGCCCAGATCAGCCTGGTATTGTATCAGCTGTTTCTTCCTTTTTATTTGAGCACGGAGCGAACATCATTGAGTCGAGCCAATACACAACCGATCATGAAAGCGGCCGGTTCTTTTTAAGAATTGAATTTGATTGGAAAGACATCTCGGCGAATATGGATCAATTGAAAAATAGTTTTGAGCCAATCGCAGCATCATTTCAAATGACGTGGAGCATGTCGCGTGCAAGTGAGCTTAAAAAGCTGGCAATCTTTGTCTCAAAAGAGCTTCATTGTCTGCATGAGCTGCTGTGGGAATGGCAAAGCGGAAATTTAATGGCTGAAATCGCAGTTGTGATCAGCAATCATGAAACGGCAAAAGATACAGTAGAATCGCTTGGAATCCCATTCCATTTTGTAAAGGCGAACAAAGACATTCGCAAAGAAGCTGAAAAAGAGCAGCTCGCCTTATTAGAAGAGTACGACATTGATGTGGTTGTGCTTGCTAGATACATGCAAATTTTAACGCCTGGATTCATTGAAGAGCATCCGAACAAAATCATTAATATTCATCATTCGTTCCTGCCAGCGTTTATTGGTGCAAACCCATACAAGCGGGCATATGAGCGGGGAGTCAAATTAATTGGTGCGACTTCTCATTATGTCACCAATGATTTAGACGAAGGCCCGATCATTGAACAGGATATTGAGCGGGTAGATCACCGGGATGATGCGGAAGCCCTGAAAAATATTGGCCGGACAATTGAGCGCAGTGTGCTTGCACGTGCTGTCAAATGGCACCTTGAAGATCGAATTATAGTTCATGAGAATAAAACGATTGTCTTTAATTGACCGCTTGACTTTTCTTTAGCAATTGGTGATAATATAAAAAAATTAACGAGCGTTGAAAAGGAATAGTAAGCAGGAACTGGTGCGTAAAGAGAGCAAATGATGTGCTGAAACATTTGCCGCAGACAGCTGCTGAACCTGCCCTTTGAGCCTTAGAGGAAAAATCTAAGCGCGTGCCTGGCGTTACAGGAGTTGAGTGGAATAAGCAGATCGCATGCTTATTCAATGAAGGTGGTACCACGGAAAATCCCTTTTCGTCCTTTACATAAGGAGAAATAGGGATTTTTTTGTGCCTAAAGGTATAGCGGAGGGAATCAAGGATGAAAAAGCAAAGGATCGTCATAAAAATTGGCAGCAGTTCATTAACAGAGCAAAAAGGAGCCATTGATGAACAAAAGATGCAGGATCATGTAAGAGCCATAGCAAAGCTCAAAGAAGCAGGTCATGAAATCATTTTAATTTCATCAGGAGCCGTTGCAGCAGGATTTGGCAGCTTAGGCTATCCATCAAGACCTGTGACTTTAAAGGGGAAACAGGCAGCTGCCGCCGTTGGTCAGGGCTTGTTAATGCAGAAATATACAGAGCTTTTTTCACAGTTTCACATGACACCTGCTCAAATGCTTTTAACACGTAATGACTTTTCAGATCGAACAAGATATCGAAATGCTTACGCAACGATGATGGAGCTGCTGGAAAGAAAGATTTTGCCGATCATAAACGAAAATGATTCAGTCTCGATCGAGGAGCTTACCTTTGGGGATAATGACATGCTGTCAGCTCTTGTCAGTGGATTAATCCATGCAGATCAATTGATCATATTAACAGACATCAATGGCATTTATGATGCAAATCCAAATGAGCATCCTGAGGCGAAGCGGTTTGATGTATTAACCCACATTTCAGAAGAATTGTTTTCATATGCGAAGAGCACTGGTTCAAAGGTTGGAACAGGCGGAATGAAATCGAAGCTGTCTGCTGCACAAACGGCACTATCACTTGGCGTGAAAGTCTTCATTGGAACAGGCACTGGGGAAGACAAGCTGCTTCGCATTCTTGCGGGGCAAGGTGATGGAACGTATATCGGTGAACAGGACTTATCAGCTGTGAACAATCGTCGTCAATGGATTCAATTCCACTCACCGGTCTCTGGAAAAATCATGATTGATGCAGGAGCAGAAGCGGCGATTTTGTATAATGGCAGAAGCCTTCTTCCGGCAGGAGTCATTGATGTCGCTGGTGACTTTTCTAAAGGAGAGGTCGTAGAAGTCGTCGGTCCAAACGGATTAGTTGGTAAGGGGCAAACCTTGTACGCATCCGATGAGCTTCTCGGCATTAAAGGGATGCGAAGTGACGAGCTTTCAAAAGAGAAGCCTGAGGTCATACACCGGGATCACTGGGTACAGCATGTACAAAACTGAGGAGGGAATACGATGAATGAAGTTCTTGAAAAAGCAAAAAAAGCAAGTGTAGCCAAAGATCAGCTGCTTCTAAAAACGACGGAACAAAAAAATGCTGCCCTGCACGCCATCGCGAGTGCACTAAAAGCATCTTCAGCTTATTTAATAGAGGAGAACCAAAAGGATGTTCAGGCTGCTGAGGAAAAGCAGTTCACGCCATCTGTCATTGACCGGATCACACTCACGGAAGAGAGAATTGAAGCCATTGCAGACGCGACCCTTCAACTCATTCAGCTAAAAGACCCAATTGGTGAAACGTTAGAAACCATTCAAAAAGAAAACGGTCTGTTCATCGAAAAGGTCCGTGTACCGCTTGGAACGGTTGGAATGATTTATGAAGCAAGACCAAACGTGACAGTCGATGCTGCGACCCTTTGCTTGAAAACTGGAAATGCTGTGATTCTGCGCGGAAGCTCATCTGCTATTCATAGTAATAAAGCAATTGTAAAGGTGATTCATGAAGCGCTTCATACGACGGATATTCCAGTAGACAGTGTGCAATTGATTGAAGATACTGGCCGTGAAACGGCGAAAACGCTGTTCACCTTAAATGAATACCTGGATGTCCTCATTCCGCGCGGCGGGAAGAATTTAATTGATCTTGTCGTGAGAGAGTCAACTGTGCCGGTGCTTGAGACAGGTGCAGGAAATTGTCACATCTATATTGATGAAACAGCGAAAAACGAAATGGCTGAGCGGATTGTGCTGAATGCCAAAACCCAAAGACCATCTGTTTGTAATGCGATCGAGAGCATTGTCATTCATGAAACATGGGCAAAAACCTACGGTGCTTCGTTATTTGAAGCTCTTCAATCAAATGGGGTAGAAATACGCGGTGATGAAGCCGTTTGCGCGCTTGCTCCTAGTGCTGCATTAGCGACAGCAGAGGACTATGCAACGGAGTTTTTAGCGCCGATTGTCAGTATTAAAATTGTAGAAAACATAGAACAAGCGATTCAGCATATTCAAACATATAGCTCTAAGCACTCTGAAGCGATCATTACGGAAAATGATGAGCATGCAGCCCTTTTCTTAACAGCTGTCGATGCTGCCGCTGTCTATCATAATGCCTCTACTCGTTTCACAGATGGCTTTGAGTTTGGCTATGGAGCGGAAATAGGTATTAGTACACAAAAACTTCATGCAAGAGGGCCAATGGGTCTGCCAGCCTTAACGTCTGAAAAATTTGTCATTCGTGGTCAAGGACAAATAAGAGAATAACGAATTCAAAAGAGAGTCTTGTGACAACAGGCTCTCTTTTTCCTTTCATTTTTGTATTTCTTCGGTCAAGTATGATAAAATATGGTAATGTTTTATATTTTGAGAAGATTGGAGAAGGCAACGTATGGCGAAAATCATTCCCTCTTCGGATATTGGAGTGAAAATCAACAAGTGGTATGAATTAATCCGCAGATTTGATTCAGAACAAGCAGAACAGTTAAAACAGGAAATTCGCACCTCTCTTGATTCAATGGAAGAAGATCAGAATTTGCTTCTCTATTTTTCTTTAATGGAATTTAGGCATGAGGTCATGCTCGATTATTTAAAGCCATTAAAGGAAGGAAAGCTTCGCGCCAACTTTTCCGAGCTTTCGAAAGAAATAGATGAGCATCAAACGCATGTCACAGGCATGCTTGAATACTACTATCATTTTTTTAGAGGCATGTATGAATTCGGACGGAGGGAGTATATTGCTGCCATATCGTCTTATCAAAAGGCAGAGCACAAGCTTTCTTTTGTATCAGATGATATTGAACGTGCGGAATTTCATTTTAAAATGTCAGAAATATATTATCACATGAAACAAACACATATCTCGATGCACCATGCTAAACTAGCGCTGGATGTTTATGTTCAGCATGAACTGTATGCGCTTCGCACGATTCAGTGTGAATTTATTGTGGCCGGTAACTACGATGATATGAGAAGGCATGAAAAAGCATTACCACATCTCGAAAGAGCACTTGCGAGATCAAGAGAGTTTCAAAATGTGCGTTTTATTGCCTCCTCTTTGTTTAATATGGGCAACAGTTATTACCGAATGGGAGACTTGGGCCGCGCACTCGAATTAATGAAAGAATCCATCTCGTTATTTGATCAAAATCAATCCGATCATCTTCGTCGATCTATAGACCCTCTTTATACAGCCGCTCAGATATTATACAAACAAGGAAAACACGATGAAGCATTACACTACAGAGAAGAATGTATGAAGCGAGCAGAAGCTCTTCAAGATGACATTCATCTTCAGAAAACCATATTTCTAGAAGCATTGTATTTAAGACAAGATGCTGAGCATATTAAACGGATTTTCCATTTTTTAGAGTCTGCCTATGCATATCCAGATATAGAGGAGCTGGCATTAGATACCGCAAAGTATTATAATGAAATGGGGGATTATGAAAAATCTTCCATGTTCTATGGGGAAGCGGAACATGCTCGAATCTATATTCAGAGAGGGGATTGTTTATATGAATTTTAAAAAATGGGCAGTCGTCTGTACAAGCATCACCATCATGGCATTGTGGCTGGCAGCAGCAAATGCCGACCCAGATAACAGAAACCATACGCTAGAACAACCGAATCCGCAGCACGACACGATCTAAAAGCCCTTGTTAAAGGGCTTTTTTTACTGACTAACAATTTTCGGACATGCTCATAAAAAGGATTCAGACAGGAAAACTTAAAAAAGAGTATTTATTGATTGACTCCGCAATTTAAATTGTGTACAATTCAATTGTAGAAAATATTATTGGAGAGAAAGAGGGTTATATTCATGTCAGACGTTTTATTTACAGCAACGGTATCAGCTGTCGGAGGAAGAGAAGGAAAGGTTGTTTCAACAGATGGTGTACTTGAGCATGATGTAGCAATGCCTGGAACACCAAGAGCAAAAAAACTTGAAAAAGCAACAAATCCAGAGCAATTATTCGCAGCAGGCTACTCTGCATGTTTTGATTCAGCCCTTCAAATGGTAGCAAGACAAGAGCGTATCCGTTTTGAAAGTGAAGTAACAGCACATGTCAGCTTATTAAAAGACAGTTCAGATGGCGGCTTCAAACTAGGTGTTCAATTAGAAGTAAAGGGAACTGGAATTGAGCAGTCTGCATTAGAAGAACTTGTTCATAAAGCACACGGCGTATGCCCATATTCAAAAGCAACTCAAGGAAACATCGAAGTAGAACTAGTAGCTGTCGCACAATAATAGATATCAATAAAAGGCTGAGGGAACATTCCCTCAGCCTTTTGATTGTGTTAAATTTTGCAAAAGCTCATGTAAAGAGGCACGCAGTGTTTTTAGCTCTTCTTCCGATCTTCCTGTCCCAGTCAGCATGTGAGACGGAATCGCAGTGGCCTTTTCTTTTAACTGCTCTCCATATTCCGTTAAACGAATTTGTACAGACCGCTCATCCTCTTTCGAACGTTCTCGGATAATGAGTCCGTTTTGCTCCATTCGTTTCAGCATGGGCGTGAGTGTACCGGAGTCTAAATAGAGAAGCTCTCCCATCGTTTTCACATTTAATGTTCCATGCTCCCACAATAAAAGCAGTGCCAAATATTGCGGATACGTAATGTTTAATTCTTCTAACAACGGTTTATACTGCTTCGTCATCTCTCGTGAACTTGCATATAACAAGAAACAAAGCTGATTTTCCAGCTTCATATGTTCAAATTCATTTGTCATGTCAGTCACCAACTATTTTTTGTCATACTTATCATTGTATAAGATTTTCTTCCTTTTTAAAATAAATACAGACGAAAAATGAAAAATTCTTCAATGTGCCATAAATGTTTGAGAAATGAATAGAACGTGAAAAGGATGAATAGATGAAGGAGGAGATGAAGATGAAACCATTATTCACAGCAAAAGTAAAGGCGCAGCATGGAAGAGCTGGACATGTTCGTTCAGAGGATGGTGTGCTCGATCATAACATTGTCATGCCTAACGCTAAGAAAGATGGAGAGACTGGTACAAACCCAGAGCAATTATTTGCAGCAGGCTATGCAGCTTGTTTCGGAGGAGCACTTGAGCAGGTAGCGAAGAAGCAAGGGATAGAAATAGAATCGGAAGTAGAAGGACATGTCAGTCTTTTAAAAGATGAAAGTGACGGCGGCTTTAAGCTTGGCGTAAAGCTGATTGTATCTGCGAAAGGTCATGATCATGACAAAGTGAAAGAGCTTGTCCATGCTGCACATGAATTCTGTCCATATTCAAAAGCAACAAGAGGGAACATTGAAGTAGAGCTTGAAGTGGCGGAGTAATAGTGAAAGACAAAGGGCTAAAATATACTCCATTTTAGCCCTTGTCAACAATTGCAACACCTGCTTACGAGCAGGTGTCTTTTTTTAATATTCTTTCTTTTTATCGTATGTTTCCCATGCTTCAAATGGCGCAAGGGTTTTTTGAGGTGTCAGCTTATAAAATGGTATATTTCTTGATTCGTATTCTTTGTTGATTTCTTCATAAATAAATGAGTCATCAAAACCAGCATCCGCTGCATCCTGATGTCCAGCAGCAAAATACACAGCTTTTGGTCTAGCCCAGTAAATAGCGCCAAGGCACATCGGACAAGGCTCGCAGCTTGTGTATAGAATGCAATCTTCTAATTGGTATGTATGTAGAGTTTGGCACGCTTTGCGAATGGCTGTGACTTCTGCATGTGCGGTTGGATCGTTACTCGTTGTCACGTTGTTGCTGCCCTCTGCAATAATCTGACCATCCTTGACAATGACTGCTCCAAAAGGGCCGCCAGTACCACTATTGACTCCTTCTACTGCAAGATCAATTGCGCGTTGTAAAAAATCTTCGTGATTCATTGTCTTCCTCCCTTTGTTCGACTGACTTCTCTAGTATAAACGAATCATGCTAGAAAAGAAATCATCATAGTAGGAGATCGAACAGGCCAATTTGCGCATAAAAAACCCCTGCTGAGTTCAGCAGGGGAGAGACATTCAATTATGCGTGCTGCGCCAGCTTTTTACGAGCGACTTCAGCAGCTGTGACCATGTTTTTCAAAGCAGCAATGGTTTCAGGCTCTTGTCTAGTTTTTAGACCACAATCGGGATTCACCCAGAAGCGATCTGTCGGACAAACGTTCAGCGCATCATCAATGATTTCGCTCATTTCTTCAACAGATGGAACGCGCGGGCTATGGATATCATAAACGCCTAGTCCAAGTCCTTTCAAATACGGGTGCTTTTCTAAGTAATCGAGGAATCCGCCATGACTGCGTGAATGTTCAATTGTAATCACGTCAGCATCCAAGTCTTCGATGGTATCGACAATATCCTCGAAGTTACTGTAGCACATATGTGTATGAATTTGTGTTTCATTTTGAACGGATGAAGTGGATAAACGGAATGACTCTGCTGCCCAGTTTAAATATTCTGCCCAGTCACTTTCTTTGAGCGGAAGTCCTTCTCTTAGCGCAGGCTCATCCACTTGGATCACTTGAATACCAGCTGCTTCTAAAGCTTCTACCTCTTTACGCAAAGCGAAAGCGATTTGGAAAGCAATGTCTTTGCGAGAGATATCAGTTCTTGGGAAAGACCAGTTTAAGATGGTAACAGGTCCTGTCAGCATGCCCTTGACTTTTTTCTCTGTTAAACTTTGTGCGTAAACTGTCTCTTTCACTGTCATTGGCTCTGTAAACTCTACATCTCCATAAATGATTGGCGGCTTCACGCAGCGTGATCCATAGGATTGTACCCAAGCAAATTTCGTAAAGGCAAATCCGGCTAGCTTCTCACCGAAGTATTCAACCATGTCTGTACGTTCAAATTCTCCATGTACGAGCACATCCAGACCAATTTCTTCTTGAATATCAATCCATCGTTTTGTTTCTTTCTTAATAAACTCATCATACTCTGCATCTGTCCACTCATTTTTGCGCCACTTTTGACGAGCACTGCGCACTTCGGCAGACTGTGGGAAACTGCCAATTGTTGTTGTTGGCAAGAGCGGGAGCTCAAGAGATTCGTTTTGGATACGCAGGCGTTCTTCAAAGGCAGCTGGACGTTTAAAATCTTTCGATGAAAGATTGTTGCGTTCCGCTGTTAGATCCGCATTTGTTCCTTTTGCGAACTCTTTTAAGGTAAGAAGTGCTTGTGCTGCTTCGTTAATATCAGCATCAATGGCAGCTGCTCCTTTTGTTAAACCTTCTTTTAGCAGTGTCAATTCAGCCAGCTTTTCAGTGGCATAAGACAGTCCGTTTAATAGTTTTTCTTCAAGCTGTTCGCTTGGGTGTTTGGCAACTGGCACATGCAGTAAGCTGCTTGATGGCTGCAGCCATACTTCTTTCGGCTGAACGTCAGCAATGACTTCAGAAATAAAGGATAATCTTTCGCCAAGGTCTGATCTCCAAATATTTCTTCCATCAATGACGCCTGCTGCTAAAATTTTATCTTTCGGGAAGCCGTGCTTTTTCACTTGATCAAGGTTGCGCCCTTGATCATGGACAAAATCAAGACCGATTGCTTCAACAGGATATGTGACAAGCTCTTCATACGCATCTACTGAATCAAAGTATGTTTGAAGAAGAATGTTCAACCCAGGTACGGCTTCTTTGATCGTTTGATAGATTTCTTTTACGGATTTTACGTCTTCACTTGAAGCTGTGACAAGTGCAGGTTCATCAATTTGAACCCATTTGACGCCTGCTTCTTTAAGTTCTTTTAAAAGCTGGGTATAAAGCGGCACTAGACGCTGCTGGATTTCTTTCACTTCATTTGCTTCATAACCTTTAGAAAGTGAGACAAATGTATATAGACCAAGTACAACCGGTTTTGTTTCAACGCCAAACGCCTTTTTCACCTTTTCGTAAGCTTCAAGCGGTTTGTTGTGTGTGAGTTTAAATTCTGTGCTTTTTTCGTATTCTGGAACGATGTAGTGATAGTTTGTATTAAACCATTTTGTCATTTCACTTGAGACGGCATCTTTTGTTCCCCTTGCCATCGCGAAGTATGTATCTAGCGGGTCTTTTAAGCTGCGGAAGCGCTCTGGAATCCAATTGAACATAACAGCGGTATCCAGCACGTGATCATAGAAGGTAAAGTCTCCAGAAGGAACAACATCAATTTGTTGATCGATTTGTGTTTTAATGGCAGTTAAAAATTGTTCATCCAGTGTGCTTAAGAGGGTTTCGCGGTCTGTTTGACCTTTCCAGTAAGACTCAAGTGCTTTTTTCCATTCTCTGTTTAAACCAATTCGCGGAAAGCCTAGATTACTTGTTTTAACAATTGTCAATTCCAATTCCTCCTCTAAATATAAAAAGACATTTACGCTCATGATCATGATTGATGAGGTAAATGTCTGGTTTAAAAGACAAAATGTGTGTGCGAAATAAGGCGTGAGTATCACTGACGCTTTTCCGACATCTCCTATCAACCGTAGGGGGTTTGATGTGATAGAGCGGCTGGTATCCTGGCTGGTGAATCTGCAAGCTTTTCATCCTTCCCATCCTAATGACAGTGGATTCATGAGAAAAGCTCTCCTCACTCACAGTGGCGGGACCGCGCCGGATTTTCACCGGTCTTCCCAATTAAAATTCGACGTGTAATCGAATTACCGACTCTCAAACTATGAATTTATTGTGTTCGATTATATAACGTTCACTTCATTTCGTCAAAGTAAATTTTGAATAATTTTAATTAAAAAAATCCTGAGAAAATTCTATCTTTTCTCAGGACCTCTATTTAAGCTATAGAGATAAAAGATCTGCTTCCAATGTTTTTTCTAAAAGGACATCAGGCGCAGTTAAATATAAAAATCCATTCCCTACAAGGGCTTTCGACTGTTTTAATGGGAGGGTTCTTCTGACAAGCTGAGCATAAACCTCAGGCTCTGTCAGCTTGCGCTGGAACGCTTCTTCTTCGGCATTTTTAATAATGGCTAGTGCACCGCTTACGTGAGGGGCAGCCATTGAAGTTCCTGTGAGCCTGCCATATTTATGGTTAGGGAGAGTGGATAAAATGTCTTCTCCTGGAGCGACGAGGTCGATTTCTTTATTGGCGTTAGAAAACTCAGAGGATTCTCTAGCAAGGGAAACAGAACCGACGGCAATGACTTCATTGTATGCTGCTGGGTAGGAGAACTCTTCCGTACGCTCGTCCCCGTCCCCTTCATTTCCTGCTGCGCACACAACAAGCACACCGCTTTTTACCGCATTTTGAATGGCTTCCTGCAGGGCAGGCTCATTGCTTGGACCACCGAGAGACATGGAGATAATATCAACCTTCTGCTCTGCGGCATAGTTGATGCCATCAATGATCCACTCATATTTTCCGCTGCCATTTTCACCGCCAAGAACTTTCACGATGAGAAGCTTGGCTTCAGGGGCAACCCCTAAAATTCCGCCATTTTGATCTGTTGCGGCAATCGTTCCTGCTACATGGGTGCCATGCCCATTGTAGTCTTTTACATTTTCAGCATCTCCATCGTCATCATCGGTAAAGTTCTTCCCACCGATAATCTGATCTTTTAAGTCGGGATGCTCTGTGTCACAGCCTGTATCAAGGACAGCAATGGTTATGCCTTTTCCTTTGAAGCCACTTGACCAAAGTTCGGGTGCTTTAATCTCCTGAATACTTTCCGGCGTCTCTTTCGCTTCCATCACATTGGCTTTTACTTCATACGGAATTAAGCGAATTTCACCTTTCATAAGAAAGCCCTCCTTATTTTGTTTTCAAAGTAGATTCAGGCTGCATAATGTTATTGTATAAAAGAAACTTTTGATCGGAAAGGGTCAATTGTAATAATTTTTCAAATAATCAATCTATTATCAAAAGTGCAGTTCTCCTCACATATTGACGAAAGAGCTCACCTTTTGAAGAAAACTCTTGATATCATATGAAAAAGAAGGAAATGCTGCATAGTGAGGTTGCACCTGTACAGAACAAAATGGGTGAATAGAACTAAAAGAGGCAGACTAAAAAATAATGAGATGAAGTAACAAATTGAGAAGAAGGTTCAAGTTAAATGTTTTTTCTCAAAAATAATTCCCTCCATAAAAAAATAGATGTGAAGATTGTGACTGTTCCAAATAAGAAAGGCAACATATAATAATGGAAAGACAAGCTTGCCTTTTAGATAGGAGAGATAGAGATGAACAAAGGGAAGATACTCGTAGTCGAAGATGAAAAGAAAATCGCAAGGGTGCTGTCACTTGAGCTTGAATATGAAGGATATGAGGTGACAGTCAAAGAGACAGGAATAGACGGGCTTCAGGCTCTTGAAGAAGATAGCTTCGATTTGGTTCTGCTTGACGTCATGCTTCCAGAGTTAAGCGGGCTTGAAGTGCTGAGAAGGGTTCGGAAGACAAATACAGCGACACCTATTATTTTGATTACAGCAAGGGGAAGTGTTCCTGATAAAGTAAGCGGGCTCGATCTTGGGGCGAATGATTATATAACAAAACCTTTCGACATAGAAGAATTATTAGCGCGAATTCGCGCACAGCTAAGGTTGAATATACAGTCACAAGAAGAAAAGGAGACAGAGCTGAGCATAGCAGACTTAACGGTCAACGAGAAAACAAGAGAAATACAAAGGGCTGGGCAAATGCTTGAACTCACACCGAGAGAATATGACCTGCTTGTTCACTTACTGAACCATCAGCAGCAAGTGCTCACAAGAGATCAGCTTTTAACAGCGGTTTGGGGTTTTGATTATTTCGGTGATACAAACGTGGTAGATGTCTATATCCGTTATTTAAGGAAAAAAATCGATTACCCATTCGAAAAACAGCTGATTCACACAGTGAGAGGTGTGGGTTATGTGATGAAAGGATAAAGAATGAGATTAAAAAATAAGATTCAGCTTTATACGTCGTTGTCTTTGTTTTTAATGGTGCTCTTGTTTCATACAGCCATTTATTTTATTTTTTCGATGACCTTGACGCAAAAAGATATGTCCCGCTTGTCTGAGGTGGCTGAAAATATTGCGATTGCTTTAAAAAAATCAGAGGAAGAGGGTCTTCCGTCCTCGGAGCTGCTGAAGGCGTACCTGCCTCAAAATGGTATGATCCGTGTCGTGACAGAAACGGGAGAGTCAAAACTGACTGTCACAAAGGAATCAACGTTTAGCTCACTGCCTTTTACATACGAATCTGGTCAGACAGCAGAAATCAAAGAATACAATAAGCATATGATTGCGTTCGCTGCTATTCCGGTCATTTGGACAAATGGTGAGATTATGTCGCTTCAAGTATATGAAGAAATCGAAAATACGGAAGAGAACTTAGCGTTATTAAAAATGATTTTAATCGCTACCGGCGTTTTGTTTATTGTGCTTTCCTATTTTGCAGGCCACGTTTTAACAAAGCAAATTGTCCGGCCGATTAGCAGAATGACGAGTACCATGAAGGCAAGTATGAAAGAGAAGGCGTTTAAACGAATTGAATTAACAGGCGATTCAAAGGATGAACTATATCAAATGGGACAAACCTTTAATGAAATGTCCGAGATTCTCGAGAAGCATTATGAAAAAGAACAGCAATTTTTGCATGATGCCTCCCATGAATTGAAGACACCGATTACCGTCATTATGAGCTACAGCAATTTACTCAAACGCTGGGGGCAAACACGTCCAGAGGTTGTAGAAGAATCCTCCCAAGCGATTCATGATGAAGCGAAAAAAATGAAAAGACTGACAGATCAATTATTGACATTGGCGAAAAACGGCCAGCCGTTATACTTGGATATGAAGCCGGTTGATCTTGGTCATTTGTGCAAACAGCTATGTCATACACTTGAAGTGGCCACCAATCGAACGATTCAATCTCATGTGCAGACAGATCAGCCGCTGATCGCAGAAGGGGACGAAGAGAAAATCAAACAGCTTTTGACTATCTTAATTGATAATGCGGTCAAATATAGCAGAGAGCCAGTTGATGTGACCTGCGGATGGGTAGGAGACAAGCCATTTATTTCAGTGATTGATCAAGGAATTGGCATAAAAGAAGAGGATCTGCCGAAAATCTTTGACCGCTTTTTCCGTGTGGATGAAGCGAGAAACAGTGAGACGGGCGGAACCGGACTCGGTCTTTCAATTGCGAAGCAAATTGCAGAAGAACATGAGGCCGAGCTGAAGGTAGACAGCCGTATCGGCGAAGGGACAGCCATGACCATTCTTTTTCAGAAATAAATGGGTCTTTTCTCATCAATTTCTCATTTCCTCCTTATAAAATAGGAAATAGGAAGGAGGCGCTGCATGTCTAGAAAAACGAAAATGGTGCTTGCGCTCGCAGGATGTCTTGTGATTCTTGCGGCCTTTGCAATGCTCATGATCCAAACCATTGATCAAAAAATATTAAGTGAAGCAGAAATGAAAAAAATGATCGCAAAAGACTACAATGGAAACATTACACATATTGAGTTAATCAATCATAAACAGGACTATACAATGACGCTGGAAAATGCAAATGGCATCTATCAAATCATTGCATCTTCTGCAAGCGGTCAAATGAAAGAAATTAGACAGTTAAAAAGCTATCAGAAGCCAAATGAAAAAAATGCTGAGCTCCAGGCAGAAGAGGTGGCTGTTAAAAAGGTGAGCGGGACCGTCATTCAAAAAAAGGAGACGTCAGATCGTTTCATTTTTACCATCCAATCAAAAAAAGAATTGTATCAAGTCGAGGTCGACAAACAGTCATTTAAGGTGCTTGAAGCAGAAAAGAAAAAACCAACCTCTAAAGAAAAGAAGCTCACGAAAATCACCGTCGAGGAGGCCATCCAAATTGCCGTCAAAGAAGTTGGAGGAACAGTGGATGATGCTGATCTTGAAACATTCAGCGGTATGCTCGTATTTGAGGTGGAGCTGGATTTGCCTGACGGCAGAGAGGCAGAGGTGCTTGTGAACGCCTATACAGGAGACATTGAGGGCATTACGTACGAAAACTAATCCTTTTCTCATGATATTCTCATGTTTCTTTCCTTCCTTTATCATCTTGTTTTTTTAAGATATAGAAGAAATCAAACAGAGGAGGAAATGAACATGATGAAAAAAGTACTAGTAGCTACAGCATTAACGGGAACTCTTGTCGCAGGTGGTTTCACACTTCAAGCGCAAAATACAAATCAAACAGCAAACGCCGAGCAAGTCGTGCAAAAGAAATCGTCATTTGTTTCAAAGAAACAAGCTGAAAAAGCAGCCTTAAAAGTGGTGAAAGGCTATGTGGACGATGTGGATCTTGAGCGTAAAAAAGGAAAATGGGTGTATGAGGTCGAGATTAAAAAAGGCGGCTTTGAATATAAAGTATATGTCGATGCGAAAACTGGAAAAGCGTTGAATGATCCAGTCAAAGAAAAGAAACAGAACGTGAAGATCACGAAAAAACAAGCTGAAAAAATGGCTCTTGCAAAAGTAAAAGGTACAGTCACCGATTCTGATCTAGATAAAGAAAATGGTGTGTATATCTATGAAGTTGAAATCACAACACCAAACGGCGAAGAAGTTGATTTTGAGATTTCCGCTAAAACGGGCAAAATCCTGAAGCAAGAATGGGATGATTAAGCTATGACCAAACCTTACACTTTCATGTGTAAGGTTTTTTCATTGGGACAAACTACGGGAAAGGAGGCGAGAGAATATGAAGAAAAAAGAAGAAGAGCACACAATGGATCACGCGGAATACGTTCCGCATCCTGATGGAGAAGGATATGCTTTGTTTTTGCATGATTCCTTTCATCTCCTCTCCCAAGAGGATATGAATCAGCCGGAAGAAGAATAAAAAACATGAAAGGGCGATGGCTGAGCTGTCTATCGCTCTTTTTTTGAAAAGTAAGCGAATACATAAGGATACTTGGCATCTTGCTTATTGACATCATTCCGCTTTTTCTGTAATCTCAGTGTGTTAACAATATGAGACTTCGTTAGGTGAGGCTCCTGTATGGAGATACGCTGCTGCCCAAAAATGTCCAAAGACGCCAATGGGTCAACAGAAATCATCGACATAAGGTGATTTTTAATGCAGCTGGATTTGATCCTATGCCATACAGTGCTAAAGCTCTACGATTGAAGGAGCAAGTGTTTATTTTGTCATGCTTACAAAGCGCCTTCATTCGGTTGAAGGTGCTTTTTTATGAGAAAAGGAGGTGTGGGGATGGATCATCCCGATTCGAGACACATAGAGAGTATGTCAAAAGATCAGATTGACGCATCAGACAGAGGAGATCCTGACCCCCGCACATTCTAAGGGATTCGGGTATCTCCTGACTTTGGGGAGGTAACAGCGATGATACAGAACATTACGTACGATGAACTCATTTTAAGAATCATTATTTTATTAAGAGATGGCAAACGCAAAGAATTTAAAAACATTATGGAAGAACTTCAGCCATATGATATGGCCTATTTATTTAAAGAACTTCCAGAAAAACACCGCGGCCGTTTCCTCAGCTTCTTAACAGTCGATGATGTGACGGAAATGATGGGTGAGCTTGAGCGCGAGTACCAAGAAATTGTGCTTGAAAAAGTAGGGAAAGACAAAGCCACCTTCGTCACAAACAAAATGGATAACGATGACCTAGCCAACTTGTTTGATGAAATGGATGATGAGCTGAAAGATCAGCTTTTATCAAACATGGAGGCAGAGGAATCAAAGGCCGTCCAGCTTCTCATGAATTATCCTGCTGAGACAGCAGGCCGGATCATGACCAACCGGTACGTATGGATTCCTCAGCACTATACGGTTCAGGACGCAGTTGTAAAGCTGAAAAGCTTTGCTGAAATTGCAGAATCGATCAACTATTTATATGTCATTAATGATCAAAAGCAGCTTGTAGGGGTTCTGTCGTACCGGGATCTCATTTTAGGTGAACCAGATGAAAAAGTGCAGGATCTTATGTTTACAAGAGTCATTGCCGTTGGAGCCTTTCAGGATCAGGAGGAAATCGCAAAGCTGATTGAACGGTATGATTTTCTTGCTATTCCTGTTGTAGAAGAGAACAATGTCCTGGTCGGAATCGTCACAGTCGATGATATCATTGATGTCGTCATTCAAGAGGCAGGAGAAGACTATGAGAAGTTCGCTGCCTCTGGTAAAGATATTACATTCGACACGCCCGCTTTTGTTGCGGCATACCGCCGTCTCCCGTGGCTCATTTTACTCTTATTCATTGGGCTGATTTCAGGCAGTATTTTAAATTACTTTGAAGATACCCTTCAGCAAGTCGTCGCCTTAGCCTTCTTCATGCCAATGATTGCCGGGATGACAGGGAATACAGGCACACAGTCGCTTGCCGTCGTCATTAGAGGACTTTCAAAAGAAGAATTAACGAAAAAAACCATTATGCGCCTGATTTTTAGAGAGCTCCGAACAAGTATTTACATTGGCATTGTCTGTTCCATCATTATTACAGTCGTCGCAATGGTTTGGCAGGGCAATATGATTTTAGGTTTTGTTGTCGGTTCCTCACTGCTTGCCACACTGATTATTGGAACGATGGCAGGTACGATTGTGCCTATTATTTTACACAGATTAAACGTCGATCCTGCGATTGCATCTGGGCCGCTGATTACAACATTGAATGATATTTTATCACTGCTCATCTATTTTGGTATTGCGACAGCGTTCCTCCATACACTTATGTAGCAAGAAGACTGTAAAACATGACGTTTTACAGTCTTTTTTTGTATAAAGATTGCATATAGCGCTTCCATCCTTTACATTTTAAGGAGAAGGTGGGAGAGAAACATGAAGAAATTCTTATTCATTTTGATGTGTATGCTTTTACTGAGTGCATGTCAAAGGGAGGACGAGGGGAAAGACCGGAGACTAGTGGCTGCAGAACATATGCTTGAAGCCATCACTGAAGGAAATAAAAGAAAAATGGAAGACATCTACGTCGAAGGTGCGGTCCCGAGCCCGGATGACATTCTGAAACTGAAAAAAAAATGGGGCATAGACACGCTTTCTTATAAGGATTTTCAATTGGAAGAAGCCAGCATTCATGTATTCCATGCGAATTATGAAGATGCAAAAACCAGGAAGAAAAAGGCACTTGCCCTGCGGGTGAAAGAAGACCCTGAAAGAGGCGGCGTGCTGATTGATTTTGTAGGGGTTGTAGAAGGTACTGAAGCTTCCTCTAAATAAAAAGAATCGTTCAAAAGAGCGATTCTTTTTTTGTTTAACGATTTTTATACCGAAAGTGTGCGTTAATCTGGCCTTCCAGCATTTTTTTCTTAAATTGTCCGCTTTTTAGGGCTTGTTCTTTTTTCTTCATATCTTTTAAAATTTCAGCTGTCTGCACACCGTCTTCTCGTTTATTGGCGATGTCCATCAAACGTTCAACATCTGCAAAAGAATATTTCCGTGTGCCTCTTGTTGAGCGCTGGGGGTAAATGAGTTTACGTTCCTCATAATATCGGATTTGCCTGACGGAAAGCCCTGTTAACTCACTGACAATCCCGATTGAAATGACTTTTTTATCTTTATAAGATACATCTTCCTGCGTCATATACTCACCCCTGCAAGTCTTTTCTTCATATTATATAGAACGAGAAGTGAAAAAACCTATCGTTTGTTAGAAAATATAACACAAAAACGAAAAAAATGAAAAAATCATGGAAGGAAAGATAACAGAGAGTGTGCAATATATCTTACGGCGGCATATAATCATGGTGAATTGACATAGGAGGAGGAGCATATGATGGAGCAAGCACAGATCATTCGTATGGCAAAAGAAATCATCGCATTAGATGTGAAGAGGGATGAATTGCTTGAGCAATTCATGCAGGCTGCAGGTCAGAATGCACATGCGCTTCTAAGAGCCATGCAAAATGATTTGTATAAGAAGTCTTCATAAGCACCCGATCCAAATCACTTGATAGGAGGGATAATCGGTGCGGCGTATATTAAAAGAAGCTTTAGCAAAGGAAAGACATTATTATACGAAGCAGCTATGTTCATTAGGGGTTTACAGCCCTGATGCGGCCAAGAACATGACAATTAGTGACTTAAAAAAAGAGTATCATTTCTTTTTCAACAAAACAGAGCGCTATCTGTAAAAATCCCTTGAAATGTGCGTATGTCACATAAAGGGTTCTTTTTTTGTGTTTAATATTATAGCAATATTGAATTTTGTAGAAATTTGGCGAATGAAGTGTAAGAAACCATAGATTCTTTACAGATTTTGTTAAAGTGTGTCACATCTTGATGGTTTGCTGAAAAAGCTTTTTTTCGAGATGATTGTGAAAAATAAGAAGGATTTTAAAAGTTTATATCGAAACCTTATACATAACACGAATGGAGTCACTTATGTGGTTGAAAGGGTTTTCAAAAACGTACTTCTATTTTTTACGAAAGGCTCCAACTGCACCGCAAGACAGCCTTGAAGTTAAAAAAATATTATAAGAGGTAGATATGTGATGAGACTATCGTTTAATGAAGAAGAAGTAGAACGCTCAATGACGCTTTACAAGGTTTTTGCAAGAGCATTTAAAAGCGTTTCAGAACACAGTATTAGAGACAGCAAAGAGCATGGATTCAATCCAACTGAATTTGCCGTTCTTGAATTACTGTACACAAGAGGTGCTCAAAAGCTTCAGCAAATCGGCTCAAGACTCCTGCTTGTCAGCGGGAATGTGACGTACGTAATTGACAAATTAGAACGAAATGGTTTCATTGAAAGAGAACAGGACCCCAAGGATAAACGGTCGGTTTATGCCCATTTAACGGAAAAAGGGCGAAGCTATCTTGACAAGATTTATCCGATCCACTCTCTTCGGATTGCGCGTGCATTCTCTGGTCTGACACGTGAAGAACAAGAGCAATTGATTAGTCTATTGAAAAAAGCAGGTATTCACAGTCAGCATTTATTATTTAGATAAAACGAAAAGGTGCCAATGATGGCACCTTTTTTATGTGTCAAGCAGCGCCGGATAGGCGATGAATTTTTCAATATCGCTTGCTGGCAGCGGTTTGGCATAATAAAACCCTTGCAGGTCGTCACAGCCCTGGGCAGATAAAAGCTGAGCCTGTGCAAATGTTTCAACACCTTCTGCTATCACTTCGAGAGATAATTGGTGTCCCATCGCTATAATAGCCCCTGTAATCTGTTCAGACTTTGAATCACTTAAAATATCCTCAATAAAGGATTTATCAATTTTCAGTCGATGAATCGGTAAATCCTTTAAATAGCTTAATGAGCTGTGGCCTGTACCGAAATCATCAATACTAATGCGGACGCCAAGCTGTTTTAGCGACGTTAACACCTGTTTTGATTGCTTGATATTGTCCATTGTCATACTTTCTGTGACTTCAAGCTCCAAGAGTGACGGTTTTAGGTCGTATTTTTTCAGTGTGAGCTTGATCAAATCAATTAAGTCTTCAGAATTGAATTGTTTCGCAGATAAATTGACAGCCACAGGGATCTTCAGCCCATCGTCATACCACATTTTTGCCTGCTTGCCAGCCGTATCAATGACCCATCTGCCAATATCGATGATCAGTCCTGATTCCTCTGCCAGCTCAATAAAAGCCTCAGGTGATTTTAAGGAACCATCTGGTGCCTTCATTCTTAAAAGGGCTTCAACTCCAGTCACCTTTCTTGTTTTGGCACTGACTTGCGGCTGGTAGTGAAGGACAAATTGCTCTCTTTGAATGGCATCCCTCAGCTCCAGCTCCCGGTTTAACCTGTCCTCACTTAATCTTTCCATGGATTCGGTAAAGAACTCATATCGGCTTTGCTTATGTTTTTTGGATAAATACATGGCCATATCGGCTTTTCTCATCAGCTCCATCCCGTCTTTGCCATTTTGCGGAGAGATGGCGATCCCAATGCTGATCGAAGTAATGAGCTGATGGTTCTGGATGAAAAAAGGACGTTCAAATTGATGGATGATATTTTTAGAAAATTGTTCGATTTTATGTGTATCATGATCCATGTGGGGAAAGATCATTAAAAATTCATCACCGCCAAGTCTTGCGATAAAGCCATTGTCCGGTAAACATTGCGTCAGTCTGTTTGCGGCATTTTTCAGCAGTAAATCTCCTATGTTATGCCCGAGTGCATCATTAATAATTTTAAAACGATTTAAGTCCAGAAACAGAACCGCTGTTGATGTTTTTGACTTTTCTTGAGCGGAGAGAACATCATTTAAATGATTGATGCCGTGGCGGCGGTTAGGAAGCTCTGTTAGTGCATCATAATGTGCCATCACATGAATTTCCTTTTCTGCAATCCGTTGTTGCGTTAAATCTTTTAAAACAAGATAAATGCTGTCGAGTGAATTGTTCACATGAACAGGTATGTAAGTGACATGATAATAATAAAAACGATCTGCTGCTTTCAGTTCTGCTTCGCGTGTGATGGCTTTTTTTGACTGAGAAATAAATTCTTCCCACAACTCAGTCGGCATCACATATTGGCTGAGATCATCACCAATCTTAGAATTGCACAACTCTAAGATTTGTTTACCAGAGTCATTTGCAGAAAGAACCTTTCGATCGACAGATAACACGATAATGCCGTCTATATTATGTTTGATAAGCGATTGAAACCGCTGTTCATTTTCTTTCAGTTGATCTGACTGCGTCATGATCCGGTGATCAATATAGGCACCAAAGATCATCAGCGTTTGGACAATAAGTGTCATCAATCCGATGAAAAGCGACAGACTAAAAGGTGACATTTCAAGAAAACCACCTGCAGCAGCCTGTCCATTTGAATGATAAAACATGGTAGAGGCAGCCATACCAGTATAATGCATACCTGCTATAGCACCGCCCATCAACATTGAACCAAGGCTCTTTAAAAGATAATTCTTCTGTTTACTTTTAATGTGCTCAACACGAAAGAAGAGCTTCAATGAAAAGTAGGAGGCAATGGCAGCAATGAAAAATGAAAGAAAAAAGAGGACGGGATCATAGCTGATTGAGACATTGGCCATTGATTCCATTCCAAGATAATGCATGCTGCAAATAGCTGTACCCATGGTGATTGAACTAATGAGCAGCCGTCTTGTAGAGAGCTGCTTTTGAATGCATATTGAAAAAGCGATCAAGGATCCGATAAATGAGGCCAAAATCGATAGAATCAGTAAGGATGTATCATATGTAATGCCAACACGCATTTGAAATGCCATCATGCCAATAAAATGCATCGACCATATCCCCATTCCCATGATCATTGCACCAATGAGCAGCCATACCTTTTTCTTTGCACCGCTTGACTGTGCTACCCTGCTGGCTATATGAAGAGCTGAGTAGGAGGCGACAGCGGCGACAGCGATTGACAGAAAGACAAGCCATCCATTGTAGCTTCCTGTTAAATGGGTCATGTAAGAAAACCTCCTGTATCTTAAAACAGACATATACTTAATATATCGGATCGAATGGCTTCTGTGTTCACCTTTCCTTCACTTAAATACAACAATCAACGTTTTTTTCACCCTTCTTTTATAGTAAAATCAAATTTAATGTAAAAAAACGATAAAAAGCGAATCGTTTCTTCGGTTTTATTCGTTTAATATATGGTGTGATTCTAAAAGAGATAGAATCAGTCAAATGATTATGTGTGAAAGGGATTGATAAACATCGAAGATTTTATTATTTCTTTAGCTGATGCCTTTAAGAACTTGTCATACTTTGGCATCTTCCTCGCATTATGCATTGAATTTGTACCTGCTGAAGTGGTTTTGCCTCTTGCGGGTTACTGGGTCTCAGAAGGAGACATGGCCTTTATCGGTGTTGTGGCGGCCGGCTCTATTGGCGGCGTGGCTGGCCCTTTGACCTTGTACTGGTTAGGACGTTACGGCGGCAGACCCTTTTTAAATAAATATGGAAAGTACTTTTTTATAAAACCTGAGTCGCTTGATAAATCGGATGCTTTCTTTGAAAAGCATGGCGGATTCGTCGCATTCAGCGGCCGGTTCATACCAGGAGTCAGAACGCTGATCTCCATCCCGTGCGGTATTGCCAAGATGAATGTGTGGGTCTTTTGCCTGTATACGTTTTTGGCAATTACACCAATTACGTTTGTGTATGTGTATCTTGGGTTTATGCTTGGGGAGAATTGGAAAGAGGTTGGCGCCATGATAGATCCTTATCTTTTACCAATTGGGATCGGTGTTGTGTTATTGTTTGTTGTCTACCTATTGATAAAACGAAGAAAAAGAAAAACAGAAACGCCAACTGCCTAATCAATGGATCGAACAGAAAGTCACCTGTTGACAATCGAGTGTCTATTGATTATGATATAAGTAATCTAAATATTCTAAATCCCGCCAAAGGGGAGTAGCGTCCGGTTTTTACCGGAAACAAAGTCGTCATTACATGGACTGATGTTCATCGGCTTTGTTGGCATGATTCTACATATCACATGTCTAGCAAGACCTTTGCCATTACAGGCAAAGGTCTTTTTTGCATTCATAAGCCTTTGTCTGTTGTGGGACAATAGATAAAAACAAGGAGGAATGATGATGGATGCAGCCATTATTTTAGAGTACGGGTGGGTTTTGCTCGTACTGATTGGATTAGAAGGGATTTTAGCAGCTGATAACGCGCTGGTCATGGCCGTGATGGTCAAACACCTTCCAGAAAAACAAAGAAAAAAGGCACTGTTTTACGGACTTGCAGGAGCATTTATTATGCGATTTGGTTCTCTGTTTCTTATTTCGTTTTTAGTGGATGTGTGGCAAGTTCAAGCCATTGGTGCCATTTATCTTCTTTATATTTCCATTCACCATATTTTAAAATCGCACGTATTTAAGAAAAAGGAAACAGATACAAACATGAAACAAAGCGGTTTCTGGGCAACAGTCGTGAAAGTAGAGCTTGCCGACATTGCTTTTGCTGTAGATTCCATTTTAGCGGCAGTCGCTTTAGCTGTGACACTGCCAAAAACAAGTCTTCCGCAAATCGGCGGACTTGATGGCGGTCAATTTATTGTCATTCTTTTAGGCGGTATCATTGGTCTTGTTATTATGCGATTTGCAGCAACGGTCTTTGTGAAACTGCTCAAAACAAGACCGAGCCTAGAAACAGCAGCATTTGTCATTGTCGGGTGGGTGGGTGTGAAGCTCACGCTTTATACATTGTCACATCCAGCTATTGGGGTCGTATCGTCTCATTTTATCCATTCAGCATTATGGAAAGTCATTTTCTGGACAGTGCTTCTCGCAATTGCAGCATTTGGCTGGTTTTTATCAAATCCATCAAGAAAAGGCGGGCAGGAAAACGAGGAGAAGCAAGAGGCACGCCTGGGAGAGTAGGTTTTTTGAAAGAAATATCATTTCATTTTCATAACACGTATATTACAAATAAGGGGGAGATACCCCCTTATTTCTTTGCTTTTAGACGAAACATTGTAAAGTAGATGGTGACATACATGTCATAATTGAGTAATAGGAAATGAATTCCTCATTTCTTCCTTTGCGCTTCCCTCATAAATTAGCTATCATAAATGAGTAATATAGGGAGAACTGAGGTGAAACCATTGCTTAGCCTTTTGTTTAAAAAAGGAAAGAAAAAGCAAACATTAGAGCAGTCGGCTATCAGTATTCAACAAGGTGATATCGAACTGCAAAATGCATTAATAGAGCAATACAAACCATTTGTCGCTAAGACGGTTTCATCCGTTTGTAAACGATATATAGATGAAAAAGATGATGAATTCAGCATAGGCTTAATAGCCTTTAATGAAGCGATAGAAAAATACTCTGCCGAAAAAGGAAACTCACTGCTTGCTTTCGCAGAATTAATTATTAAAAGAAAAGTGATTGACTATATTCGAAAAGAAGCAAGGAATGCGCCAACGGTTCAAATGGACCTGCAAGAAAGTGAGAATGGCGAATACTCTCAAAGCATGATTGAAGCAGAGCTCTCGGCAAATGAATATAGGCGTTTAATTGAACAAGAACATAGAAGAGAAGAGATTGAACATTTTAAAGAACGATTGAAAGTATACGGTCTCACGTTTCAAGAGCTGCTTGAGCATTCACCAAAGCATGCAGATGCCAGGCAAAATGCCATTAAAGTAGCCCATACACTCATTGAACACGATGAGCTGAGAACCATTTTATTTCAGAAAAAACAATTGCCCGTCAAACAGCTGGAAAAGTTAGTGGAAGTCAGCCGCAAAACGATTGAGAGAAATAGAAAATATATCATTGCGATGGCGATCATTATGACAGGTGATTATGTGTATTTGAAAGATTACCTTAAAGGGGTGCTTAATTCATGAGAAGAGGCATTATAGTAGAGAAAAACAAAAAATATGTCACGCTGCTGACCCCTGATGGACAATTTCTGCGGACAAAATATGAAGAGCAAAACTATGAAATCGGCCAAGAAGTGACATTTCCAAATGAATCACGTCTCGAAAGAAAAAGAGCCGGTTTTTTTGACCTGCTTCGTTTACGTCCGTTAAATGCAGGAATCCTATCAATAGCTGCGATTATTGTCGTAATTTTTACTATGATGCCATCTTTCTCAAGTCAAAAAGCATATGCGTATATGACAATTGACATTAACCCAAGCTTTGAGCTGAAGCTTGATCACAATTATCAAGTGATCGGTGTCACACCGCTGAATAAAGATGCAAAGCAAGTACTGGCGAGTATGAAGGATTTAGAAAAAAACGACATGACCAAAGTCGTGCAGGAAATTATAGATGACTGTGACAAAAAAGGATATGTGAACCATTCTAAAAGTATTTATATTTCAACCGTTTATGAAAACAAGCAGGACAATACATATAAAACAAACGTAAAAAGCAAAATTAACACCATTTCTGGTGAATATCAAAAACGCAATTATAAGCTGGAAACTGTGGAAAGTGACCTGGAAACAAGAGAAAAAGCTCAAAAGGCAGGCATTTCAACAGGAACATATATTAGAAATCAAGAAATGCAAGATAAAGAACATGAAGACATCAAAAAGGATGAAAACGCAGTAGAGAACGATGCTGTGAAGGAAGAAGATCCTAAGAAACATGATGAAGAACAAGCAGATAAAGACAAACGAGAAGACGTAAAGACAGACGATAGCGAAGAGATGAAGCCAGATCAAGAGGCTCCTGAAGCTGAGGACAAAGAGCAGAAGGAGGCAGAGAGGGAAGAACAAGGATCTGTTCAAAAGCCTCAAAGACCTGATGATGAAAGCAAAGGCAAAAACGTAAAGGAAGAAAAGGATCATTCTTTCGATAAAGAGCAAAAAAAAAATCACTCAACTGACCCTGATGAAAGAAGACAATGGAACGGCACATCACGTGGTGATGCAGAAAAACATGCAAAAAAAAACGGCAGGGATCAGAACAATCCATCCGCTGAACAAAAAAGAGAACATGCAAAGCAAAAAGGGAAAGGTGCACCGTTTCCTTATCGCGAGAACCGGCATGAGCACACATATGAACAATAAAAAACGCCAGATTAGCTCCGGCGTATTTTACCATGTCATTATTTAGATTGATTGCCCATTTGTGATTGAGCCTGTTGAACGAGTCTTTTTGTGATTTCACCGCCAACAGAACCGTTTGCACGTGAGACTGTATCTGAACCGAGAGTGACGCCAAATTCTTGCGCGATCTCGTATTTAAATTGATCTAAGGCTTGTTCTACTCCAGGAACAAGAAGTTGATTTCGATTTGCCATGTCATATTCCTCCTTTCACCTCATGTTTGTTGCGCCTTCTTATTTTGAAAAAAACGGCGTGCAATTATGCTGGCAATTGCTGTACAAAAAAACCGAGGTGATGGAGGTCACCTCGGTTCTTATTTATCCCTTATTCAGCTGCAGCGTATTTAACATCATTTCTTGTGCGGTACTTTGCAAATGAGAAGTAAAGACAGAGAAGACGGTAGAACTGATAATGCCTTTAATCAAATGCCATTGGCTCTTCGTCAATTCTGTAAACTCGTCATGGAGCTTATCTGTCTGCTCTTCGGTTATTTCTCGTAAATTTGTTTCCTTTAATGGAAATTGAGTATGGTGATAAATAAAATCAAGGACGTGCGCATAAGCTTCATAAAAACGGATTGGACTAATAATATCATCTGTTCGATCTGTGATGGTGTTAAATAAGGCAGATAAGATCATACGAATGGTATCGAAGTCAAAAACTGATTTTAAATCCCTGACAATTAGTAAAATCACGACCTGATCAATAGAGTACTTCTTGCCAAGCTCTGGATGGCCAATCATATCTTTAATATCACGTTTGATCCAATTTTGAATCGCTGTCGATTTAAGAGAAGTCAGCTCACACAAGTTGCCAAGCTCAACAATTTCATTTGTAGAAAGACCATGCTCTGATTTTTGCTTCCGCCGTTCGAGCTTCTCAAAAAAAGACGGGATCTTTAATTCATCATAGTCATGATCCTTGCCATTTTTTACAGATAGTTTCAAAAGCTGAAGCGGAGTCAGATCTCCCTCTCCTTTTAGAGAATACAGAAGTCTTGTCATGTCAATTCTCGTTAATTTAAAAGTAACCATGTTCCACCTCATTTGTACGTCAAAACGTGATTATTGATCTAATTCAACATCATAGTCTCTTTTTGATGAAAATGCAAAATAAACTCAAAATCAGACCTGTGCGTCACAATTTGTTCACTTTTCTGCTGGGACAAATGTCGTAAATATTGATGTGACGGGGCTTTAGCCGTTATGATAAACAGAGAAAGGGATTCCTTTTTCCTTGCAATTTGAGAGGTTTATTTTTATAATTTTATTAATAAGTTCATTTGAACTTAATATGACAGCGGAGGTTATGTATGGGTAAGAGAATATTTCTGTTTATATTAACGAACATTCTTGTTATCACTACGATTGGTATTGTACTGTCGGTTATTAGTGCAGCAACTGGTGTTGGTTCTTATATAGGAGCAGACGGAAGACTTAATATCCTTTATCTTCTTGTATTCAGTGCAGTTGTTGGTTTTGTTGGCTCGTTTATGTCACTTGCAATGTCTCGCTGGATGGCAAAAATGATGATGGGTGTACGTGTGTTAAATCCAGAAAAGGATTCATTAACATATGATGAGCAGCAGCTTGTTGACCGCGTGCACAGACTTTCAAGAGCAGCAGGCCTTTCTAAAATGCCTGAGGTTGGTATTTATCAATCATCTGAAGTAAATGCATTTGCAACAGGTCCTTCTAAGAGAAGATCACTTGTTGCGGTATCAACTGGATTGCTTCATGAAATGGATGATGCAGCAGTTGAAGGTGTAATCGCCCACGAAGTCGCTCACGTTGCGAATGGTGACATGGTGACGATGACGCTGCTTCAAGGAATCGTCAACACGTTCGTTGTGTTCCTTTCAAGAATTGCGGCATGGATCGCTAGCCGTTTTGTTTCACGCGAAGAGCTTGTGCCGATTGTTCACTTTATCGCTGTGATTGTTTTCCAAATCATTTTCTCTATCCTAGGAAGCCTTGTCGTATTTGCATATTCTAGACACCGTGAATTCCATGCAGACCGCGGCGGAGCCGACCTTGCAGGTAAAGATAAAATGATTCATGCGCTTCGTTCACTTGAGGCGTACACGTCAAGAATCAAAGATGATGATCAAACAGCAGTTGCTACGCTGAAAATCAGCGGTAAACGAAAAGCTTCTCTTTTCTCAACACACCCTGATTTAAACGAAAGAATCAGAAGACTAGAAGCAAAATAAGAAAGAGGAATAGACATTCTTTAACAGGATGTCTATTTCTTTTTGATGAAAAAGAAAATAAAGCATAAAATAGCTTTAAAATCATGTCTCTTTTCATTAAAATGATAAAGGTATTCGAAAAGATAGATAAAAGAAGGAATGACAATGAATCCTATAAAAAAGCTAATTGACCGGCTGTCAGCGTTTCAGTTGATTGCCCTTTATTATTTTCTTGCTGTGACCGTGTCGTTTATTCTTCTCAGCCTGCCAGTGGCTCATCAAGAGGGAGTCAAATGGACATTCATTGATGCCTTGTTTACAGCGGTAAGTGCGGTAAGTGTTACAGGACTGACTGTTGTCGACACCTCACAAACATTTAGTGTGGCAGGGATGTGGATCCTTGCGTTTGTTCTGCAAATCGGAGGAATCGGCATTATGACGCTTGGTACCTTCGTATGGCTTGTCATGCGAAAAAGAATTGGAATTAAAGAAAGAAAGCTTATCATGGCAGATCAAAACCAAAGCAATTTATCTGGAATTGTGAAACTAATGAAGCAGGTCTTATATTTAATTTTGCTGATTGAGTTTGTCGGCGGGCTGATTTTAAGCATGTATTTTCTCAAGTATTATGATGTGCAAAGCGCTTTCTTACATGGCTTCTTCTCAAGTATTAGTGCGACAACCAATGGGGGCTTCGATATTACAGGGAGTTCTCTTATCCCTTACAAAGATGATTATTTCGTCCAGTTTATTACGATGCTGCTGATCATCTTTGGAGCAATTGGTTTTCCTGTGCTTGTGGAAGTGAAGGATTATTTGTTCAATCAGGATCGAAAGCACGCATCGTTCTCATTGTTTACAAAAATCACAACGCTCACATTCGGCGGCCTTGTCGTTGTCGGAGCGATTGGAATCTATGCACTTGAAGCAGGGTTTAGCTTCGTAGGGAAAAGCTGGCATGAAATCTTGTTCTATTCTTTGTTTCAATCGACTGCAACAAGAAGCGGGGGGCTGACAACGTTAGATATTACACAGCTGACGGAGCCGACGCTTTTATTTTTATGTATGCTCATGTTTATCGGGGCTTCCCCAAGCTCTGTGGGGGGCGGAATTCGGACAACTACGTTTGCCCTTAATTTACTTGCCTTGTTTCATTTTGCTAGGGGAAATAAGTCCATTAAAATCTTCAAGAGAGAGCTTCATCAAGCGGATATTAATAAATCCCTTATGGTAACCATGATGGCCTTTATTTTGGTCTTTGGCGCTACGTTCCTGTTATCCTTAACAGAGCATAATACACTTCTTGAAAATTTATTTGAAGTTTGCTCTGCTTTCGGAACAACGGGGCTGTCGCTTGGGATCACCTCAGATCTCACTGTGTTCGGTAAATGTATCATCATGGTGGTCATGTTTATTGGCCGGATCGGCATTCCAAGCTTTTTATATTTAATAGGCCGAAGAGAAAGCGAAGCAAATTATCATTATCCGAAAGAGCGCGTGATCATTGGCTAAACAGCATTCAAATGGAATGCTGTTTTTTTATTTCCATTATCTAACTGGCTAAATCACATGAGATGTTCGCAATCTATAGGTAAGAGGTGAATGAGACGTGCTGGATGTAATATGGAAAGCAATTGTCATGCTGCTAGTTGGTACCTTGCTGCTGAGAATAGCAGGGCCTAAATCCATTAGTCAATTAACTGTGCAACAAACAGTGATTATGATTTCAATCGGATCGATTATTATCCAACCCTTTATTGAGCATAATTTACTTGAAACGATTTATGCTGCCTCTACATTTATCATTGCACTCGTCATCATGGAAAAATTGTCTATCCGATCTGATTTCTTTGAAAAATTGGTTTCAGGGAAATCTGTGGTCATTTTGCAGGATGGAGCAATGCTTGATCACAAGCTGAAGAAAACGAGGCTCACAAGGGATGAATTCAAAATGCGTTTAAAGCAGCAAGGCATCACTGACATCAGCAGTCTCAAAAAAGCCACGCTAGAAGCCAATGGACAAATTGGCTACGAGTTAAAACCTGAGGAAAAGCCAGTGACGGTCAAGCAAATGAAGGAACTCCTTGACCAATTAAGAGAAGAACTAAACCTGTCAAAAAAGGACTGAATGCAGATGAAAAGAAAAGCAGCGAAAAATGAAGCATTAACAAATAATATGACGCCGACAGAAAGCATGGCACATGATCAAGGACAAACTCAATTTGACGAACAATCAAGAGATCGTCAGGCAAACCGAAATTCTCATAAAGGGAAACAAGGGGGAGCATCTCGTGACTAAGAAGCATGTAAAGAGCAAAGAGATGAAGGACCATAAAAAGCCAATGGACCCAGATATTTTAGAAGAGGAATTTGGCAGTGAGCTTGGAGATATTAACAGCAGCAAATGGATTGATACATTGGTGAAGCCAAAGAAAGATGCTGCATGTCAGCAGAATAAGAAATAGAAAAAACGATCCATGAAGGATCGTTTTTTATTTGATATAACTCCCTTGCCTGCCAGTGATCGTTCGCATGAGATGGGTCATTTTGAGCTCGATCACTGGCTGTGCAACGGTTTTAACAAAAGTGCTAGACAGTGTAAAGGTTAACAGAATGGTCAGCAGCAATAAAATGAGTACACTTGCTGCATTTAGTGCCCAGTCATCAAACCAAGTGGTTCTTAGCAGCTTGATCACAAAGCCATGTAATAAATAAACATATAACGTTCTTGTTCCCCATTTTGTAAAGAAGAAACGGCGTGTTGGAACTAATGCAAAGAAGCTGAATGTAGCGCCAAATGCAAGCAAGTACCATGCCATTCGTTTCATCGCCGCAATCATTCCTTCATCTCCTAGAGAAGCATACGACTTTGAACCAAATAAGAAGGAATAATCAAATTCATAGAAGTAGCAAAACAGGAAGACAGCCATTAATACAAAAAGTGCTGCCATTTTTCCTTTGCTTGTACGGATGAATTCAAAATGCTGCTTTTTTAAATAAAATCCAGCTAAAAACATAGGCAAAAAGACAAACGTACGTGATAAGCTGAGTGTATTGCTGATGCTGTCCACATAACCGACAAGTAATGCAATCGATAAACTGACGATCATCGCCCAGTGGAACGGCAGTTTTGAAAAAGGAATGAGCAGCAAGTTCCAAAAGAATAAACTAATTAAAAACCATAAGGACCATTGCGGATCAATTGGATTTAAATTGGCCATGCTTTGTTCCTGTAATAGGTAATAGTAAACCGAATAGATCACCTGAAAGATTAAATATGGGATGATCAGCTTAACGGCGACTTTTTTCATAAAGCCCGGTTTTCTAAACCCTTTTGCAAAAAAGCCAGAAACTAAAATAAAGGCGGGCATGTGAAAGGTATAAATAAATTTGTATAAATAGAGCATCCAATCATTATCATGAATGAATGATCGTAACAAATGACCAAAAACAACTAGAAAAATCAGAAGGAATTTCGCATTATCAAAATAACTGTCTCGTGAAGATGCCATAACATCACCTTTCCTGCTCGATTTCAAACATAAATGTTCTAAGTGCACTGTTCCCTTATTTGCCCCATTCTAAAATACATTTTTGCTTAATTCGCTATTTGATGTGAAATTGTAGAATGGTTGTAAAAGAAGCGTAAGAAAAGTGAATCGTTATACAATCCTGTCATCCAAATGAAATAAATGAGACAGTCTTCGTGTGAAAAGTTATCTTTTTTTATGAGTCGAATGAAGGAACAATGAAAATATTGTAGAAATATTGTAGAGGAATGAGGCTGGAAAAGGAGTGTAAGAGAATGACTGAAACGCTCGATGGCAATAGGTTAATCCCTGCGGGAGATATCAGAAAATTAGAAAAAGAGAACGAATATTTGCGAACTGAGTTGATGCAGCAAAAAATGCTGTTAAATAAGACGCTAGATGCCATTTTTATATTTGATCAGCACCTCAACATCATCCAAGCCAACGAAGCAACATGCAGGCTTGTACAGACACCGAAAGAAGACCTCCTCAATAAATCCGTTCTAGATTTCCTATACGGCATCCCGAAAGATAAAATTGAATGCTCACTCGATCTATTTTTTCGAAAAGGTACGTTAAAAAGAGAAATCTCCATTCAGCTAGAAAATGGCGAAACAAAATACATTGAATTTGTCGCAGAGCATGACACCATGAATCAGCAATATATAGTGGTCATGCGAGACATTTCTTCAAAGAAAATATTAGAACGAGAACGTTCCATGAATGAGCAGCTGTTCAAAGATTTGTTTGACCGGGCCATTGACGGGATGGTCATTTTTGATCAGGATGGCTGCATGATTGATGCGAATCATTCTTTTTGTCAGAGCTTTGAACTGCAAAAGACTGATTTAACCGATCGATATTTACATGAATTTGTCGAAGAAGGAAATCTTCCCGCCTTGCAGCACCTTTTAACGTCACTTAAAGAAACAGGGAAAGCAAAGGGAGAGCTTCCTGTTACTCTTCAATCTGGCCAGCAAAAATTATTTGAACTCACCATTACATCAAATGTGATGAGTGGTTTTTATATGTCCATCATGCGGGATATTACAGAAAAAAGGCTGATGGAAGAGAAGCTGTTAAAAAGTGAAGAACGCTTTAGAGAAATATTCGAAAATGCAATGGATGCCATCATCATATGGGCGGATGATGGAGAGATTGTGAGAGCCAATGAATCAGCCTGCCGAATTTTTGAATTACCGATGCACTCGCTGATTGGCAAAAAACTCACCGATTTTCTCGTCAAATCTGATAAGAGATATAGACCAACAAGAAGACGTTATATCCGGAATCATGAAATAAGGGAAGAGTTATTGTTTAAAATGGCAAATGGGCAATATAAAGAGCTTGAGTTTACTTCAAAGCATGCGGTATTAGAAGGACAGCACTTAACCATTTTACGTAATGTAAGTGATCGAAAAAGAATGGAGCAGGAGCTGCGCGAAAGTGAGCTCAAATTCCGTAAAGTATTTAATGGGTCAATGGACGGCATTGTTCTTTTTGATAATCAATACCGAATCATTGAAGTCAATCCATCTGCAAGCGAGCTGCTTCAATTGAAGGACGATCATTTAACAGAAATGAATCTTTTCCACATCCTTGCCCCTTATCAAATTGAAAATTTGGCTCAGCCTGCCGAGGCGATGTCATTAGATGAAATGGACAATGAGGTTCCATTTGTGTTGAACCATCCAGACCAGCGTATACTGGAATTCTCTTTTAAACGCAACATTATCCATAATATGAATTTGGCCATCTTTAGAGATGTGACAGAGCGGAAGGAATTAGAAGAGCGGGTGAGAAAATCAGATACCCTTCATGTGGTCGGAGAGCTTGCCGCTGGAATTGCTCATGAAATTAGAAACCCCATGACAGCATTAAAAGGCTTCATTCAGCTGTTAAAAGGAAATATAGAAGGGGAGTATTCGCTCTATTTTAATGTCATCACATCAGAGCTGAAAAGAATTGAATCCATCATCACCGAATTTTTGATTTTAGCGAAACCGCAAGCTATTGTATATGAAGAAAAAAATGTGGTGCAAATTGTGAAGGACACGATGGATCTTCTGCACGCACAGGCGAATCTTGGTAATGTTCAAATGCATCTCAATGTGCTGGACGAGATTCCGCTCATTTATTGTGAACAAAACCAATTAAAGCAGGTCTTTATTAACATTTTAAAAAATGCAATTGAAGTCATGCCGCGTAAAGGAAATGTCTATGTGAGTATTCAGCGGAAGGGCGAGGAGCATATTGTCATTTCATTGCGTGATGAAGGCTGCGGAATGGCAGAGGATAAGCTAAAGCGTCTAGGTGAGCCTTTTTATACCACGAAAGAAAGAGGAACTGGACTTGGTTTAATGGTTAGTTATAAAATTATTGAAGAGCATCAAGGAACCATTGAGGTAGAAAGTGAGGAAGGCGTAGGAACCGTCTTCCATCTCACACTGCCACTTAGGCAGCAGAAACAAGAAGGAGAGCAGTAACGTGTATTATACCGTCTATCACGCACCCATCGGGGCACTATACATACTAGAAAAGGACGGTGCCATCATCGAGGTGATGTTTGATGATGAGCCGTTTTTAGCAAAAAAGCAGGCAGTAAATCTAAAGCAAGTAGATACCTCTGTCTTACAAGAAGCGAAAAAGCAGCTGGATGAATATTTTAAGGGTGAGCGTCAAGTATTCGATCTCCCGCTCAAGCAAACAGGTTCTCCGTTCCAAGAGCAGGTGTGGGAAGCATTGTCGGACATTCCATATGGTGAATCAAAAAGCTATGCAGACATTGCAAAAGCGATTGGCAATCCCAAGGCTGTAAGGGCGATCGGACAAGCTAACAGACGAAATGCACTACCAATTTTTATCCCTTGTCACAGAGTGATTGGAAAAGACCGCTCTCTGACGGGCTATGCAGGATCGAAGACAGACATGAAAGCGATCCTCCTTGAATTAGAAGGCATCCCATTTGTTCAAAAATAAATCGATTGACCTGTTCCAAATGTTTGTCAAGCGACATATCCTTTTATTAAGCTAAAAAAGTTGGTTGAGGGAAAAAGGAGGGCGCTGGGATGTTTTGGGGCAAAAAAGGTAAAATGTATGCCGTTACGTCACTATGTGTCAAAATGAACGTTTTGACGGAAGAACAAAAAAAAGAAATCTTAACAAAAACGAATCAAGAAACAAAAAAGCGCGGTGCTCTTAAATGACAAGAACACGGCGCCTTTTTGCGATTCATTGAGAGATGCTTTCGGCGAAAAGAGCATCAATCTCTTCTGCATAGTTCGATGTGATAATTCCCTTTTCTGTAATGATGCCTGAAATAAGATGATGAGGAGTGACATCAAAGGCGGGATTGAATACTTGAACATCGGGCGGTGCAATGGGGACACCATTTAATTCCTTTACTTCCAGCGGGTCGCGCTCTTCAATTGGGATATCTGACCCGTCGCGGGTGGATACATCAAAAGTGGATAGCGGTGCTGCTACAAAAAATGGAATGTGAAAATGCTTGGCTAGAACGGCAAGACCCAACGTTCCAATCTTATTCGCTGTATCTCCATTCCGGGCGATACGATCAGCTCCAACAATGACAGCAGAAATTTGCTTTTCTTTCATCGTATGGGCGGCCATGTTATCTGTAATGAGCGTCACATCCACGCCGCCTTGCATGAGCTCCCATGTTGTCAGACGAGCGCCTTGAAGAACAGGGCGTGTTTCACATGCATAAATGTGAAGATCAAGATTTTTCTTTTTGGCTAAATAAAAGGGAGCAAGAGCTGTTCCGTACCGGCTCGTTGCGATGGAGCCTGCATTACAAATGGTCATGATACGGTCACCTGATTTAAAGAGCTGAAGTGCATTTTGACCGATTTGTCTGCATGTTTCTTCATCTTCAATTTGAATTTGAATGGCTTCATGGACAAGGTCTGTTTTGGCTGCATTCACTGATGCTGCACGCTGAATGCGCTGTAGCAGCCGGTCTAATGCCCAGGCGAGGTTCACAGCGGTTGGACGAGCACTATTTAAATATTCTTTTATCCGAATGACTTCTTGTTTAAAAGCATCGATTTCTTCTGTCTCAATGGCTTGCGCACTAAGCGCCAATCCAAATGCTGCTGTAATGCCAATCGCAGGCGCTCCGCGTACTTTTAATGTCACAATTGCATCATACACATCCTCTTTCGTATATAAATGCTCAAAGACGGTTTCGGCCGGTAATTTTTGCTGATTTAAAATGTTAATACGGTTTTCTTCCCATTCGACAGAACGGGGGACTTCAAATTCTTTTGACAAAACCCGTCACTCCTTTACAGATGGCTGGAATAATGCGACGAGGTCAGACGCTGTTTCCACTGCATGATATTGTTTGATAAATGTTTTTCCAAGTGTCAGTGCTGCTTTTTTCTGCTGAATCCGTCTAGTTGGTGATGGAATCGCATCAAGATCAGCGGCATGAGCAAGACCGATTGTTCGGCGGACAAGCTCACAGCCGGCAAAGCCTGTCGCTTCTTTTAAAATCCGGTCAAACGTTGTTTCTAAAAAACTGTCCGATACACTAAACGCTTCAATGCTGTCCTCTTTCCAAGCTTTTGTGAACACTTCTTTGAATGTTGTCCATACATTGACGACATGGTCAAAAAGGTGCTGCTGTTCGTGTTCATTCTCGCGAGATAAAGCATTCAAGAACAAATTGGCGATAAAGTGGCCGATATCGAATCCGAAGGGACCGTAAAACGCGAATTCTGGATCAATGATTTTCGTTTCAGTCTCATTTGCAAAAATACTGCCTGTATGAAGATCTCCATGAACCAATGTTTCAGCTGATGTCAGGAAGATACGCTTCAACTCTGCTGCTTTGGCTTGCACTTCAAGGTCTGCCCAAAGCGCTTCTGCTGATTCTCTTAATTCTTCTTCGAAGTCATTTGTTTCACTATCAAAGAAAGGGTCTGTGAAGACGAGTTTTTCTGTGATATCACACAGGTCAGGATTCGTAAATTGCTTCACAAATTGTTTTTTGATTTTAGGATTTGTGGCAAAGTCAGATGTGTAAAAGAGTGTTTTTCCTAAAAATTCTCCGACATGATCAGATAAATGCGGATATTGTTTTCCGGCAATTAGCCCTTTTCTGACGATTTCTAAGTGTGAGAGATCCTCCATGGCTGTCACTGCAAGAGCTGTATCCGAGTAATAGACCGCTGGTACGAGATGTGGCGCATATTCTGACTGTTTGATCAGGGCAGCACTTTCAATTCTTGCCCGGTCTAATGTAAGAGGCCAGCTCTCACCAACCACCTTTGCATAAGGCAGCGCCTGCTTGATGATCAATCCTTTTTCTTGTTTGTGATCATAAATATGAAAGACGTAATTTAAATTCCCGTCGCCGATTTCAGTACAAGTCAAATGACTGCTTTCTTGGATTAAGCCAAGTCTAATTGCAAGTGCAACTGCCGAACTTTCTGTTAGTTCTTCATATGATGCCGTAAGTGTAACCAATTGCTTCCCCTCCAAATCATATAAAAAAGCCTCTTTCTCCTGAGAGAAAGAGGCTTGATGGTGTGTATGCTCAAAGCCTCTCTTATCTCTCAGCACATACGTCTGATGGAATTAGCACCGTGCCCTATAAGACAATTGTCTTGGCGCGTTACTTGCTGCGCCCCACTTCACAGTGGTATTAACGGTCGGTTGCTGTTGGGGTCAAAAGGCCAAATCCCTCGCCCAACTCTCGATAAGAGAAATCAATATGTAATTGTTTCGTGTCTGTTTGCATTTCTTAATTCAAGATATTATCAGAGCTGCGCTTTACATGTCAATCTTTTTTCAAAATTGCTTTACAATTCATAAAACAATCCATTACAGTGTTTGTATTGTCACGTAACTTGAATAGAAGGTGAAGAAATGGAATTCCAGCAATCAGAGGTGTTGAAACAATTACCGAAACAATTTTTTGCGTCCCTTGTCCAAAAGGTGCAGAAAAAAGTGCAGGAAGGGGCAGATATCATTAATTTGGGGCAGGGAAATCCTGATCAGCCAACTCCTCCGCACATTGTAAAAGCCATGCAGGAAGCGGTATTAAAACCTGAAAATCATCAATACTCCTCATTCCGTGGAACAACGAAATTAAAAAAGGCTGCGGCCGCTTTTTATGAAAGAGAATATGGCGTCACGCTTGATCCAAAGACGGAAATTGCGATTTTATTTGGCGGGAAAGCAGGGCTTGTTGAGCTGCCGCAGTGCCTGCTGAATCCGGGTGATACGCTTCTCGTCCCTGACCCAGGTTATCCTGATTATTGGTCAGGTGCTGTACTTGCTGGAGCTCATATGGTGACCATGCCACTTCTTGAAAAAAATGATTTTTTACCTGACTACGATTTGCTGCCTGAGGATGATAAGAAAAAGGCAAAATTAATGTATTTAAATTATCCCAACAATCCGACGGGGGCTACGGCAAGTCGTTCATTTTTTGAAGAAACCGTTACATTTGCGAAAGATCACAAGCTATGTGTTGTTCATGATTTTGCATATGGCGGCATTGGATTTGATGGGGAAAAGCCGATCAGCTTTCTGCAAATAGATGGAGCGAAAGAGACGGGAATAGAAATTTACACATTGTCTAAAACGTACAATATGGCAGGGTGGAGAGTAGGATTTGCAGCAGGGAATCCGTCTGTTATTGAAGCGATTGAGCTTTATCAGGATCATTTGTTTGTCTCGTTGTTTAAAGCCACGCAGGATGCAGCAGCGGAGGCCCTATTAAGCGATCAAACGTGCGTACGGGTGCAAAATGACCGATATGAGAAAAGGCGGAATGTGTGGATAGCTGCCTGCAAAGAAATTGGCTGGGAAGTCAGTGCACCAAAGGGATCATTTTTTGCTTGGTTAAAGGTGCCAGAAGGATATACATCTGAAGCCTTCTCTGATTTATTATTAGAAAAAGCGCATGTTGTTGTAGCGCCAGGTAATGGCTTTGGTGCTCACGGTGAAGGGTACGTGAGAGTAGGGCTTCTAACAAGCGAGGAGCGGTTACAAGAAGCTGCTCAGCGCATCGCTGCCTTAAAGCTGTTTGAAAAAAAGCCATTGACAACATAAAAAAATGGTGCGATAATTCAGGCAATATTTAAGAAAATTGAATATTCTTATCAAGAGTAGGCAGAGGGACTAGCCCAATGAAGCCCGGCAACCGACTTCCATGAAGCACGGTGCTAATTCTTGCAGCAAGCGCTGAGAGATAAGATTCGGATGAATGACACGAAACAACCTCTTTAAGGCGCTCAAGAAGCACTTGAAGAGGTTTTTTTATTGAACATATGCATGACGCAATCGAAAGGGGATTCCTAGTGAGTGAATTACTGGCAACATACGTATTAACACATCGAGAGGATGAACAAATAAATCGAAAAGCGGAGCAGATCGCGCTTGGTTTAACAGTTGGATCATGGACGGATTTGCCGCAGCTCAAAAAGGAGCAGCTTCAAAAGCATAAAGGCCGAGTTGAAAAAGTATTAGAAAAGGCTGCTCCAGTCGAAAATGGTCTTTATCAATCAGAGGTGACCATTGCTTATCCTGATGCAAACTTTTCAGCAGATTTACCAGCTGTTTTCACGACGATTTTTGGAAAGCTTTCACTAGACGGAAAAGTGAAGCTAGTCGATATCCAATTTTCTGAAGAATTTAAAAAAAGCCTGCCAGGACCGGTATTTGGAATTGATGGCATACGTAAAAAGGTAAATGTATTTGATCGTCCATTATTGATGAGTATTTTTAAAGGTGTTATCGGCCGTGATATGCAGGATTTAAAAGAGCAGCTCCGTTTACAGGCATTAGGCGGGGTTGACCTCATCAAAGACGATGAAATTTTATTTGAAAGTCCATTAGCTCCTTTTGAAGAGCGAATCAAAGAAGGAAAAGAGATTTTAAAAGAAACCTATGAAGAGACAGGACACCGCACGCTGTATGCTGTCAATTTAACGGGCAGAACCTTTGACCTGAGGGATAGAGCGAGAAAGGCCGCTGAACTTGGAGCAGATGCACTCTTATTCAATGTCTTTGCTTACGGTCTTGATGTCATGCAAAGCTTAGCTGAGGATCCAGATATTCCACTGCCTATTATGGCGCATCCCGCAGTGAGCGGTGCATTGACATCCTCTCCTGAATATGGATTCTCGCATTCTCTTCTTTTAGGCAAATTAAATCGATATGCTGGCGCTGATTTGAGCCTTTTTCCCTCACCTTATGGATCGGTTGCACTTCCGAAAAAGGATGCCCTTGGAATCTATGAAGCTTGCGTAAAAGAGGATACGGTTCAAAAAACATTCCCTGTCCCGTCAGCAGGCATTCATCCTGGAATGGTTCCAGTATTAATCAAAGATTTTGGAGTTGATCATGTGATTAACGCAGGCGGAGGCATTCACGGACATCCGCGGGGAGCCATCGGTGGAGGGAAGGCATTTCGTTCGATCATTGATGCAGTGATTCAAAAAGAGTCGATCGAAGATAAGGCATCTTCTTGCCAAGACTTAAAAGCGGCACTTGATCTTTGGGGAAGGGTAGCAGAATAAATGAAAAAACCAATTGTATGTTGTGATTTTGATGGAACAATTACAAAAAATGATAATATCATCCGCATCATGAAACAGTTTGCACCGAGTGAATGGACGAAGCTGAAGGATGGTGTCCTGTCAAAGGAAATTACCATTCAAGAAGGCGTCGGGCAGATGTTTCAATTACTGACAAGTGATCAGAAGGAAGCCATTCAATCATTTATTTTAGAGGATACAGAGATTCGTGAAGGATTTAAGCAATTTGTGGATGAGGTAAAAAAAGCGGACATTCCTTTCTATGTACTTAGCGGGGGGATGGACTTTTTTGTCTACCCCATCCTCGAAGGTATTGTCGATCGAGACGATATTTATTGCAACCATGCATCATTTGGGGAAGACCATATTCAAATTGAATGGCCTCATGCCTGCGATACGCAATGTCAAAATGGGTGCGGATGCTGCAAGCCCTCGATCATTCGAGAGCTGACTCATGAAAATGACTTCATCATCATGATCGGAGATTCAGTGACCGATGTAGAGGCAGCGAAACATGCGGATCTCACGTTTGCACGAGATTACTTGCTCAATGAATGTAAAGAGCTTGGGCTCGTACATAAGGAGTATGACACATTTGTTGATTTACACACGCAATTTGTTCAAATAAAGGAAGTGAAGGAATGGCAGACGCAAAAAGCAAACGCTGGCAGGAGCTAGCAGACGTTAAACGTGAACTGGCACAAAGAGACTGGTTTTTCGGAACAAGCGGAAATTTATCGATCAAGGTGTCGGATGATCCAATCACGTTTTTGGTGACGGCAAGCGGCAAAGATAAACGAAAAGAAACGAACGAAGATTTTCTGTTAGTGAATGCGGAAGGCCAGCCTCACGATCCGAACGAGTCACTTAGACCATCTGCTGAAACATTGCTTCACACATATGTGTATGAGCGGACGAAAGCAGGCTGCTGTCTGCATGTCCATACAATCGATAATAATGTGATGTCAGAGCTGTATGGGGATAAGGGAGAGATTCGTTTTAAAGGCAACGAAATCATCAAAGCGCTTGGTTATTGGGAAGAGGATGCAGAAGTGTCGATTCCGATTATTGAAAATCCAGCTCATATTCCGCATCTTGCAGAGCAATTTGCAAAACATCTGACATTAGAGACGTCATCTGGTGCTGTACTCATTCGCAATCATGGCATCACGGTCTGGGGAAACACAGCCTTTGAAGCAAAACGAGTATTAGAAGCATATGAATTTTTATTTAGCTATCACTTAAAATTAGCGCTGTATCAACAGCAGCTTGTAAGATAAAAAGGAGGAAAAGCACATGGCGACGATTTTGATTCACAATGAAGAGAACACATTACTTGAGAACGAGCAAGAGGTTGCATCATATTTAGAAAACCAAGGGGTTATTTATGAGCATTGGGATATTGAAAAGCTGCCAAACCGTTTATCAGAAAAGTATGATTTAACCGATGAGGAAAAGGAAGAGATTTTGACTGTTTTCCAAAAGGAAATCCAAAGTATTTCTGAAAAAAGAGGATACAAAGCACAGGATGTGATTTCATTATCTGATGCTACGCCAAATCTTGATGAGCTGCTCCAAAACTTTAAACGTGAGCATCACCATACAGATGATGAAGTGCGCTTTATTGTGAGCGGGCACGGAATCTTTGCTATTCAAGGCAAGGATGGCGTCTTTTTTGATGTGAGATTGAACCCAGGTGATTTAATTTCTGTTCCGCCAAACATCCGTCATTACTTTACACTTCAAGAAGATCGCAAAGTGGTCGCAGTTCGCATATTTGTCACAACTGAGGGCTGGGTGCCAATTTACGAAGAAGAAACGGTTTAATGATAGAGCTGATCATTCCGCATGAGGCGGAAGATCAGCTTTTTTTTAGGAGATTAGACATAAAATGAGAAAGAAAATAGTTGATTTTGATCTTCTGTATAGGATAAAATTCTGTTTAATCAATGTGACAGTCCTGTCCAAATTTGAAGTTTACCCCCAAATTTGATTGGGTAAAAGGTCTTTAGGCTGTAAAAAATTAAATAAAATAAGCATATTTAATTTAATTTACAAATAAAGTATAATTTTGGTGTCGGATCATTTTGAGCATAGACAGTCGAATTCATTGCGGGAGCTGAGATCATGAATATTTATGTAAGGAAAGAACAATTGCTGATGTCCATTGATGAGAAGAGAAAACAAATGGTAGAAGCTGCTCAAGTGGAAGGGTACACTGGTGAGATGACAATTAAATATAGTCAAGAACTGGACAACCTGATGAATGAGTATCAGCATCTTCTTTTTCATGAGAAACAATCTGCCCCCTCCTTTCATGATCTTGTGTCTCAAATGAGTCTTTTATCTGTGAACCGCCCCTCTTTTTGACATGAAAAACCGGTCTTGCATAAGCAAAACCGGCTGACATCTTCAGCTATGCTGAGTGAGCAGAAGGAAGCATGATCATAACAGTCGTTCCTTTATTCACTTCGCTATGAATATCAATTGTTCCGCCATACATCGAAATGATTCGTTTACACACGACAAGTCCAAGACCTGTGCCTTTTTCCTTCGACGTAATAAAGGGAAGGAAGATGTGCTTTAACATCTCTTCTGGTATGCCTTCACCTGTATCCGCTACTTTAATGATGACATGTTCTTTTTCAGCTTCGATCACAATCTTCAAATGACCGCCGTTTGGCATCGCTTCTAAAGAGTTCTTTGCTACATTTAAAACGACTTGTTTAATATGATCCTTCGTGCAATACACGCCAACATCTTGAATCGTATTGATTTGTAAATCTACTTCGACATTATAAAGGTTTGCTTCTGAGAAAACGATCGGCATGATCTCACTTACAATTTCTTTTACAGAGTTATTCTGCCATTTTTCTGCTGTTGGTTTTCCTAATACAAGAAATTCACTGACGATTTGGTTGATCCGTTTAATTTCTTCCTCAATGACAGAAAAATAGAGCTGATCTTCTTCTGAATGATACTTCTTTTGCAATAGCTGGATAAAGCCGCTAATCCCTGTTAATGGGTTACGAATTTCGTGTGCTGTACTTGCTGCGAGTGTTCCGATCAATTCAAGCTTTTGCGCTTCGTTTTGATGACGCTCCTGCTGAGTTTGCCGCCTTAACACGATATATTGGACTAGTGTGAATAAAATATTTAATAAAATAAACGCACTGGATAAAGGGATGAGCATCACAGACAGCACTTCACTTGTTGAAGCACGCTGCGGAAAGACCTCCAGCTTCCAGCTGTTTTCATCTAAATATGTAGACACCGTGCTGCCGCCCTCGGGTACTGGCTGTGGACCACTTGTAAACACGACATGTCCATTTTGATTCAGCATCTTAAAATGAAGATCAGGGTTCAATACATTCATAATATTTCTTAAATAATCAATTTGAATGGCGGCAATCAGCACATTGGTGACTTCTTCGTTTTCATCGAGAACAGGCACACAAATGGAAAGAATCCGCTGTTTTGTAATTCGGCTCACATAGTTGTCTGTGATCACGGTCTGCTTGGTCACTTGAATGCGTTTAAAGTAATCTCTGAATGATAGGTTGATTTTTTCCTTTAACGGGGTGGTGCTTGCTGTTACATTTCCTTTTTTGTCTAGGAGATACAGACCTGAAAAACGAGGTTCTTGTTTATAGATTTTCTCTAGGATGATTTGTACTTTTTTCGTATCAAGCGGCTGGTCAAATCCCATAGCAAGGGAAGTTAATCTCGCTTCTGTTTCACTTATTAAATAATTCATTTGATTTTTGTGAATATTTAACATAAGTGTAGCGGTTTGTTTGTTCTTTAAATCAATTTTTTCAGTTTCTTTTTCGTAGATAAAATAACTAATGATTAGGGTTGGAATCATGACCAAAATAAGGTAAAGCCTGATCTTCTTCCAAAACCCTTTGAGTATACTCATCATTCATCGCTCCAACGTATTACCTAATAGACTTATTATAGCATTGAACCTATCTTTATTACGATGACTTGTGTGATTTTTAAAAAATTAGGTGATTCGTTCTGGTCTCATTTTCGTGCTAAAGATGGATCAAAATGTTGACATTTTACTTATTGTTTATTAATGTCACATTAGTGGGTTGCATTTCATAAAGGATGATAAAAAATGGAAAATCATAATGTTGAAAAATCATTGAAATTATTTATCGTATTATCACGTGCCTATCGCTCAATTAATCATCACATGAACAAACATATTGTGAAGCACGGGCTGAATCCGACTGAATTTGCTGTACTAGAATTGCTGTATCATAAAGGTGATCAGCCGCTTCAGCAAATCGGTGATAAGATTTTACTTGCAAGCGGCAGTATCACGTATGTGGTCGATAAATTGGAGAAGAAAGAACTCCTTAGCCGGAAGGCTTGTGCAGAAGACCGCAGGGTGACATTTGCGCATATTACTAAGCAGGGACGAGCTTTGCTTGATGACATCTTCCCAGATCATGCGAAAGAAATTCATGAGATGATCAGTGTCTTGAGCGAAGAAGAGAAAGATGCCTGCATCGATATGCTCAAACATGTGGGGCTGCGTGCAAAGCATTTATATGATCATCAAGAATAAATAAAAAGGAAGCCGCTGGCTTCCTTTTTTATTTCGCTTTTTTCTCAATCGGTAAAATGAGTACTTCTACACGTCGGTTTTTACTTCTGCCTTCTGCTGTATCGTTTGAGGCAATCGGTTTGAATTCGCCATATCCTTTTGTACTAAAGTTCTCTTGGTCTAGATTGCTGTTTTCAAGAAGAATATTTAAAAAGTTCACAGCACGAATGGCGCTTAAATACCAGTTTGATTCAAATTCTGAATTTCTGATCGGTACATTATCTGTATGTCCGCTAATGACAATGTCACGAGCGGGATTAATGACGAGCAGCTTTGAGATTTCTTTTGCTAACGGGACATCCTGAGAGCGAATAACTGCCCGACCAGAATCAAAGAAGATACTGTCCTCAATTGTAATGAGAAGTCCTTCATCCGTAAGCTTTGTTTCGAGCTTGGAACCAAGTTTTTTATTTGCAATGAATGAATCGACCTGCTGTTTGACCTTTGTGAGAACCGCTTGGTCTCTAGCCTTTGCTTTGGCTTCTTCATCTTTCTCTTCCTCGGCTGCTTTCTTGACTTGGTTGCTGTGTTCAGTTTCTTCCGTGCTTTGCATGCTGGATTGATCCATGACACCAGTACCGCCAGTAAAAACAACATTAAAAGACTTAGCCATCTGTTCATATTTTGCCGCATCAATCGAACTAGATGCAAAAAGCACAATGAAGAGGGCGAGAAGAAGCGTCAGAAGATCGGCATAAGGGATAAGCCAAGATTCATCTACATGGTCTTCATGATCATGTTTTTTACGTTTCCTAGCCATTTTGATTTTCTCCTTCTTCAATGACAAGATTTGCACGTTCTTTTGCTGGTAAGTACATAAGAAGTTTTTGTTCAATGACTTTTGGAGATTGACCTTCAAGAACAGAAAGAATGCCTTCGATCATAATCAGACGAAGTTTTACTTCTTCCTTTGATTTACGCTTCAGCTTGTTGGCAAATGGATGCCATAATACATACCCGGTGAAAATCCCAAGCAGTGTGGCGACGAAGGCAGCACTGATTGCATGTCCAAGTGCTTCAATATCTCCCATGTTGGCAAGTGCGGCAATAAGTCCGACAACGGCGCCAAGTACCCCTAGCGTCGGAGCGTATGTACCTGCTTGTGTAAAGATTAATGCGCCTGACTGATGTCGTTCAGACATGGCGTCGACTTCTTCTGTTAAGACGTCTCGAATAAATTCAGCACTTTGGCCGTCAACTGCCATGCTTAACCCGTTCTTTAGAAAATCATCATCGACTTCCTCAAGACTTGCTTCTAATGCCAAAAGACCTTCACGACGCGCAATTTGTGCCCAGTTTGAAAATAGAGGGATCATTTCTTGAATCGTTGGAAGCTGGCTGTCTTTGAAAATTTTGCCGAACAATTTTGGTGTTTTCTTAATTTCACTAGAAGGGAATGCGATGACAACAGCTGCAACCGTCCCAACAATGATGATTAATATAGCCGCCGGGTTGATAAGAGCGGTTAGACTCACACCTTTCAAAACCATACCGACACCTAGTGCAATAAATGCTAAAATAATACCAATTAACGATGTTTTGTCCATTATCTCACCAAATCCTTTAACTATCTTTTTCTATAGTTAATATCGGTGTGTTCTAGAAGGGTTTTAGTCAGAATATAAAATTAAGACAGTTTCTGTGAAGAATTTTTGACGAAAGCGCTTTCTATATGTAAAAAGAAGAAACTCCCTCTCATATAAAGGGAGTCTCCATTTAATCGTTTTGCGCTGGTTCATCTAAATGAAGCAGCTCTTTTAATTTTTCTTCATACATGATTTTGACAAGATCGTAGCTCCAATTCATCATGTGATCCACCTCTTTTTCTTTTATCCTAAAGGAAAAGAGGCGGGGGAGCGTCAGCGTTCAGATGGAACTTAGACGCCGCAACATGATGGAGAGGCATATCATCCTGAAGATGTAGTTATCCTTTTTTTACAACGATTTCGTCATGTTCAACATCCACAGTAAATCCAGAAAGATGCTCCTCTTCAAGCAGGATCTCCGTCATTTGATCTTCAACATGCTCTTGGATGGTTCTTCGAAGTGGACGAGCACCAAATGCAGGGTGATATCCAAGCTCTGCGATTTTTTCTTTCGCTTCATTTGTGACATGGATTGTTAAATTCTGCTCTTTTAATTGCTCTGACAGCTCATTAAGCAGAAGATCAACAATCTTCACTAAGTCCTCTCTGTCTAGTGAATCAAATTGAATGATGCTGTCAAAACGGTTCAAAAATTCTGGTTTGAAGTAGCTGCTGAGTGAATCAATGAGTGATTGTTCCTCAATTGCTTCCTCCTGATCAGACTGGAAGCCGACCTTGACCGTTTTATCTGCACTGCCTGCGTTACTTGTCATGATGATGACTGTATCTTTAAAGCTGACCGTTCTGCCTTGACTGTCTGTTAAGCGGCCATCTTCCATGATTTGAAGGAACATGTGTTGTACATCAGGGTGTGCTTTTTCAATTTCATCCAGCAAAATGATGCTGTAAGGTTTTCTGCGCACTTTTTCAGTCAACTGGCCAGCTTCATCATGTCCAACGTAACCAGGAGGAGAACCGATGAGTTTGGACACAGAGTGTTTTTCCATGTACTCACTCATATCTAAACGTATGATCGCATCTCTTGAACCGAATAATTCTTCAGCCAGTGTTTTAGACAATTCAGTTTTCCCGACACCTGTTGGTCCAACGAAAAGGAAGGAGCCTGTCGGTCTATCTTTCGATTTTAATCCAGCTCTGCTTCTTTTCACGGCTTTCGCCACTTTATCAACCGCATGCTCCTGCCCGATTACTCGTGCTTTTAGACGGACATCAATTTCTTTCATTTTGGTTTGTTCGTCTGCTTGCAGTTTGCCGACAGGAATGCCTGTTTTTTGTTCCACAATGGCCTGAATGTCCTCTGCTGTGACGATATGCTCTTTGTCAGTTGTTTTGTTTTGAAGTCTTGCTTCAATAGCTTCTTCTTCATCGCGAAGCTTCGCTGCTTTTTCATATTGCTCTTCTTTTAGCGCAGCCTGTTTTTCTGCGGCAATTTGCGCTAGTCGGTTTGTCAGTTCATCTTCACTTGCTGCATCAATGGAGAGGTTCGCTTTTGAACCAGCTTCATCCATTAGATCAATGGCTTTATCCGGCAAATGACGGTCTTGAATATACCGCGAAGATAATTGAACGCACGCTTTGATGGCTTCATCTGAATAGGTGACACCATGATAGGCCTCGTACTTATCTTGAATACCTTTTAAGATGTCGATCGCTTCATCTGGTGTTGGCTCATCCACGATAACGGGCTGGAAGCGTCGTTCGAGTGCAGCATCTTTTTCAATTTGGCGATATTCTTTTAATGTCGTCGCACCTACTAGCTGCAGTTCGCCTCTTGCAAGGGCTGGTTTTAAAATGTTTCCAGCATCCATTGATCCTTCTGCAGATCCTGCGCCCACAAGAAGGTGGATTTCATCTACAAACAAGATGATATTTTTACGGCTCTGCAGTTCTTTAATTAACTGCTTCATTCTTTCTTCAAATTGACCGCGTACACCTGTGTTTGCGACAAGTGAAGAAACATCTAATAAATAGATCTGTTTGTTCTTTAATTTATTTGGCACATCGCCGCTCGCAATTTTCAGCGCGAGTCCTTCTGCAATCGCTGTTTTCCCAACACCTGGTTCACCAATGAGAACAGGGTTATTTTTATTTCTTCTATTTAAAATCTCAATGACTCTTGCGACTTCTTCATCACGGCCAATGACTGGATCAATTAAACCAGCAATTGCTCCATCTGTTAAGTTACGGCCAAGCTCATCGAGTAAGCCTTTTTGCTTTGATTGCTCCATGTTTGGGGCATGACCTGCCTGCTGAGAGAAGAATGAACTTCCTCCAAAAAGCTGAGGTCCCATTTTCATTTTTGACTGCTCCATCAAAGAGGTATAGCAGTCTTCACATAAAACCATTTGGCTCCGGGACGAATTTACTTGCATATTCAGGCGAATAGTTGCTTCATTTACTTGACAATGTTGACAACGCATTTGCCATGACCTCCTTAAAATAAAGTTTGACTTTATTTGACCAATGAATGTTAAAGAAAATGGTCTATTGTTTGACCATCTTTGACTATAGTATACTCTGACCAATTTTGACTTTCAACTGTTTTGCTCAAAGACGGATAAAAATCCTTTTTTGCATTTAATCATGGTTTGTCCTTCTTTTCAAGGAACTTGTCTCATAGGATAAAAAAGAGACAATCGAAAGTGATGGGTGCGGAGGGGTCACATGAAACGTTCAAATGAATCCGCTTTTCAGCTTGCCTTTGTATATGTAGGAACAGTGGTTGGAGCTGGGTTTGCGACAGGAAAAGAAATCGTAGAATTTTTTGTTCGTTTTGGCTGGATTGGACTACTAGGAATTCTGATTAGCGGTGTTATTTTTACTGGCCTTGGTGCAAAAATGATGCTGATTTCGAAACGAATCAAAGCAGAATCTTATCAAGATATGAACCGTTTTTTATTTGGCGCTGCTGCGAGTCGATATATTAATATTGTGATGTTTTTTATTTTACTCGGTGTTACCTCAGTCATGATTTCAGGCGCAGGGGCTATTTTTGAAGAACAGCTTGGCATATCGAAGGAGTATGGGATCTTTTTGACGATCATTCTGAGCGTCATTGTACTCTTTAAAGGTTCAAAAGGGCTATTTGGTGTTAACGTCCTTGTCGTTCCAATGCTGATTTTCTTTTCATTGATTGTGTTTCTTGATTCATTTGTTTTTAGCAGCAGTGAAAGTTATGTTCTTGCGCTGCAAATGGGTGAGGGCGAGTGGATACTATCAGCAGTGTCCTATGGTGCCTTTAATTTAGCACTGTCACAGGCAGTGTTAGTACCCGTTGCAAATGAAATGACCTCTGAAGCAGTCATTAAAAAGGGAGCGGTGCTTGGGGGCGTCATGCTGACACTCATTTTGCTTGCTTGCTTTTTATCTCTTTCTTCATTAGATATGCTGGAGGCCTTTGATATTCCAATGGCTCAGGTGGTGTATCAAGTCGCAAACTCCATTCATCTCATTTATTTATTTGTCATCTTCGGTGAAGTTTTTACATCCGTCATAGGCAATTTATACGGGCTGGAGAGACAAGTAAGGGCATATATCCGAATGAACAGCATCTTTACGATATCCCTTATTCTCATATGCTGCTATGTGATTAGTAAAATTGGTTACGGTACACTGATATCAACGGTTTACCCGGTTTTTGGATATGTCAGCATCTTTTTTATTCTCTTTCTTTGTCTAAAAAAAGTGCCTGAACCGCTAGGTAAGTAAAGAAAGGATAGCCTGCATGAAGAATATGTGGTACACTATCCTCTGTGAAAATTGAACAAAAATCCGTGAAGACGGGAGAGGTTCTAGCAAAACCCTCTATAAAAAACTAAGGACTTGCCGTATCCTTGGATGTGGCATTTTTTATTTTTTATGGCTGGGACACCTCATACACATGTAAAGGTGTCTTTTCTTTTGAGAAGAATAGGGGTTTTCAGGAGCCTTTCAGATGCAGTGTTGTACGGTTGTACGCATCTGCAAAAGGAGGAGAACAGAAAATGAAAAATGAAAAAGCAGTCGTTGTCTTCAGCGGGGGACAGGACAGTACGACATGTTTATTATGGGCACTTCAACAATTTGAAGAGGTAGAAACAGTGACCTTTCATTATAATCAGCGTCATCAAGAAGAAATTGATGTCGCCAAAAGAATTGCTGACAAGTTAGGTGTGAAGAATCATCTATTAGATATGTCACTTTTAAATCAGCTGGCACCTAATGCTTTAACAAGAGATGACATTGACATTGAGGAAAAAGAAGGAGAGCTTCCTTCCACATTTGTGCCAGGAAGAAACTTAGTGTTCTTATCCTTTGCCTCTATTCTGGCGTATCAAATTGGAGCAAGACATATTATCACAGGTGTTTGTGAAACAGACTTTAGCGGCTATCCAGATTGCCGTGACGAGTTTGTGAAATCTTGCAACGTCACAGTGAATTTAGCAATGGAAAAACCATTTGTGATTCATACACCACTGATGTGGCTGAATAAAGCAGAAACATGGAAGCTGGCAGACGAGCTCAATGCGCTGGATTTTGTGAAAAATGAAACGCTCACTTGCTATAACGGCATCATCTCTGATGGCTGCGGGGAATGTCCTGCGTGTAAGCTGCGGAAAAACGGTTATGACACTTATATGGAAATGAAGGAGGCAAACTAAATGCTTTCTCAAATCTATCCACAAACCAATCATCCATTTTCATTTGAATTAAATAAAGACATGCATGTATCTGCTGCCCATTTCATTCCGCGAGAAGATGCGGGCGCATGCAGCCGTGTTCATGGTCATACGTACACCATCAATATCACGATTGCGGGAGACGAGCTAGATGAATCGGGTTTCCTTGTCAATTTCAGTACATTGAAGAAGCTCATTCATGGGCAGTACGATCACACGCTGCTCAATGATCATGAGGAATTCTCATCAAACGATCGATACGCGATGCCAACCACTGAGGTGGTGGCAAAGACCATACATGACAAAGTCGCAGCGTATTTATCAACTTTATCGAACAAGCCGACATGTGTTCAGGTTTTTGTCAGAGAGACACCAACAAGCTATTGCATTTACCGTCCGAAACGAGTTGAGATCAATGGCTAAAGCGATTCCCGTATTAGAAATCTTTGGTCCAACCATTCAAGGAGAAGGAATGGTCATTGGACAAAAAACCATGTTTGTTAGAACGGCTGGCTGTGACTACTCGTGCAGCTGGTGTGATTCCTCTTTTACATGGGATGGCTCAGCGAAGCATGACATTCAGTGGCTTGAGGCAGAAGACATTGTCAAAGAATTAAAAAGAATAGGCGGGCAGGCTTTTTCTCATGTCACCATTTCAGGGGGAAACCCGGCGCTTTTAAAACAAATGGAATCCCTCATTGATTTACTGCATGAAGAGGGAATTGATACAGCGCTTGAAACACAAGGGACAATGTATCAGGAATGGTTTTTGAAAATTGATGATTTAACCATTTCTCCTAAGCCGCCAAGCTCGAATATGAAAACAGATTTTACGAAACTAACACGTATCATAGATGAGCTGAAAAACGGAAATAGGTTGCAGCATGCTAGCCTGAAGGTCGTGATTTTTGACGATCGTGATCTAGCGTATGCGAAGGATGTTCATGCGAAATACCCTGAGCTTGCGTTTTATTTGCAGGTAGGAAATGATGACACGACGACAGGTGATGATGCGTACTTATTGACGCATTTATTAAAGAAATATGAAGCGCTTGTCGATCAAGTCGCGCAAGATCCAGACTTAAACCGCGTAAGAGTGCTGCCGCAGCTGCACACGTTATTGTGGGGAAATAAACGAGGCGTATAGAAAGGAAGAGATGACATGACGACAAGAAAACCAGAAGAATTAGAAGGTGTCACGTTACTAGGAAACCAAGGAACCAATTATTTGTTTGATTATGCACCACAAGTGCTTGAAACGTTTCCAAATAAACATACAAATAGAGATTACTTTGTGAAATTCAACTGCCCAGAATTTACATCACTATGTCCGCAAACAGGACAGCCTGATTTTGCGACAGTTTATATCAGCTATATCCCAAATGAAATCATGGTCGAAAGTAAATCGCTAAAATTATATTTGTTCAGCTTCCGTAACCATGGTGACTTCCATGAGGACTGTATGAACATTATTATGAACGACCTGATTGAATTGATGGACCCAAGGTATATTGAAGTTTGGGGCAAATTTACGCCAAGAGGCGGTATTTCCATTGACCCGTATACGAACTACGGAAAACCCGGCACGAAATATGAGGAAATGGCAGAATACCGTATGATGAACCATGATATGTATCCGGAGACGATTGATAATCGGTAATTATTTCGCTGTGTGAGACGGAGTGTGAAACGAACTGGGGTCACAATAAAAATGGAAAAAGTCACACCTGAAAATACTCATGGGAATTGTATGATAAAGTGTGACCTGAGGTGCAACCTGAACTGTGACTTCTATGCAGAGAAAAATTGATAGTTCAGAAGCAGATGAAGGCGTACAATTTGTACGTCTTTTCTTTTTTATCCGAAAGAAAAAATGCCTATCTAGAGATCAGAGGCATTAAATATTATGATCATATCTTCATTCATTTTTTGGCTAAGTTTCTAAACCTTCTCTAACATTTGAAACAGCTCTTTTTTGAATTTCATCAAAGTTTTCCTGAATATAGTCCATGACACTTTTGAATAGAACTTCACTTTCAAAATTGACTATCTCATTTATTTCTGACTGTTCTTCATCTGTTAGGTGATGGTATTGAAGTTGTTTAGGATTTACTTCAGCTGCTGCAGCTCTGGTTGTACAATTTCATATTCACCTTCTGCATACTCTTGCTCCGCATAATGGCTCCCCCATTGACAGAGCTCCTGCAAGATAGGTTTAAGAGATTCTCCAAGTTCAGTGGATGAATATTCAACCTTCGGCGGTACTTGATTATACATCTTTCTGGTCACAAGTCCACTGGCCTCAAGCTCTCTAAGTGTTTGAATCAGCATTTTCTGAGTGATATTTGGGATAATGCGCTTTAATTCACTCGTTCTCTTTGGTCCATTCATTAAAAAGTATAATACAAGGCCTTTCCATTTTCCGCCAATCACTTCCTTTGTCACTTCAAACCCACAGCTAAATTTTTTCATGTCTAAAGCTCTCCAATCCACATTTATTACTTTTTAGTTACTATATCACAAAAAAGTGGGTACTTCCGATAATGTGCTTACTGAAGGATACTATATCTTGTAAGTTGTTCTTCAAGTACTTAAAGGTACTAAACATAAAATAATATGAATTCTAAAGGAGTGTTAAGTATGGGGAAATTTGAAGGTAAAGTAGCGCTTGTAACGGGTGGAACAAGTGGGATTGGTCTTGCTACAGCACAAAAATTTGTAAACGAAGGTGCATATGTTTATATCACGGGACGTAGACAAAACGAACTTGATAAAGCTGTTAACCAAATTGGCAAGAACGTAACCGGTGTTCAAGGTGATATTTCTAAGCTTGAAGACTTAGACAAACTATATGACATGATAAAGCAGGAAAAAGGTAAGTTGGACATCCTTTTTGCTAATGCAGGCATCGGCAACTTCCTTCCATTAGGTGAAATTACTGAAGAGCAGGTTGATAGAACGTTCGACATTAACGTGAAAGGAACCATTTTTACTGTTCAAAAAGCGCTATCACTATTCCCGGACAAAGTAGGTTCTATTATTGTAACGGGCTCTACTGCTGGATCAATTGGTAACCCAGCATTTAGTGTATATGGAGCATCTAAAGCAGCATTAAGAGCACTAGTTCGCAACTGGATTCTTGACCTAAAAGGTACTGAAATTCGTGTAAATGTGGTAAGTCCAGGAGTTATTCTTACACCTGCATACGATGAGCTTTTTGGTGATGCACTTGAAGGAGCGATGGAAAATGCCAGAAAAACTGTTCCAGCTGGAACAGTTGGGACACCTGAAGAAGTAGCAAACGCTGTATCTTTCCTTGCATCAGACGAAAGCAGTTACTTGACGGGTGTTGAATTGTTCGTAGATGGCGGGCTAGCACAGGTATAATGTCCCTGCGAAGGGATTACAAATAAGTCCTCAAAAAAAGTTAATGGGGTTTTACTTGAGTCGCATAAAAAAGTCGTTTTCCTTATGTCCTTGAGTAACCACAAATGCTGTAAACTAAGTTTGATGATGGATATGTAAAATGAGAAAAAAGGAAAAGACATGCCGGATGCATGTCTTTTTTTGCGAATCAGCCATAAAAAAAAGAGAAGAGTCATGTCACTCTTCTCATACGAATGGGAATAGAACTTGCTAGGACGGCTGGGGGCTACCAGCTCGTAAATTTATTATACATGACAGAACGTATGTTTGTAAAGAGGGATCATGCTTTTTTTGCTTATTTCATTTGATGTAAGATAAAATAGAGGCAATGAATGATAAACGGAGGCGTTTGAGTTGGCAAACAAAGAAGAGCGGGCAGAGCAGCTGCTAATGGAGCTAAAGGAAGAGCTTCAAATGCTTGAACATCAAAACAAAGAACGGTATAAATGGAGTGCCTCCACATTGCTTGGAGTGATTGCCCTCTTGATTGATAAAGGAGTGATCACACCCGAGGAAGTCGAGATGTACAAGACGAAGGCGGAAATGCAAACCTTTCATACGCAAAAAGACTGACCCCACTTTAAGTGGTATCAGTCTTTTTCATATGTGATTGTTCAAATAGAGCAAAGTTGTCAAACGAGCCAAATTTGCTTTATATATACGTATGTACCGATCGTCTGAATTGAGGATTGCAAATTAATGTACGGAGTCTTTGATGATTTTATAGTTTTTATGATTAACGACTGTTAGTGAATCCAGTTCTAAATCTCTATAGTTGTCCATAATGGTGACATCCACAATGACAGAGTTTTCATTCACTTTTTCAACTACACCTGTTAAACCATTTCTAAATTCGATCACATTTCCAATTTTTGCAATCTTCAACCGATCCCTCTCCTTTAAAAACAGATTTCATTCCCTATTAAAAAGTATTTTGCAATATTTTCATACCAATGTAAAGGATAAAGACGTTTTTGTTTTGTTTTCGTTGTATGCTCTTCTAACGAATGGTATATTTAATAATTGATCATGGCTGAAAAGGAGCGGTTTTTTTGACTGAAGAACAAATCCTCACCATCCTCGAATCTTTACGGAATGGGACGGAAAAACAGGTGACCATCCAAAAAGATGACTTTTTAACGTTTCGTTCTGTTTTGGTGAATCAAGATGATTTTAAACATTTTCGTGGGATCGCCAAACATGGTGGAGATGTTATTTTTGAATATCTTACAGAAGCAAGAAGCTAAAGCTTTTTCTCATTGATGAGAGAAAGCTTTTTTTATTTTCGTTCTTTTGTCACACTTCAAACCACTCTGATACATATGAAAAGAAAATGTAATAACCCATAATCAGGAGCATAAGGATGATGATAGGTGAAAAAGGGACCTTTTTAAGCGCTAACAATTCCATTTTATGTGCGCAAAACTAGGACATGCCATTTAATGACGGAATTTGGACAGGCATGTAAATCTTTGTGCGTGAAAATAGAATGAGGTCTTGTTAGAGTGGACAAGTATCTTACAGCCTACTTTGATTAAAGGAGGAAAAAGGCGAATGATTAAAATTCATACAGCTCTTTTTGTCATCCTTATGCTCGTTGCAGCAATGAAGATGGACAATATACAAGAGCAGCAAGGCACATTAAGTCACGAACTTTCACAAGCACCTGTTAAACATCAGCTTTCATATATAGATCAAGATCACGATCAAGTCATCCCAGCATTTTCTGAAGAGAAGCGTCAGCCAAAAGTGAAAATGCTAAGTACGTCAACAGAAGAAAAGTCTTCAAAACCGAAGCAAAAGAAAAAAGTAAAATCTGAAACAACGAATAAGGCAAGCGGCAAACAGTATTCTAATGAAGAAATGGAACTGCTTTCTCGGTTGGTTCACGCTGAAGCGAAAGGTGAATCTTACGAAGGGAAAAAAGCGGTGGCAAGCGTTGTTTTAAACAGAGTAGAGCATCGTTCTTTTCCTGACAGCGTGAAAGGTGTGATTTATCAGCGAAATGCTTTCCAGCCAGTATCAAATGGAAGTATTCATGATAAGGCAGATCAAGATTCTATTAAAGCGGTGAAGCAGGTAGTCAAAGAACATGACAGAACAACAAAGGCTATCTATTTTTATAATCCAAAAACGGCAACAGATCACTGGATTCGTTCCCGCAAAATTGTAGAACGTATTGGACGTCACGTGTTTGCCGTATAGAGAAAAAGAGCGATCAATGAGATTGCTCTTTTTTTGTCTTCAATTATTAAAATATTTTTTGGACTTGTCTCATAGAATGTGAAAAGAATTTGCTTTAGACAAGGGGAGGCTACATGAATCGATTTGTAAAAGGGGTCATTCTGCTATCTGTCGCAGCTTTTATTGCAGAGTGTATAGAGTTTTTAGTCAATATGATTTTAGCGAGAGAGCTTGGAGAACATGGAATGGGCTTATATATGAGTATCCTTCCAATCATCATGCTTGTCCTTGTGATCGCCAGTTTAGAGCTGCCAGTCTCCATTTCTAAATTCATTGCAGAATCACATGAGCGTCTCCACAAAAGCATGCTCCGTCATGCCTTTAAAATGACGCTTGTGGTGACAAGTACAACTACAGCTGTCGCAGCCATTGTACTGCCTTTCATTCCAGTGTTTCAGTCGTATCATCCATTAATGAAGGGTCTAGTGCTGTCACTTATCCCGATTATTGCGTTTACCTCCATTGCCCGCGGCTATTTTATGGGAAAACAGCAAATGGGCAGAATCGCTTTAGCCAATATGCTGAAGAAAACGATCCAGCTTATTTGCTTGTTTTTGTTTTTTCATTGGTATTCGTTTGATATTGAAACAGCAGTACTCATCGCCATTGGTGTCATTGTTGCGAGTGATCTTGTTGTCTTTATTTATTTATACTCCCAATACGTCATGGCAAAAAATGCTGTGAAAGTCAGGTCTGTTGAATTAAGAGGAAGTGATGTGCGAAAGCGCCTATTAGCCGTTTCCATTCCGACAACGGGCATGCGCATCTTTCATGCGATCGCCAATGCGGTTGAACCATTTTTAATCAAAGGAGCGCTCGTTGCAGCAGGCATTTCTGGAACACTTGCTGTTGATCATTACGGCATGCTGGCTGGTGTCGCAATGTCGATCGGTTTTTTCCCGGCGTTTATTGCTCATTCCATCATGATTGTGATGATTCCGAGTGTCTCTGAAGCCTATGCTTTAGGTCAGTATGATCTTGTGAAAAAACGTGTCAGACAGGCGATTCTCATAACGTTTGGATACGGGGTGCCGGCAGTGATGGTCATGTATTATTTTGCTTACCCGCTCACACAGCTTTTTTTTGATTCACCGCAAGCTGCTGTCTATTTACAGCTGCTTTGGCCATACTTTTTATGCCATCTGTTTGTGATGCCGTTTCAAGCGTGTTTAATCGGTATGGGGCTCATCAAAGATGTGTTCCTACATAATATATGGGTGCATGTCGTCTCTTTTTCTATGGTGTATTTCCTCGGTTCAATTGAAAGCTTGAATATGATGGGGGTCATTTTAGGGATGAACACAGGCATGCTGCTGTTGACTGCCCTGCATTATGCGACGATTTGTAAGGAGCTCGGCGTTTCAATGTTTCTTACATTGAAAAAAGCTTGAATGTCATCGCCATCGAGAGGGCAAGCTAGAAGAAAACTGGGAAGGAAGATCATGATGAATCGTAAACATCTATCCGCCAGTCTTCTGATGATGACCCTGCTGCTATTTCTAATGAGCGCAGCAGCAGAAGCAAAAGAGCCCGTGATGGCGCCAAGGATAGAGGCGCCGACATTAAATGGTGACATGAAGATGGTTCCCGAAAAAGGGAAAAAGACCATTTTGCATTTTTGGACAACATGGTGTCCGTCCTGCAAAATGGAGCTGCCCGAATTTGAACAGATTGTCAAAGAAAATCAGAGTGATGTTGACATATTAACCGTGAATTTACTAGGTGCTGAACAAAGTAAACATGCTGTTGCCCAATTTGTGAAAGATAGAAGGTTTACATTCCCGATCATACTAGATGAACACGGAGAAATGATGAAGAAATATCAAATCATCACCATTCCAACGACCTTTTTGATTAATGAAAAAGGAGAAGTGGTGAAAAATCATGTAGGTCCACTGACAAAAAAACAAATCAAAGAGTGGACAAATTCGTAGAACAAATCCTTTCTGTGAAAGAACCAATTCTGTTGGTTCTTTTTTGTGTTCGTTTGCTTTTCATCTGAATACACTGTGCTCAGAAGAAGACGGAACGGTCTATATCAATAATGATAATTATTATCAAAAAGAAATTATAATAATTATTAATTGAAAATTGGTCAGAACCTGTTATAATGAGTTACAGACCAATAAAAAGCTTGAAATAGCAGAAAATATAGATGGAAAAAGAAACGGGTAACGATTGATAATGTGAAAACGATTATCAATTAGAGAGGAGAAAACAATTATGAATGAGAATACAGCACTTTACCAAACGACAAATCAAAAGGAATCGAAATGGTCCTTACATAAATGGGCACAGCACGGAGAATTAATTGCAGCCGGTATCTCAGGGATTCTCATTTTAATTGGATGGGTTCTAAAGGATGAGAGCATGTGGAGCATTCCTCTTTTCATCCTAGCATTTGTTATTGGAGGTTTTGCAAAGGCGAAGGAAGGAATTGAAGAAACGATTTCGTCTAAGACCTTGAATGTGGAACTTTTAATGATTTTCGCAGCAATAGGCTCAGCTCTAATCGGCTATTGGGCAGAAGGCGCTATCTTAATTTTTATTTTCTCACTGAGTGGTGCGCTTGAAACGTATACGTCAAATAAAAGCAAGAAAGATTTAACAGCATTAATGAGCATTGCACCGGATGAAGCAACTTTAATTGAAGAAGACGGTACGACCATTCAAATCGCCGCTTCATCATTAACACCAGGTGACCGGATTATGGTCAAAGCTGGGGAACGCATTGCAGCAGATGGTGTCATTTTAAGCGGGAGAACAAGTGTGGATGAATCTGCCCTCACAGGCGAATCTATTCCACAGGAAAAAGGGCAGGGGGAAGACGTATTTGCAGGAACAGTGAATTTAAATGGTTCCTTAACAGTGGAAGTCACGAAACATAATGAAGAAACGTTATTCCATAAAATTATTAAACTTGTTGAATCCGCTCAAGAAAGTGTTTCGCCAAGCCAGGCATTTATCGAAAAATTTGAAGGGGCCTATGTAAAAGGTGTGCTGATCACCGTTGCGGTATTAATGGTACTGCCTCATTTTGTCCTCGGCTGGAGTATGAGTGAAACCTTCTACCGGGCAATGGTGTTTATGGTCGTTGCTTCACCTTGTGCTCTAGTTGCATCCATCATGCCAGCAGCATTGTCATTGATCTCAAATGGCGCGAGAAATGGAATGCTTGTTAAAGGAAGTGTCTTTTTAGAAAAACTAGGCACGAGCAGCATGATTGCTTTTGATAAAACGGGGACGATTACAAGCGGGAAGCCAGCCGTAGAACAAGTCATCATGGCTAAAGGACAGGATGAATCTGCTTTTTACCAGGCACTCTATCAAATTGAGAGTCAATCAAACCACCCATTAGCAAAAGCAATTTCTGATATGGCAAAAGAGCACCAAACAGAAAGAACAGCCCATGTCACCATTGAAGAAACCTCTGGATTTGGTGTGAAAGCACAATTAAATGGAGAAACGTGGCGGATTGGGAAGAAAGACTTTGCGGGTAAGGCGTCAATCGACCGCGAGATTGAAGAGACAGGTGATGACCTTTCCGCGCAAGGATACACAGTGGTCTACGTTCAAAAGGATGAAAAAGTGGTTGGCTGTCTTGGCCTTAAGGATCAAATCAGACCTGAAGCCAAAAAAATGATTCAAGAACTAAATGATTTAGGCATCCAAACCGTCATGCTGACAGGAGATCAGCAAAAAACGGCTGAAGCTATTGCGCAGGAAGCCGGTATCCAAGCTGTCGTGGCTGAATGTCTTCCAGATGAAAAGGTACATGAGCTCAATCAATTAAAAAAACAAGGTAATTCAATCATCATGGTAGGAGACGGAATCAATGATGCACCAGCGCTCGCCACAGCAGATGTTGGGGTTGCGATGGGCGGAGGCACAGATGTTGCCTTAGAAACAGCGGATCTCATCTTAATGAAGAACAATTTAAATAACCTAACAAAGATGATCCGTCTTTCAAGAAAAATGAATCGAATCATTAAGCAAAACATTATTTTCTCATTAACGGTGATCTGTCTGTTGATTTGTGCGAATTTCTTACAAGTGCTTGATTTGCCTTTTGGTGTCATCGGGCATGAAGGAAGTACGATTTTGGTCATTTTAAATGGTCTGCGTCTGCTTCGTGCATCTTAAATCAATCATCAGGGCGCACTGGATTCATGCCAGTGCGCTTTTGTGCGAAATACAGCAAAAACTGATACAATAGACCAGTAGTAAAACGTGTGAGGAGGATCATGATGAACCGAATGAAGAGCTTGTCTTCTTGGCTTAAGAAAGAAGACATTCAAGGTGCATTTATACATACAAAGGAAAATGTGTTTTATCTATCTGGATACTTCACAGAGCCGCATGAAAGAGTGATGGGGCTGTTTGTGTTCCAAGAGGCAGAACCATTTTTTATTTTGCCTAAAATGGAAGTCGAGCAGGCAAAAAATGCAGGATGGTCCGGCGATATTATTGGATATGAAGATCATGAGAATCCATTTGATTTCATTCAATCAGCGATAGAAAAACGAGATATTCAAACGGCGCGTCTTGCGATTGAAAAAGAATCGATTCCGCTTCAAAGAGCAGAACAGCTCCAAGCTGTTACCGGAGCTAAAACGTTCGTTCGGGCTGAAGATGCGCTCAATCAGCTCAGACTGATTAAAGATGAATCTGAAATTGCTACACTGAAAAAAGCGGCTCAATTGGCAGATGAAGGTGTAAAAATTGGGGTTAACGCCTTAAAAGAAGGAATCACAGAAACAGAAGTGCTCGCTGTCATAGAATATGAACTAAAGAAAAAAGGCATTCAAGGTATGTCCTTTTCCACCATGGTTCTCTTTGGTGAAAAATCAGGCGAGCCTCATGGAAATCCGGGGCAGGCAGCCTTAAAGAAAGGCGATTTTGTGTTATTTGACCTTGGCGTCATTGTCGATGGATATTGCTCAGACATCACAAGAACATTCATCTATCAGGAAGCTTCTGAAAAACAAAAGGACATCTATCAAACCGTCTTAAATGCAGAAATGGCAGCACTTGAAATGAGTAAGCCCGGCGTGAGGATCGGTGATCTTGACTTAAAAGCTCGCGGGCTAATAACAGAAGCGGGATATGGTGAATATTTCCCGCATCGCCTCGGCCATGGATTAGGCGTTTCTGTTCATGAGTTTCCTTCTATGAGTCAGGCAAATGATGACCTTCTGCAAGAAGGTATGGTGTATACGATTGAACCAGGAATTTATGTGCCAGGAGTCGGCGGCGTAAGAATTGAAGATGATGTTCTCATTACGGCAGATGGTCCAGTCACCTTAACCAATTATCCGAAAGAGCTGACGATCATCAAGTAATAAAAAAATCACGATGAACGTCCAGGTCTTGGAAGTGTCATCGTGATTTTTTATCACTCTTCTCGATCCTTATCAACAAAAAAATCATCAATTGATTGAAACGGTTTGATTTTATGTTCTTTTCCTAAAGGATGTAATGCAAAACGAGCAGAAAACAAAACAGTCATACATAATATAATCCATATGATGAAACCCATCTTGAATTCCCCTTTCCATCCAGTGATTTGTTCAGCTCACATACATCTTAAAGTATGAAACGCTTACCATATCAAGAGAAAGTAGGAGAAAAAATGGCAAACATAAGGGAGATTGCGAAAAGAGCGGGCGTATCTGTGACAACCGTATCACGTGTGTTGAATGAGCATCCTTATGTTAAAGAAGAAAAAAGAGAACGTGTTCTACAAGCGATGGAAGATCTCAAGTATACGAGAAACATCCAGGCGGTCCATTTAGCGAAGGGCTATTCGAATATGCTTGGCATTGTCCTTCCAAACATTGAACACTCTTATTTCAGCACACTCGTCACAGGTATTGCAGAAAAAGCACAGGCGCGCGGTATGCACTTTGCTTTATTTCAAACAGGATATGACCCATTAAAAGAAAAAGAAGCGTTAATGAGTTTAAAAGAACGCCGTGTGGACGGTTTAATATTTTGTTCAAATGCATTAAGTGAAAGGCACATTTTAAAGTGGCAGGAATCAGGACCGATTATATTTTGTCATCCTGCGCTGCACGATCAATGCTCAACCGTGTCGATTGCGCATGATCAAGCATTTAAGGAAGGCCTGCGTCATTTGGCGGCATGCGGCCATCAACGAATAGCGATCGTTCTCGCCAGAACAGAAGGAGCGAATAGCAAGTCGCGCCTTCAGGCTTATCAAGACATGATGCAATCGCTCGGGCAGACCATTGATGAGGAATGGATCATCGAAGGGAAGTTATCCCTGCTTGATGGGAAGCAATTATTTGCAGAATGGCAGGAAATGAAAAATCGTCCTACAGCTTTATTCATCACAAATGACGAAGTCTCTGCAGGCTTTTTATTAGAGGCGCAGCGTCATGACATAAAAGTAGGAGAATCACCAGCCATACTCAGCTTTCAAAATAACCAATTGAGTGAGGCTTTGGGGATTTCCAGCATTCATATTCCCCTCAAACAAATGGGGCAGGAAGCGTTTGACTTGTTCGATCGGGCATTAAAGGGAGAGAAATCAGAAAAAAGAATGCTGCCATTTCGCCTGATTGAGCGAACAACAACCGTTTTGAAAAACAATCGTTGACGCACGTTTCATCTGTTTTGTACGATAAGAGGGATTGAATAAGAAGGAGGTGGGGATGTTCATGGAATCCTTCACCGTTGATAAAGCGTTAAATAATAATGTCATCATCGCAAGACACCCTTCTTTGGGCGAAGTGGTTCTGATTGGGAAAGGGATCGGCTTCGGTAAAAAATCGGGGGATCTTCTCGATCAAGACGTGTTTGAAAAAATGTTTGTGTTAAAAAACACGAAGGAACAAACAGAATATAAACAACTGCTTCATCATATTGATGAGAACATGATTGAGCTTGCCAATGACGTCATTTATCATATACGAGAAAAAATGGGACAACGATTGAATGAGCATATACATGTTGCACTGACCGACCATATTGCGTTTAGTTTTAAGCGGGTGCAGCAAGGCTATGATATCACGAACCCTTTTATGCTTGAGACGCAATCGCTTTACCCTAAAGAATACGAGGTTGCAAAGGAAGTCGTTGAACTGATTAACGAGCGGCCAGATGTCGAAACGAAGCTGCCAGAAGGAGAAATAGGCTTTATAGCGCTTCATATTCATTCAGCTTTGACGAATCGGCCTTTATCTGAAGTGAACCGTCATTCGCAGCTCATTACACAAATGGTCCAAGTCATCGAAGATTCATTTCATATGAAAGTAGACAGAGAAAGTATTCATTATTTACGCTTATTACGCCATATTACGTTTTCAATTGAGCGTATTAAACGGGGAGAATCATTAGAGGAGCCAGAAAAATTGCTTCATCTATTGAAAAATGAATATCCTTTATGCTACAATACTGCTTGGAAAATGATCAAAATTTTGCAGCATGCATTGAAAAAGCCTGTACAGGATGCTGAGGCTGTCTACCTGACACTTCATCTGTACAGATTGACAAATAAAATTTCATAGTTTCCTTGAAACGTGTAACTGATTCGATCAGGCATGAGTGACTTAAGGTAAATACAGGATAAGATCCTGTTATTTGCGCAACCTTATATCACCATGCCTTTTTTTGCGTTTGAAAGTGAAATGTAAACGGTTAATTATGAAATGTACGTCAGGGAGCATCCCAAATGTATGTTGTAAGCGAAAACAAAAGGAGGTTCAACCAGTGTTTAAATCACTTTTTGGTGTGTTGCAAAAAATTGGACGAGCACTCATGCTTCCAGTTGCGATCCTTCCTGCTGCTGGTATTTTACTGGCACTTGGGAATGCGATGCAAAATCCGCAGCTGATTGATGTAGCTCAATTTTTAAGCAATGATACAATTCAGCTTGTTGCAAGTGTCATGGAGAATGCGGGGAACATCGTTTTCTCGAATCTTCCGCTATTATTTGCTGTAGGGGTTGCCATCGGTCTTGCCAATGGAGACGGAGTGGCAGGGATTGCCGCTATCATCGGTTACCTTGTCATGAACGTCACGATGAGTGCTGTATTAATGGCCAACGGATCCATTCCATCCGATTCACTCAAACTGGCCCAGTTCTTCAAGGAAAGCCATCCAGCATATATTAATATGCTCGGCATACCGACTTTGTCTACCGGCGTTTTTGGCGGGATTATCGTCGGGGTATTAGCAGCTTATATGTATAATAAATTTTACAAAATTGAGCTTCCGCAATATCTTGGCTTCTTTGCTGGTAAGCGTTTTGTTCCAATCGTTACTTCTATTTCAGCACTTATTTTAGGGCTATTGATGCTAGTCATTTGGCCGCCAATCCAAGGTGCACTGAACTCATTTTCAACAGGACTGCTCGCAGCGAATGAGCCGCTGGCTGCCTTTGTATTCGGTGTCATTGAACGATCATTAATTCCGTTTGGTCTGCACCATATTTTCTACTCACCATTCTGGTATGAGTTCTTTAGCTACAAGAGCTTATCAGGAGAGCTTGTCCGTGGTGACCAGCGTATTTTCATGGCGCAAATCAAAGATGGTGTTCAGCTGACAGCTGGTACATTCATGACAGGGAAATATCCGTTCATGATGTTCGGTCTTCCAGCAGCAGCACTTGCGATTTACCATGAAGCAAAACCAAAGAATAAAAAGCTAGTAGCAGGAATTATGGGATCAGCGGCCCTTACTTCTTTCCTAACAGGGATCACTGAACCACTTGAATTCTCATTCTTGTTTGTTGCACCAGTATTATTTGCGATTCACTGTGTATTTGCTGGATTATCCTTTATGATAATGGATATTCTAAACGTGAAAATCGGGATGACCTTCTCAGGAGGGTTAATCGACTTCTTCCTATTTGGTATCCTGCCAAATAGAACTGCTTGGTGGCTCGTCATTCCAGTAGGTCTCGTACTTGCTGTCATTTACTACTTCGGATTTAGATTCGCCATTCGCAAATTTAATCTGAAAACGCCAGGCCGCGAGGATGAAGCAGCAGACGGAGCAAGTGAGGCGAAGTCTGAAAAAGGTAATGACTTGCCTTATGAAATTCTTGAAGCAATGGGTGATCAAGAAAACATTAAGCACCTTGATGCTTGTATCACGCGGTTACGTGTCACTGTGAATGATCAGAAGAAAGTGGACAAAGACCGTTTGAAAAAGCTTGGCGCTTCTGGTGTTCTCGAAGTAGGGAACAACATCCAGGCCATTTTCGGCCCGCGCTCTGATAACTTAAAAACACAAATGCAGGACATCATTGCAGGCCGCACGCCTCGCCCAGCGAAAGACCCTTCTGCAAAAGAAGAAGTCAGCCAGCAGGTCGAAGAAGTTATTGCAAAGCCGCTTCAAAATGAGCAAGGGGAAGAAATTTTTGCTTCACCAATTACAGGGGAGCTTCATCCAATTACAGATGTACCAGATCAAGTATTCTCAGGGAAAATGATGGGTGACGGTTTCGCTATCTTGCCAACAGATGGAACGGTGGTTTCACCGGTAAGAGGGAAGATCTTAAATGTGTTCCCAACGAAACACGCTATTGGTCTGCAATCTGATGGTGGACTTGAAATTTTGATCCACTTCGGAATTGATACGGTCGGCCTCAAAGGAGAAGGATTTGAAGCATTTGTACAAGAGGGAGATCAAGTAGAAATCGGTCAAAAACTTTTAGAGGTTGATATTGATAAAATTAAGTCTGAAGTACCATCTTTGATGACTCCAATTGTATTTACCAACTTAAGTGAAGGACAATTTATTGACCTTCAAGCATCCGGTGAAATCAAAGCTGGACAAGAAAACATCATGAAAATTTCAAAATAATTTTCATAACTGCCGTTCTTGTTAGATGACAAGCTCGGCAGTATGATATAATATTGTGGATGTATTAATTGTATAAAAAGGAGATTGATAAAAATGGCTCAACAAACATTCAAAGTAACTGCAGATTCTGGAATTCACGCACGTCCTGCAACAGTTCTTGTACAAACTGCTAGTAAATATGATGCTGATATCAACTTAGAATATAATGGTAAAACAGTGAACCTGAAATCTATTATGGGTGTAATGTCTCTAGGAATTGCGAAAGGTGCTACAATCACAATCTCTGCTTCTGGTTCTGATGAAAATGATGCACTTGCTGCGCTTAAAGACACAATGAAAAGTGAAGGCCTAGGCGAGTAATGCAACAACTGAAAGGAATCGGTGCTTCAGCAGGCGTTGCGATTGCAAAAGCGTATCGTCTGGAAGAACCAGATTTAACAGTTCACCAAAAAGACATCAATGATCCAGAGACAGAAGTGAAGCGTTTTGAAGAAGCAATTCATGTTTCTAAACAAGAACTTGAAGCAATTAAAGAACATGCGCTAAAAGAGCTTGGCCAAGACAAAGCAGATATCTTTTCTGCCCACCTTCTTGTGTTAAGTGATCCTGAACTGCTAAGCCCAGTAAAGGATAAAATCAAATCTGATAAAGTAAATGCTGAATTTGCTTTAAAAGAAACAGCGACGATGTTTGTCACAATGTTCGAAGCAATGGACAATGAATACATGAAGGAACGTGCAGCGGATATTCGCGACGTAACGAAACGTGTGACTGGACATTTGCTAGGCGTTGACATTCCAAACCCAAGCATGATTTCTGAAGAAGTCATCATCATTGCTGAAGATTTAACACCTTCTGATACTGCTCAGCTGAACAGACAATTTGTCAAAGGCTTTGCAACAGATATCGGCGGTCGTACTTCTCACTCCGCGATCATGGCAAGATCTATGGAGATTCCAGCAGTTGTTGGGACAAAAGAAGCAACAAAAACGGTGAAAAACGATGATCTGATCATTGTGGATGGTATTACTGGAGACGTCATCATTCAGCCTTCTGAAGATGAAGTGAAAGCGTATCAAAAAAAGCATGAAGACTACTTAGCTCAAAAAGCGGAATGGGCGAAACTTGTTGACCAGCCAACGGTTACAAAAGACGGCGTTCACGTAGAGCTAGCTGCAAATATCGGAACACCTGAAGATGTAAAAGGTGTACTTGAAAATGGCGGCGAAGCAGTTGGATTGTACCGTACTGAATTTTTATACATGGGCAGAGACCAGCTTCCTACAGAAGAAGAGCAGTTCGATGCGTATAAAACAGTTTTAGAGAAGATGGAAGGGAAAGCAGTGGTTGTCCGCACACTAGATATTGGTGGCGATAAAGAACTTCCTTACTTGCAGCTTCCAAAAGAAATGAACCCGTTCCTTGGCTATAGAGCCATTCGCCTTTGCCTGGAAGAGCAGGAGATTTTCAGAACACAACTACGCGCCTTACTTCGTGCAAGTACATATGGAAACTTGAAAATCATGTTCCCTATGATCGCGACGTTATCAGAATTTAGAGAAGCAAAAGCCATTTTACTTGAAGAAAAAGAAGCATTGGTTGCCGCTGGTACAGACGTTTCTGATTCGATTGAAATCGGAATGATGGTAGAAATTCCATCAACGGCTGTCATCGCAGACCAATTTGCAAAAGAAGTAGATTTCTTCAGTATTGGAACGAATGATTTGATTCAATACACAATGGCTGCTGATCGAATGAACGAACGAGTGTCTTATCTTTACCAGCCTTACAACCCAGCGATTTTACGTCTTATTACGCTTGTAATCGAAGCAGCGCATAAAGAGGGTAAATGGGTTGGCATGTGCGGTGAGATGGCAGGAGATGAAATCGCAATCCCGCTTCTACTTGGATTAGGATTAGATGAATTCTCAATGAGTGCAACATCCATTCTTCCAGCTAGAACGCAGCTAAGCAAGCTTTCTAAAGAAGAAGCTGCATCATTTAAAGAGCATATTTTATCACTTAGCACAACAGAAGAAGTGGTTGATTTCGTCAAGAAGACGTTTCAACAGAACTAAGTGAATGAAAACCAGACAGGTGAAACTGTCTGGTTTTTTTGTCGAATTTTATCATATTGAGTCATATTGGGCAGTGAGAAGGGCACCCTATAATTAAAAAATGGAGGTGACCAGATTGCCTTTCTCAGACTACAAACCAGGTGATCAAGTATATGTGATTTATCGAAACCCACATGCTGCAAACGTAGCACAAATTAAAGAAGCAGAAATTGTTTCACATCCATACAACGAAGAAGAGCTTGCCCTCTTTTTACTTGAAACGTATCATCCACTAGCACCTGATGATGCTGTGTTTCCAACATATGAAGAAGCAGAAGCTCTTTATCAAGACTTGTTTGAATAAGGGAGATTTTAGAAAGGATAAAAGCCATCCTGTGCGGTTAAAGTAACGGTATGAAAACCTTAAAGGTAAGGATGTGCTTAATATGATCAAACCTTTCGTTCCCCAGCTTGTTTACATTGAACCCCGGGCGTTAGATTACCCGTTAGGACGAGAGCTGAAGGAAAAGTTTGAGGGTATGGGAATCGAAATAAGAGAAACGACTTCACACAACCAGGTCAGAAATATTCCGGGAAAAAATGACTTGCAAAAGTATCGTAATGCGAAGTCAACGCTTGTCATTGGTGTGAGGAAGACATTGAAGTTTGACTCGTCTAAACCATCTGCAGAGTATGCGATCCCATTTGCAACAGGATGTATGGGGCATTGTCATTATTGCTATTTGCAAACAACAATGGGAAGTAAGCCGTACATTCGAACGTACGTCAATGTAGAAGAAATATTAGATCAGGCAGATCAATACATGAACGAGCGGGCGCCGGATATCACGAGATTTGAAGCATCATGTACTTCAGACATCGTAGGAATTGACCATTTGACACATACACTCAAACGAGCGATTGAATACTTCGGGCAGACGGACCTAGGAAAACTTCGCTTTGTCACGAAATTCCATCATGTCGATCATCTGTTAGATGCAAAGCATAATGGCCGGACACGATTCCGTTTTAGCATCAATGCCGATTATGTCATTAAATATTTCGAGCCTGGCACATCACCGCTAGATAAGCGGATTGAAGCGGCTGTTAAGGTCGCAAAGGCAGGCTATCCTCTAGGCTTTATTATTGCCCCAATCTACATCCATGAAGGCTGGCAGGAAGGGTATAAAGTTCTATTCGAAAAGCTCGATGCAGCCCTTCCAGAAGATGTGAGAGACGATATCACCTTTGAGATGATTCAGCATCGCTTTACAAAACCAGCAAAGCGTGTGATTCAAAAAAATTACCCAAAATCAAAATTAGAGTTGGACGAAGAAAAAAGAAGATACAAGTGGGGAAGATACGGTATAGGAAAATATATCTATCAAAAAGATGAGGAACAAGAACTGAGAAAGACTTTAGAGTCATATATAGATCAGTACTTTCCTTCTGCAAAAATTGAATATTTTACTTAAAACAAGCCAATAAGGCTTGTTTTTTCTATTTAAATTTTCTTACAACTATTGAATGCGGTATCATTTTGCCGATATATAAATTAAGGTGTGAAAGTAGATGTAGGGGTGATGAGATGTTTAAGAAACTTCAAGTGAGAATAGCTGTTTTCATCTCAGTTATTTTAATTTTAACCGTCGTGGCTGTTCAAGTGGGTTCCAACTTAGTGTTAAGACCACTGATTGAACGAGATGCAAAAACCACCGCAGCAGCAACGGCAGAAAGCATGAAAGACATTATTACAGAAAAGCTTGATAATTACGGCAATACAATTAATAAACTCGCAACAAGTACAATGACTGAAGAATTTGCGCGAAAACAAACCAAGCAAACATTGGCTTTTGAAAACGATGAACTAAAAAACATGCAGGAACAGGATAAGCTCATTTCGTTTGCCTATATTGGAACAAGTGACGGAAAAATGTTCGGCTTTCCGGAGTTCGATCTTGGCGAAGGATATGATCCATCGAAACAAGGCTGGTTTAAACAAGCAGCAGAAAAGCCTGATCAGGTCGTTTGGACAGATCCATATGTCGATGAAGCAACGAAAAAAGTGATTGTCTCAGCCACGAAGGCGATTGTCAAAAATGGAAAAGTCATTGGGGTCGCTGGACTTGATTTGAAGCTGTCGTCTATTCAAACGTATATAAATGAACAAGAGATTCCTTATAAGGGGACCGCTTTCTTAGTTGATGGCACAGGCACCCTTTTGGCGCATCCAACAGAGCAAGGAAAAAACATATCAAAGGTCCCTTCTGTGAAAAAAGCGCTTGACAACTCAGGTGTTGATGACAGCAAAGAACTGACGGTCCTATCTAAAATCAAAGAAGCCGATTGGACGGTTGGTGTCAGCTTTGAGAAAAGTAAACTGCTTTGGATCACAGAACAAATGAATCAGACAAGTATCATTATATCCGTCATTGCCATTATTCTTGCGATAATCCTCAGCTTCTTATTGGCAAGAAGCATTACAACGCCAATCAAGCGTCTAATAGAGCATGTGCGTAAGGTGTCAGAAGGCGATTTAACAAGTACGCTTGCAGTGAAATCCCAAGATGAAATTGGTTCCCTCACGAAAAGCATTAATCAAATGACCGAGGATGTCAGGGAGTTAATTGAAAAAGTGAAAGGGGCTTCAGATCAAGTTGTGAAATCAGCGGATGAAGTGACCCACATTTCAAATGAGACTTTGCTGTCTAGCGAACAGATTGCAACGGCCATTCAAGAGGTGGCAACAGGAGCGACTAAGCAGGCGTCAGATGCAGAAACGATTAATGAAAAATCAGAGTATTTGTATGAGAAAGTGCGCCATATGGGTGAGCTCGCTTCACAAATGCAAACCAACTCAAAATCATCTGAAGATGCAAGCTATAAAGGGCTTGACGCACTTGGTTTGCTCGTCCAAAAATCAACACAAGCGAGTGAAGAATCGAAAAAGGTTGAGCAAATGCTGCTAGACCTTGAGCATAAAACGAAAAATATTGAAAATGTCGTGACCGCCATCTCTGAAATCTCGGATCAAACGAATTTACTTGCACTAAATGCAAGCATTGAAGCAGCGAGAGCAGGAGAAAGCGGACGAGGATTTGCTGTAGTAGCAGAAGAAGTGAGAAAGCTTGCTGAACAATCTGCGCAGTCAACAAAACACATTAGTGAAACCGTCAAACTCATTCAAGATGAATCGAAGAAGGCGGCTGAAGCGATGACAACAGCAAGTAAAATGAATGAGGAACAAGGTGCCGCCATCAATGCAACAGGTGAGGCACTCAGCAGCATCACAATGGAAATGCAGGCACTTGTCGGTTCAATCGACAGCATTCATACACAGATTAATGAAATGACAGAAGAACAGCAGAAGATGAGTGACTCCATTCAAAGTATTGCTGCCATTTCAGAAGAATCTGCTGCCTCAGCTGAGGAAGTGCATGCGTCTACAGATGAACAAGTTCAAGTGTTAGAAAGAACGAAAACCTCAACTGAAATGCTGAACGAATCAAGCCAGGCACTGCGTCAGGCGGTTGACCGATTTAAGGTGTAATGAGCGGAAAGGAACCTTGCGATGTGAGCAAGGTTCTTTTTGTATGATAAAATAAACTAGAGGAGGTGTTGACATGGATGTCAATCTAACTGGAAAAAAAGCATTGGTAGCTGCAAGCAGTCAAGGTATCGGAAAATCGATTGCCTTTGCTCTAGCAAAAGAGGGAGCAGATGTGATGCTCTCGGGAAGACATGAACAGAAGCTGAAAGAAACAGTCAAGGAGCTGTCTCCGCTTGTCAAAGGACAGCTGACTTATCAAGTATGTGATGTATCTGACGCCGGGCAAATCAAGGCGCTTGTTCAAGCGGCGGCTGGTGATGAGAAGTGTCTAGACATTCTTGTGAACAATACAGGCGGGCCTAAAACAGGAACGCTCGACACCTTAACAGATGAAGATTGGATCGAATCATTTCAGCTTCATTTACTCAGCTATATTCGATTATTAAAAGAGGCATTGCCTTATTTGAAAAAACGCGGCGCACGTGTTTTAAATATTGCGTCAATGTCAGTGAAAGAACCGATCCCGGGCTTGATGCTGTCGAATACATTTAGACCGGCCATAGCCGGCTGGACAAAAACAGCCGCTCTGGAGTTTGCAAAGGATGGTATTTTGATCAATACGTTAGCACCGGGAAAAATTGAAACAGACCGTGTGAAACAGCTGGAGAAGCACCGCGCACAAAGAGAGAATCGAACGGTTGAAGAAATCAAAGCACAGGCTGAACGAGCGATCCCGCTTGGCCGTTACGGCCAGCCAGAGGAATTTGCAGCATATGCAGTGTTTCTTTTATCAGAAGCCAATACATATATGACAGGTCAAACACTGATCATTGATGGTGGATTGACAAAGTCTCTTTAAGGAGGAACAAGTGATGGCACAAATCAAAACAGTTGGTTTTATAGGAATCGGTGTAATGGGTCGCAGTATGGCAGGACATTTAATGGATGCAGGCTATGAAGTGATCGTTTATACAAGAACGAAAGCAAAAGCAGACGCATTGATTCAAAAAGGCGCATCATGGAAGCCGGCAGTAAAGGAGATTGCAGAAAGTGCAGATGCCGTCATTACAATGGTGGGATATCCATCTGATGTAGAAGAGATCTATTTAGGTGAAGATGGGCTTGTGGCACATGCCGCGCCAGGTACATATCTCATTGATATGACGACATCGAAGCCTCAGCTTGCAAAAGAAATTGAGTTGAAAGCGAAGGAAAGAGGTATATTTACATTAGATGCACCTGTATCAGGCGGAGACATAGGAGCCAAAAATGGCACGCTGGCCATTATGATCGGCGGAGAAAGGTCAGCCTATGAAGCCTGTCTGCCGCTATTTGAGCAAATGGGTGAAAACATTCAATATCAAGGACCGGCAGGAAGCGGTCAGCATACAAAAATGTGTAACCAAATTGCCATTGCAGCGGGAATGGTCGGTGTCGCAGAGGCAATGGCTTATGCCGAAAAATCAGGGCTTGATCCAGAGCAGGTGCTCAAAAGCATCACAACAGGTGCAGCCGGCAGCTGGTCTTTGTCAAACCTTGCACCAAGAATGCTGAAAGGCGATTTCGAGCCAGGGTTTTATGTGAAGCATTTTATCAAAGATATGGGCATTGCACTTGAAGAAGCAGAGCTGATGGGGGAAGAAATGCCAGGGCTCTCACTTGCGAAGTCCCTTTATGAAAAGCTGAGCGAACAGGGCGAAGAAAACAGCGGGACCCAGAGCATCTATAAATTATGGGTCAAATAGTTTGCAGCATCCTCAAAACAAACTAAAAACCTGTCCCAAATAGGGACAGGTTTTCTTGATATTATTTTCCGATGAATTGCTGCGTCCAGTAGTTGCCAGATTTCACATAACCAACACCGATATGTGTGTAGCTTTTGTTTAAAATGTTCGCTCTGTGGCCTTCACTGTTCATCCATGCTGTCACAACTTCTTGAGGAGATTTTTGACCTTGGGCAATGTTTTCACCTGCTGATTTGTAAGTGATACCGAATTGCTTCATTTGATCAAATGGAGATCCATAAGTTGGGCTTGTATGAGAGAAATAGTTTTTATCTTTCATATCTTGAGATTTTGCGCGAGCAGATTTGCTTAATTTAGAATCAACAGAAAGGGCCTTTAAGCCTTGTTTTGCACGCTCTTTATTTGTAAGCTCAACCACTTCTTTTTCAAATGCATTTAAGCTGCTGTCTGCTTTTGATGCCGTTGTGTCTTTTTGGTCAGCTTTTGTGTTGCTGTTGTTGTTTGTATTTTCTTTTGCTGGAGTGCTTGGTTTAGAAGCAGTTGGTTTTTTCACTGATTCTTGTTTTTGTTCTTGTTTTGCTTTGTTTACTTCTTTTACTACTTTTGTTCCTGTAACAGGTTGACCGCTTTTGATCAGTTTGTTTAATAGAGCTTCGATCTCTTTTTGATTCGACTTGCTTAGCTTGTTTACATCTGAAGAGATATGTAATTTTGCTGCTAGTGTATGAAGATCAATGGCTTGATGCTGTACATTTATTACTTGTTTCAGGTTAAGCTCCTTCGCATCAGCTGAATGTCCTCCAGTGAACGTGATGAGTGCAGCAGCTGTCAGCGCTGAAAAAAAGAATGATTTCTTCTTCATATTGTAACTCCTCCTAAAATCTTTGTTTTGTTTTCTCACAAAAAATCATAACATGGACTTTTTGTTATAAACGTACCAGCATCCTCCATTGACAATGCAAGTTTGTCATTTTTGTTAAAGTCATCGTAAGAGCCGCTTCATATCAAAGGATAGGGAATTCTTCCATTTAAAGAAAACGACATAAACATACCAATATTTTAAAGTGTTAGTATATTTTTTTGCAGATTAGGGATTGACAGCTTTTTTTCACTCGTTTCGCTGTAACAACTATTACAAAAGTGTTACAATAATGAGTGGTAATTGTAAAAGATTGAAAAGGATGAGAGGAGCTACATAAGTGGGAGAGAAACAGCATCAAGGTGCTGCCGAGCAAAAAAAAATCAAGCGCCGGAACGCCTGGAGAATTAATCTCTTTTTCTTCGCTGTATTTAGTTTATTTGCTGGACTTGTGATCAAGCTGGGTGTGCTGCAAATCGTCAATGGTGAAGATTATAAAAAGCAAGCCAACCGAACAGAGGTCAAAACAGCATCATACCCGTCTCCAAGAGGAAAAATGTATGACGCGAGAGGAAGAGTCGTCGTTGATAACGAAAGTGTACCTGCCATCGTTTATACATCAGAAAGCGGTGTGAAAGCGAAGGATAAGATTAAGGTAGCAAGAAAACTTGCGACTTATATAAAAATGGATACTGATTTTTTGAGAGAGCGTGACATTCGAGATTTTTGGCTGGCGAGCCATCCGAAAGAAGCGGATAAACTCATTTCAAAAGCGGAGAAAAAAGATATCGATGCAAAGGATGTCTATCCGCTTCAAGTAGAGCGTGTCCCAAAGAAAGAAGTCAAAGCGATCGAAAAGGATGCAGAGGAAAAAGCTGTTGCAGCGATCTACCGTAGATTTACAGGCGGATATGCCTTTGAGCCCCAAATCGTGAAGGCAATGAACCCAAACGAAGAGAAAAAAGGGGACGAAAAAGTGGCTTTACTCGATGAAACGAAAGAATCAAAACAAACTTCATCCGTAAGCCTGACATATGAAGAAATTTCACTTGTCTCAGAGCATCTTGATGAACTGCCTGGTGTGAACGTCATCAACGACTGGACAAGAAAATATCCGTATGAAAAGACCCTTTATAATGTACTTGGCGGTGTGACTACACCAGAGCAAGGAATCATTAAAGAGCGTGAAGATTACTATATGGCAAGAGGCTACTCGCGAAATGACCGGGTAGGGAAGAGCTATTTAGAATATCAATACGAGGATTTTCTAAACCCAGAGAAAGCGACCGTTCAATATACACAGGTTGGCGGGAAGCTGCTCGATGAAATCAAGCGGACAGAAGGACGAAGAGGACTTGATCTTGCGCTGACATTTGATATGGAGCTGCAAAAGGAAGTCGACAAAATCGTTGAATCAGAGCTTAGATCTGCCAGCGCGAGAAACTATATGATGGATCGTGCCTTTGTCGTCATGATGGACCCTCACACAGGGGATGTTCTCGCGATGTCAGGCAAGAAAATGGACGGCAGAGACGTCACAGATTATGCAATCGGAACATTTACGACCCAGTACGAAATGGGCTCTGTTGTCAAAGGAGCCACTGTCCTCTCTGGTTATCAAGACGGAATGTCACACAACCAAGCCTATATGGATACACCGCTCTACTTTGCAGGAAGTAATGGAAAACCGAAGCGGTCTTACAAAGATCTTGGATGGGTTAACGACATTCAAGCACTCCAAAAAAGTTCCAACGTCTACATGTTCCAAGTAGCGATGAGAATGGCGGGCATCACCTATCAAAAGGATGGTCCGTTACCGGCAAGGCCTGAGCACTTACAAAAAATGAGAAACTACTATGCGCAATTCGGTCTTGGCGTGAAAACGGGGATCGATCTGCCGCAGGAATCAAGCGGGATGCAGACGCATCCTAAGACGGTCGGCGGACTCTTGCTTGATGAAGCAATTGGTCAGTACGACACGTATACACCGCTTCAAGTGGCGCAATACATGTCAACGATCGCCAATGGAGGCAGCCGTATTCAGCCAAGAGTAGTGAAAAGTGTTCATCTTCCAACGAAGAAGGATGAAGTAGGCCCAGTCGTAAAAAAATATGAGCCGAAGGTGCTGAATACGATTAACAACTCGAAAGCAGATATTGACCGCGTAAAAACGGGACTGAAAATGGTCACATCAACAGGCGGAACTGCTGCTGGCCGGTTTGGTCAGCATGATGTCGCGGGAAAAACAGGTACAGCGCAAACGTTCTACTATGGTGCCAACCGCAGCTGGTGGGGAAATTCAACGTACAACTTAACCTTTGGAGGATATTATCCTTCTTCTAATCCAAAGGTGGCGTTTAGTGTCGTGACACCTTATGTCTCAGATAAGGATCCTGTTATTAAAAACATCCCAAGTAAAATTGTGGATAAGTACGTTGAATTACAAAAGAAATATGAAAAACAATAAACCGCAGGGAGCACAGCAGCAGAAAGTGCTCCCTTTTTGCTGAAAATATGGACGTTTCCCTCGATGACAGAAGGAAAATACGGGTTTTCTAGCGAATCTTTTTTATACATCAATCTAAGGACAACCCTAAAAAATGAAAAGGAGGGTCGGACGACGATGGAACAACAAATGAAAGATTCGAATCAATTGTATTCGAACATCGATTTACATGCCGTTCTTTCTTCTAATGGCCGCTTTCTCTACATTTCTTCCAACTGTAAGCAGCTTTTGCTCTATGAACAAAAGGATTTACTAGGGTGTTTTTTGAAAGACTTTGTTCATACCGAAGATCAATTTCTCGTCGAAAGTTATTTTTACAATCAGCACATGCTAGAGGTTTGCCACTTTAGACTGCTAAGAAGTGATCTGACAGCTGTATGGATCGAAGCAAGCATTGATTTTGTTGCTTGTGATGGGTTAGACAACGAAGTAAGTAGAGAAATGATCCTGAAAATGAGGGTGCTGGATACTGAGCCCCAAAAAGCAGCATTTCAAACAACATCAAACGTAGCAGAACAGTCGTTAGGCAGTCTGCCGGCTTTCCAAAATGTCGGTGAAGCTGAACAATTGATTGCCATGCTGCCAAATCCGTTATGTATTACGATTTTAGGGAAAATTGTGTATGCGAATGATGCGATGCTGCAATTAATGGGGGTAAGTGCAAGAGATGACATGATCGGCAAGTCCGCGTTTGATTTTATTGCTGAAGAGTACCATGATATTGTCAGAAGCCGAATAACAAGGCTGCAGCAAGGCCTTCCAGTCGGAATGATTGAACAGATATGGAAGCGTCAAGATGGGAGTAGTATTCATATTGAGGTAAAGTCATCACCGACGATTTATCAAAATCAGCGGGCAGAGCTTTTACTGCTCGTGGACATCTCATCCCGTAAAAAGTTTCAAACCGTTCTTCAAAAAAGCCGGGAGAGGTATCAGCTGCTCATTCAAAATTCCATTGATACGATTGCGGTCATCCATGATCACAAATGGGTGTTTATGAATGAATCTGGCATTAAATTATTTGAAGCCGAGCATTACGATAAATTAATAGGAAAGGATATCTTTCATCAAATTCATTCCTGTGATCAGCAAAAGGTCAAAAAGAGTTTATCACGTATTATTGAAAGAGCATCAGATTCTGAGATTGTCACAATGAGCTGTCATACGTTTAAACATAAGCTGATTTATACAGAAATGGTCTGTATCCCAACTACATTTTTTGGAGAAACAGCGGTTCAAATTATTTTAAGAGATATCTCCGAACGTAAGCAGACAGAAGAGCTCATGCTCCGCTCTGAAAAATTATCGATTGCAGGCCAATTGGCGGCTGGCATTGCACATGAAATCAGAAACCCATTGACCGCCATCAAAGGCTTTTTACAGCTCATTAAACCGAAAACAAAAGATCGCGATCAATACTTCGAGATTGTTTTCTCTGAGCTGAGCCGAATAGAAATTATCTTGAGTGAGCTGCTAATGCTGGCGAAACCGCAGCAAACCTCCTCAATGCAGACGCTGGATTTGAAAAAAATCATCAGCGAAGTCACAGCCTTGTTAGAAACACAAGCGAACTTAAATGGCATTTTAATGAACACAAGTGAGATAGAGGAGGGTCTCCTGATGAACGGAGATCAAAATCAGCTCAAGCAAGTGTTTATCAATTTAATCAAAAATGCCGTAGAATCCATGCCGGACGGAGGAAAGGTAGACATCACAGCCAAAGCAGAAGGTGATGGAATACTTGTCACGATTCGTGATGAAGGGATCGGCATTCCTGAATCGGTGATGAAGCGGATTGGAGAGCCCTTTTTAACCACAAAGGAAAAAGGAACAGGACTTGGCCTCATGGTCACATTTAATATTTTAGAAAATCATAACGGGACGATCCGTGTGGATAGTCAGCCTGAAAAGGGCACCGTATTTCACATCATGTTTCCTGCAAAATAAAAACAACGGCAAGAGAGCCGTTGTTTCAATCTAGCGAATGAATAGAACGTTTTTCGAGTACAAATTGTTCTAGCCGGTCAAGTCCTTCTTTCAGCGTTTCAAGTGAATAAGCGTAAGACAGGCGCACATACCCTTCGCCGAGTGGAGAGAAAGCAGAGCCTGGTACGACCGCAAGTCTTGTACTTTCTAACAGCTCCATGCAAAAATCAAAGGAACTCATCCCAAACGATTCAATGGATGGAAAAATATAGAAAGCGCCAGAAGGTTTAATCACCGGAAGCCCCATAGAAATGAGCCGATCATATACATAATCGAGTCTTTTCTTATATTGCTCTCTCATGATCAGTGCATCATCCACACCATTTGTCACAGCTTCAAGTGCCGCCTTTTGTGAGACAGCCGAGGCACAAGACACGTTATATTGATGTACTTTTAATACATGTTTAGCAATTGGAGCTGAAGCAAATAAAAATCCAATTCTCCATCCAGTCATGCTATGAGATTTAGACAGTCCATTGATGACAATGGTCTGTTCTTTTAAGAAAGAGGCAATTGAATGATGCGGCCGGTCAAATGTCAGCTCGCTGTAGATTTCATCGGATAAAATAAAGATGTCTTTTCCTTCAAGGAGCTGGGCAATTTCTTTCAATTCTTCTTCTGAAAGCGTGACACCAGTCGGGTTTGAAGGGTAAGGAAGAACCACACACTTTGTCTTTTCCGTTAGCGCATCCTCAATCAGCTTGGCATTCAATTTAAAGCCGGCATTCGTTGTGTCAATATGTACGGGCATGGCACCGCACATTCGAATGATCGGTTCATATCCGGGGTATACAGGTCCAGGTAAAATGACCTCATCGCCTTCTGTTAAAATGGTTCGAAACGCAGCATCGATTGCTTGACTTGCACCTGTCGTCACAATGATTTCTGACTCTGCATCATAATCAAGATTCACTTTCTTCTTGATATAATGCTGGATCGCTTGTCTTAGCTCTAGGAAACCAGCATTGTGAGTGTATGAGGTGTAATTCTCGTCAATGGCTGCTTTGGCAGCTGTTTTGACATGATGCGGCGTATAAAAATCGGGCTGGCCTATCGTCAATGAAACGACATCTTCATATGACGATACGAGATTTGAAAATGTTCGAATGCCTGAAATTTCAATATCCTTTACTCTTGGATTCAGCAAATGCTCCATTTCTCATCACCTTAAAAATTTATGTTTTTATCCTATTTTACCATTCACTGCATAAATGTCACCTGCGAAAGGCACTGGATATCGTTATATGTAGTCTATTCTCCTATCCATCACCGCATGAGTGATATATTAAAGAAAGAGCAACATTTATTATAGCGTAACCTCAAGAGAAAATACAGGCTGTGATGAAGATGATTAGAAAACGGCAAAACTGCGTAAACTGAAAGAACGTGAGAATCAGGGTCATGGGAATTGCTTTCATAGACATACGATCTCCTAAAGGAGGACGATAGATGGAACAATCAGCGAAGACATCGAAAATCGCGTTTCTATCCGTGCTGAGCAACACATTTGTTGTCATCTTAAAAATCATTGTGGGTCTATTAACCGGATCTGTCGCGGTTTTATCAGAAGCCATTCATTCGTTTCTCGATTTAATGGCATCGTTTATTGCATTTATTTCTGTTCGTATTTCAAGAAAGCCAGCAGATTCTAAACATCCTTATGGACATGGAAAAGTCGAAAATATTTCTGGAACGATTGAGACACTGCTGATTTTCGTTGCTGGCATTTGGATTATATACGAATGTGTTCACAAATTAATGCATCCAGAGCCAGTCAAGCTGCCTGTGCTTGGCATTGTGGTCATGCTGCTAGGTGCGCTCATCAATTTTGTTGTATCGAGGATTGTGAACAAAGAGGCTGAGCGAGTACATTCAGTTGCCATGAAATCAAATGCACTGCATCTTTTAACGGATGTGTTTACGTCATTAGGGGTGGCATTTAGTTTATTGCTTGTGGCATTAACCGACTGGTATTTCCTAGATCCGATCATTGGAATGGTTCTGGCCCTCTTTATTATGCGTGAAGCGTTTAAACTCATGAAGGAAGCCTTCCCCCCGCTTGTTGATGCTCGGTTAACACCAGAGGAAGAACAATCAATCGAAGCGATCATTCAAGGATTTAGTCAAGAATTTATTGAATATCATGACTTTCGAACAAGGCGGTCTGGTGCCGAGGAATATATTGATTTTCATTTGATTGTAGATGGAAAGACAACGATTGAAGATGTTCACCAATTATGTGATCGAATTGAAGAGAAGATTCAGCTGGAATTTCCGCATGCACAAATCTTTATTCATGTGGAACCTGAAAGTGAAAGAAGCGCACAAACGTAAAAAAGGCGATCAACCTATTCTCAGGTTGTATCGCCTTTTTTTACGCTTCATCTATGAAATGAAATCAATATCCATAAGCAGTATCGTAGTCTTCATACCAAGAGATATAAGCTGTGTCATCATTTGACAAACCATGCTTCATATCTAAAAAGTCAGCCTCGCAAATATCTTCAATTACAGTCATTTCGTTGTTCTTTAATAATACGACAGTTCCCATCATGAACACCTTTCTTTAAAAAATCCTTGACTATTGTACCATTTGAAGAATCATTGTCAACAGAAGAATGGAAACAAGACGAAAATATCACAAAATGTTAAAAAATCAGGAGTAAAAGAACTAGAAGTGCCATGTTTTTCACAAATTTTCAGTATTTATTCACATAAATCGCTTAGATCAAACTGATCTAAAATGTATGTAAAAGTGTAAAGCTCCATTGATCTTGCTATATTCATAGGATATAATAACGGATGATTATAAGAAATTTATAGAAAACATACATAATAAAGGAGAAATAGGATGGAAACCAACATAACAGAACCACACATTCAAGAAAAGAAGCATCCTGAGCTAGCAGGTGTAGGCTATCGTTTTCTTGCACACCTTTTGGACGGTATCATTATCGGTGTACCAATTGCATTTATCATGTTTATTTTGGCGTCAGTCTTTTTTATCTCAAGCCCAGAGGCAGCAATGATGATGGATGACGACAGTTATTACTATTCTTCAACCGTCATAACGGATGAGGAGTGGGAAGCTATTATGGGACTGATCTTTTTCTATATAGGGGCAATCTTGATGGGTACCGTGGTGACATGGCTTTATTACGCCATCATGGAATCATCAAAATTGCAAGGAACACTTGGAAAGATGGCTCTCGGCATCAAAGTAACAAAAGTCACAGGCGAAAAGGTCACATTTGGCCGTGCAACTGGCCGCTTCTTTGCAAAAGGCTTTTTGTCTCCGATCTTATATATTGGCTATATCATTGCTTTCTTCACAGAAAAAAAACAAGCACTTCACGATTTGATTGCAAGTACCATTGTTGTGAAGAAATAATGAAAAAAGCACCTCTGCTATATGGTAAGAGGTGCTTTTTTTCATAGATCGCTCGTATGGAAGAGGGAAACAGCACATAAAATAGAATGATAGTGAAAAATGAGGCAGGGAAGGGAGACAATTGATTGAGAACAGGAAAAAAGACCGCACAGAAAAAAGGGGCAGGCTTTGGGCTGTTTTTGACAGCACCTGTGCTGGCCTGGGCGTTGTATGATTTTGCAAATACGATCTTTTCATCAAATATGATCACCATTTTCTTCCCATTTTACTTGCAGGAAACGATCGGGGACAGTGCGAGAATGGACCAGATCGCCAGCACCTTTATTTCTTATGCAAACGCACTAGCCAGCTTTTTTCTCGTCATTTTTACACCTTTATACGGAGTGCTGATTGATCGTACAGGGAAAAAGAAACGCTACATTACGGTGTTTACGTTCATATGTATTGCTTGTACGTTGATGATGGGGATTTTTGCTGGGATTGATTTCTCAAGTGAATGGTTTGGGCTGCCTGTTTCTTTATTAGTCGTGGTCACCTTGTTTGTGATCGCAAAGTTTTTTTATCATTCTAGTCTTGTTTTCTATGACACCATTTTGCCCGATCTTGGGACAAAGGAAGAAATCCCGCTTATTTCAGGATTTGGTATCGCCGTCGGCTATTTAGGAACACTTGTCGGTCTCTCTGTTTATTTACTTGTCGGCAATGACCAGTTTCATGAAGCATTTATTCCGACAGCTCTTTTATTCCTTCTCTTTTTTCTACCCTTTCTCTTTTTTGTAAAAGATCCTCATCCGCTGCCTCAGCGAGAGAAAAAGGCGTCTTTTTTCAGCGGGTATAAAGAGATTATTCACACGTTTAAAGAGATGAAAAAGTACAAGCCAGCTTTTATCTTTATGATTGCTTTCTTTTTTATGAATGATGCTTTACAAACAGCGATTGCGATGATGGCTGTTTATGCCAAAATCATCATTGGCTTTACTGCTGGGCAATTTATTTTGCTCTATCTTGTGTCGACCATTTCAAGTATCATTGGCTCCTTTCTGTTTGGTTATATCACAAAAGCGATAGGGGCAAAGCGATCGATTACAGTCGTGTATGTCATTTTGATTGTGGCGCTCATTCTGGCTGTGACAGCGGCAACCGAATGGGTCTTCTGGATAGCGGGCAGTTTATTCGGGATTTCACTTGGCGCAAGCTGGGGGGCATCACGAATCTTGATTATTGAACTGACACCGAAGGAAAAGCGAGGACAGTTTTTTGGCCTCTTTGCGTTCTCAGGGAAGGTATCTTCCATTATCGGGCCGATCATTTATGGCTCAGTTACCCTGCTGTTTGCAGAGCACGGAAATCTCGCAAGCCGCCTTGCACTAGGGTCTTTGCTCATCCTTGCAGCGATAGGACTTGTGATTCATCAATTCGTTCGAGAGAAAGCGTAAAGAAACGTCAACTTTTTACCTATGCTGCCGATATAAAAAGTACAATCTTATATTGAAGAATAGAGGGATTTCCGTGGCTTTAAACAAACAAGAAATTTTACTTGACTCTGGTACCAATGAATTGGAAATTGTGAAGTTTGAAATTGGTGCAAATCAATTTGGCATTAACGTCATGAAAGTTAGAGAAATCATTCAGCCGGTTGAGGTGACGGTTGTACCGCACTCTCACCAAGATGTAGAAGGGATGATTAGTTTACGAGGCGAGATTTTACCAGTCATCAATCTATTTTCCTTTTTTAATGTCGAGTCAGATCAGTCAGAACAAGAGAAATATATTGTGACTGAATTCAACCAACGGAAATTTGTGTTCCATACAGGAACGGTATCACAAATTCACCGCGTCAGCTGGGAAGAGATTGAGAAGCCGACTGCACTCAATCAAGGGATGGACCGTCATTTAACGGGCATCATTAAGCTTGATGAAAAAATGATTTTCCTTCCAGATTACGAAAAAATCATTTATGATATTGAATCCGCTTCTGGTGTTGATACGTATCATATGTTTGACGGTGAGAAAGACGAGAGAAGAACAGGGAAGAAACTGTATGTCGTTGAAGATTCTCCGCTTCTCATGCGTTTATTAACAAATGAATTAACCGAAGCAGGCTATAAAAACATTGTGACCTTTGAAGATGGCAAACAAGCATATGATCATGTCATGGACCTTGTCAGCAAAGGAATCAGTGTCACAGAAGAAATTGATATGATTATTACGGATATTGAAATGCCTAAAATGGATGGCCACCGGCTAACAAAACTGCTGAAGGACAATCCTTTAACAAATTCCATTCCGATTCTTATTTTCTCTTCGTTAATCACTGAAGATTTGCGTCATAAAGGGGAAACGATCGGGGCGGATGATCAAATCAGTAAACCAGAAATTCATCAGCTGATTGAAAAAGTCGATCATTTTATTATCTAAACTAAAAAACCACTCGGTATGAGTGGTTTTTTTCTGTTTAAAAATAACTTTCCCCGAGACGTTTGAAGACGGGCTTTGTGTAATGTGATTTTTGTTTTGTGGCGGCAGGTTTTTCTTTTAAACCGACATACGTTTGAAGTATTTGCTTTGCTCGGTTTAATGACATATTCGCTTTCGGATTGCGATATGATTGATTTAAATTTCCTAAGTGTGGCAAAAATTCGAAGTCTTCTTTCGTTGGTGGCAGGTGAAAATAATAATCTCCAATTTCAATCAGCACGTCGGACTGTTGTTGACTATACTTGGGATTGTTAGAGAAATGTAGGCCCACTTTTCTTCCTTTACCTTCTTGCAATAGTTTTTGCAGCGCGCGTTTTTTCAAAAGATAAAGAAACTTGGGGTTTGGTGCGGTTTTAGCATGGCGGTTAACAGTATAAATGGCTTTTGCGATGTTTTCTGCTGTAGGTTCTATGTCTTTAGTATGAGCATAATCGTCCATTTTTTCTCTCCTTTGTCTTTCGTCTTCCTGTGCTTAGTATAAATTATACGTTTTTATTAGTAAATTGCAAATAGGGTTATGGTTAAAAGTGATATATGTATTGGACTTGGTCGGCATTTTTTTTAAATTATGAACATGACTTTGATGTTTATTATAGAAACAAAATGGGATTAAATACGAAAAAATTATTTATAATATGAAAATTGAATAAATAATTTTGAAAACGTTTTGGTATATTGTAATTCAGAAAGAATTGTTGATCAAAATGTAATAATATTATATAATTTCTATATATTTAAAAAAAAGGGTGATTTTATGAAGTTAAGACTAGTAATATCGTTTGTATTTTTATGTGTATCAATCTTTTTTTCTATCGATGCATCAGCTGCTACTAGCAATTGGCAAACCCCTTATTTTGCTAAATCTACATGTAAGGTAAGAGTATGGACAGATGCTACCAATTATTCTAAAAAAGCTAAAACTGTTGATTTTACAATTGAACAAAATGGTAAATGTGGTGAACTAAGATATGATGCTCATTTGTCCCCAATCGGACTCTATACATATACCGCAAAATTTGAAAGAGGGAGTTTTAAATATAAAACCCCGCTGAAAAAATTAAGCTTAAATCTACCAGAATACAAACATAGAGGATATGAAGCTGTTGTACATGTCGATTTATCTAGTAAGAATGGTAAAGATCTAGGGTATGTACAATCTAAAACAATTAATATAAAAAAACGTTAGAAACCTCATAAAAGTTAATAACTAATATATATAATTCATTCTCCCTTTAATAGGGAGAATTTTTATTTTACAAATTAAAGTTAAATAGGTTTAGATGACTGCAGATTTATCATATGTAAGACAAACATAACATCATGTTTTATTTTGTATGAATAGAATAAGCGCAATAGAAACATCCATTAAAATCAGCTTCATTCGTCAATTGTTTGGCTTCTTCAATGGCGCTTTCACCATTCATATGCAGGCCAATCAACGTTCGGCTTGCAGCATCACCTAAAAATGCACAATCTTCTGTATGTACAACAAATTGTCCCTGTTGATCTTTTGTATGAATAAAATAGTAGCTTTTTAGCATTTCTTTCACCTCCAACCTGACTATACTACTATAAAACTTCCAAATGTAAAGGGGTTTTATTAAAAATGTTGTAATTTTATACACATTTTTGTTATATAAAAACCCAAAAAAAGGGATCAACATAACGAGAGATACTATATCGATGGAGGGTTTAGTGCTGCAAGATATGATAAAAATGAAAAAAAGACTTTCTTTATAAAGAAAGTCCCAGACCGTAGACAAACCCCA
>NZ_LRMO01000006.1:0-116176 GCF_019266135.1 Bacillus sp. F2HM
TGTCCATGGCACTTGTTAGTGCTTTTGCATCAAGTATCTTGCCCAGAAGAAGTCACTCCCTCCATTATTGATCATAAAGTCTATTTTACCTTTCTCAGCGAATTGGAAAAATAGGCTTTAAGTTACAAAAATAATTTCCATATATTTTTAGAGGAAATAAAACAAGTGATAATTGAAATATTTTTTCTTTCATCACAAAAAAGTCAGTCCTCTTTTGAGAGGACCGACTACATTTTGTTTAGAAAAAGCGTTTTAAACTTTTCTTGAGTGGAGGGATATCCAGCTCGCCTTTTTCAAAGAATTTTTTCAGTAAGTACTTACTAAAACCGGCTGCTTGTGTGTACGTAATTTTCCCAGGTAACGGCGGTTCATTGGTGACAGCAACATCAATAATGACGGGTTTATCAGATTGAAGGGCTTCACTAAAAGCTGGAGCTAGTTCTTCATGTGATGACACGGAGATTCCTTTGCCGCCGCATGCTTCTGCAAACTTAGCAAAATCAATATCTTCCAGCTCTATACCATAATTGATGTTTCCTTTTACCTGTTGTTCATATTCAATCATTCCAAGGTTGTTGTTGTTTAAGATCACAACAACGATTGGCAGTTTATATTTTACCGCTGTCACAAAGTCTTGCATGACCATTGTGAAGCCACCATCACCACAGACAGCAACCGCTTGACGATTCGGTTCATTTAACTTAGCAGAGATCGCTCCAGGCAAACCACAGCCCATTGTGGCAAGCCAGCTGGAAATGATGAAATCCTGCTGTTTCATTTCGAAATGTCGTGCCATCCATACGGTCACATTCCCTACATCAACAGAAAGAATGGCGTCGTCTTCGACTGCTTCTTCTAGTCTAGCAATGACTTGCTGCGGTTTAAGCGGTGATGTGGCAACGGATTTTTCCTTATCCATTTCTTCTCGCCATTTCATCATATGCTCTGTACAAGCTTCAAGGAAACCACGCTGCTCTTTATATTCAATGTAGGAGGTCAGTTCCTGCAAACCACTCTTGCTGTCACTCACGATTCCTACGTCTACTGGATATCTTTTACCGATTTGATCTGGTTTAATATCCAGTTGAATGGCAGGTGTGTCCTCTGGTAAGTAGTCTCTATACGGAAAGGAAGTTCCAAGCATAATTAAGAGATCACACTCTTCCATCGCTTCATAAGCTGGCTTCGTTCCAATTTGACCTAGGTTTCCTAAAAAGTATGGATGCCTGTCTGGTACAACCCCTTTTGCAGGAAGTGTGATGACAATAGGTGCAGCAGCCTTTTCTGCAAATGAAAGAAGCTCTTCTTTTGCATTTCGTAATCCTTTACCTGCTAAGATGACTGGCTTCTTCGCATTGTTAATTAGCTGTGCTGCCTTTAGCAGTTGATCTTTCTTTGGCCGTACCTCTCCCTCAACATAAAGAGGAGATGTATAAACAGGCTTACGCTTAATTTTTTGAGAAAATAAGTCATCTGATACGGTGAGAACAGCCACCCCTTTATGGGTATAAGCTGCTTTAATGGCTTGATTCAATAAATCAGGCAGAGCTTCTGCTGTTTGTACCTGCTGATTAAAGACAGCGACGTCGTCAAACATCCGCTCTAATTTGATTTCTTGAAATGTGTCTCTTCCTACTTCATTCGACGCAACCTGCCCTGCAATTGCTAAAACGGGTGCGCCATCTGCTTTTGCATCGTATAGTCCATTTAATAAGTGGACAGCACCCGGTCCAGCGATGGATAAGCAGACACCGAGCTTACCTGTTAGTTTGGCATCAGCCGCCGCTGAGAGTGCCGCCACTTCTTCATGTCTCGTTTGTATAAATTGTATTTGGCTTGATTCATGCCTAAGCTCTTCAATCAATTCGTTTATGCTGTCGCCGGGCATTCCATAAATATGTTTTACGCCCCACTCTTCCAGTAGCGCTGTTACTTCTTTTCCTGCGGTTCTTTGCGGCATGTGAGAAAACTCCTTTTTTCTTACTCCATACCACCGCACCCTTTTGATCAAACGTTTCAACTTGCTGCTACTTTTTAAAATGATATGGAAGGGTGGCGACCACAATATCCCGTTTCCATAATAGACGGAACCTTAATAAAAAGGCAGATTGGTTATGCAAGATCGTATGCCATCTTTTTTTCGGGATAAATTGAGGCACAAGCACCATCACTTTATATTGATGCGCATTTGCTTTTGCCTCAACCGTTTCAAGAAATTTATCAAGCGGATGAATAAGACTTCGATAAGACGAATGCAATATCACAAGCCGCACACCGCTGTTCAGTTTTTCCCAATCCGCTTCAATTTTCTTATCTTTTTCTTTATCAAAAGATACATGAACTGCTATGACTTGCTCTGATAAGGATTTTGCATATTGAACAGATTGCTCGACGACACGTGTTACTCCTGCTATTGGCACGATGACCACATTTCCTTTTATCTCAACAGGCTCTGTTTCATTCATTAAACGCAATTGTTCTCCAACAGACAGATAATGCTTTTTAATGGAATGAAAGATCAATAGCACAATTGGCATGAAAACAAATACTGGCCATACAAGATGGAACTTGGTCAAAATGAGAATCATGAGAACGGTGAAAGAAATCAGTGCTCCGACTATATTGATAGGCATTTTCGTTTTCCAGCCCTGCGGTTTTTCACGAATCCACTTCACACACATACCGGTCTGTGACAACGTAAATGGAATAAATACACCGACGGCATATAGCGGAATGAGGTGTTCCGTTTTCCCATCAAATAACCAAATGAGCAGCATAGAAGCTACACCTAAAAAGATAATGCCATTAGAGTAACCGAGTCGATCCCCTCTTACAGTAAACATGCGCGGCATATATTTATCCTTTGCTAAGTTGACCGCCAATAAAGGAAAGGCGGAAAAACCGGTGTTTGCCGCTAATATCAAGATTAAAGCTGTGACAGCCTGAATGACATAATAGAAAAATGTACGTCCAAATGTATCTGATGCAATTTGTGATACAACCGTTTCTTCTGGCTTTGGTGAGATGCCAAAACCAAACGCAAGCAATGTTACACCCACAAATAAAACAGCTAGTAATCCACCCATCATCAATAATGTTCTCGCTGCATTTTGTGCAGCTGGTTTTTTAAAAGATGGAATGGTATTTGAAATGGCTTCTACCCCAGTCAGTGCTGAACAGCCAGACGAAAATGCTTTTAATAAAAGAAATAATGTAATGCCAGGTACATGTGTGCCGATCGCTGTATGCTCAGGTGCTGGCGGGATGCCTCCTGTTAATAATTTAAAGCCTCCGACTCCAATTAGTATAAGGAGTGATAATACAAACAAGTATACGGGATAAGCCAAAATAGATGCTGATTCTGTCAATCCACGAAGGTTAAGCACCATAATCAAGATGACCAATACAATTGAAATCAACACATGATATGGATATAGTGCCGGAAAAGCCGATGTGATGGCATCAGTACCCGCTGATATGCTCACTGCTACAGTCAAAATATAATCTACAAGCAATGATCCGCCAGCGACCAGTCCTGGTTTTTCACCTAAGTTTCTGCTAGAGACAACATAGGCCCCTCCGCCTTCTGGATAAGCATAAATAATTTGACGGTAAGATAAAATTAACGCCATTAAAAGAATTAATACACAACCTGCAATCGGGAGTGAGTACCAAAATGCAGCTGCACTAACGACTGAAAGAACAATCAAGATTTGTTCTGTACCGTATGCAACGGATGACAATGCGTCTGATGACAATAATGCCAATGCTTTGATTTTTGATAGTTTTTGTTCTCCTGCTGCCTGTGATTTTAATGGTTTCCCAATTAAAATACGCTTCATCAAACTGTACATGTGATGCCCGCTCCTTTAGTGTCAAACGTTTTATGTTACAAAAGATGGATCGCCAAAAAGACACAGAGGCAATAGAATGCCCCTGCGTCTATTGTTTAGATCACAGGTTGGTCTTTGCTCTCTTTAACGCTTACGAGGTTAGCTGACGGATTCGGGCGCATGAGACTTTGCCCTACCTAAAAAGGATTCACCCCATGTGGTGTCTTGCACCACTAATGGTTCCCCCGCTCATCGAAATGATTCAGCGATTGGTCTTTTATAAAAGAGATCATACTCCCGTTTGACACCAAAGTAAAGACATTTTTTCATGGTCTTTTGATCGTTTATCAATCAGTCTTATTGCGGTTTTTTCGCAGGAAATAAATAATCAGCCCGACCACAAAAATAATCAGCACAGCGATACATGCAAAGTAAATCCAAGAATCATCGATGCCTTGCTTTTCATCTTTTTGGAGATCATTTGTTGTGCTGCTGACCGTTTGATGATTAGAGAACATGTCTTTGTTTCTGCTCTCGATTGCGACTGTTGCCGTTTCCGTATTTGTTTGCAGGAAATGAAGCACTTCATGTGAAAGATCAGCATCAGCTGCATTCATTCCTGAAAAGACGGTCATTGTCTGTTCTTTATTCCATACAGATGGCTGCGTCCATACAATTCGAGCAGTCGTTTCGTTGATCATGCCAAAGGAGGATACATCATACTGATCCTTTTTTACTGGAACGATGAGATCGCCTGCCTTTTCTTTTAAAAGAGAGAACGTTTGAATGCCCCCGATGAAAATGAGAGAGTGATCTTTCAATTGATCATTTGTCACATTTGAAGCTTTAATCAAATGATATTGGGCAGCTTCCGGCTGACTAAATGATTCTGTCAGCATCGCCATTTGATTGATCGTTTCTTGCTTGATTTGATCTGGCATGATGATCAATGTTTTTCCTTGCTGCGTTTTTGATGTGAAAGGAAGCGGCCATGCGGCTAAATCCGGTGTATCACTAGTCGTACCTTCTGGTATTTGAAGAGAGCTATTCTTATCAATGTAAATCCAGCCTTCTTCATCCGTATGTCTGCAGGATTCCATGTTTTTAAAGCCTGTAGTAACAAATTGCAAATCAATATATTCGTTCTTTTGGAGTACTTGTGAATCTACTGGAATTGACACATGATAGAATCCATTCTCATCTTTGTTTCCTAGTTTTGTTAACGGTACATCGTGCGGCTCGTTATTCATCATGACTGTTAAGCGTTCCGACTTGTTCGCTGTATCAGATTTTTTAAATGATAGATTTAGCTTTGCACCTGATTTTTGATTAGCGATCAATGCCTTCGGATAATAGTAATGTTCAGACGACGTCTTTTTGGTTCCAACTGTGACATCCTCTCCACCGAAATCTTTTAAACGAATTTGATGAGATGGTTTTGATGCTTTAGCCGTAACCTTTTGAAGCAGTAAATCGCTACCAGTGAGCTGACCAGTCAGTTCTGGTTGAGTCAGGACATTGATTTTTTCAGCAATTGTTTTTGGCTGTTCAGCAGTGACAAATAAAATGGGCTGTTCTTTTTTCTTTCCTGTCAAGGTTCTCACCGCTAGTGTGAGCTGATCACTTGCTGTTTTCATTTTCGCAGCTTGCTCGATCGATTTCACTCGTCCATCCCAGTTTCCTTTTGCTCCCACAGCAATGGTTGGATGCGCGATTTGCTTGAGGTCCTTTTCTTGGACAATTTTGAGGTCTGCTTGGCGGTCTTTGTTTTTCAACGTACGGTATACTTTCATAGCCGCTTCTAATTCAGCTGCTTCCGGTGAATTTGGAATCACAATATCTGTTTGTTCTTTCTGATCACCAGTTTGAATGAAAGGTGAAGGGAAGCTGTCTAGCGTCACGTCTTTCGTTTGAGTTCCTTTGAAAGCCAGCTCACTTTCCGGATATACTTTCAGCCAGTTGGCAGGTGTCTCTTGGTTGATACACACACCTTCTTTTAACACGCCATAAAATGCGAGCTGAATTTGATGAGAACCTTTTTTCAATTGCGATTTGCTCAATTTGATTTGAATCGACTTCTTTTGGTTTTTCCCTGTTACAGGAATGGTTTTTTCAATTTCTCCATCAATCATGACTGTGAACGATGATGGCGAAATGAGTAATGGTGATGCCTCTATATTCAATGTAAGAATGCTAGACTCTACTTTTTCTTTCTCTATTTGATAGGAAAATTCAGTGCGGTCTTCTTGTCCATACAAGGTCACTACATCTTCTGATAATGCTTGCGTTTCTGTTTGACTTCCTTTTGACGAGCGAATCCAGTCATCTTTCACTTGTACTCGATTTGATTGTGCCATTGCTTGACCCGCCATGAAAAAAGGCTGAATGGCAAGGGATATCATCAATATAAAAATCATCCATTTTACCGATTTCAATTTGTCACCCGCTTTTCTTTTGTTGTTGATCGTATCGCTCAGTTTTGTACCATTTTACTTCTTGTTTGAATAGACGGCTCTTTACCTCTACACATAAGGAGTACACGACTAGCGCAATCCATACTTGAGAATAAGTGAAGTACATGAGCGCCACAATGAGTATATTTTGTTTGGTGAGCTCTGTTTTCTCAATACTTAGTGTAATCATCACTTCTGTTAGAAAGAGGAAGAAGGCCAATCCCCACAGGATCAGTGCAACAGCTCCTACAGATAAGTGAAGGTCAACAAATAGGTTCACGATAAAGATCCCATTTGAGAGCAGGACACCGAAGAAAAATAAGAAATACGTAAAGAAGAAATAAAACAAATCAAAAATCATTCGTTTTCGTTTCAGCTTCATAAACTGTTTTAAAAATTTGAGTACAACATATTGATTGCCTCGAGCCCAGCGCGTTCTTTGCCGCCACCAGACCTTCCACGTCTCAGGCTCTTGTTCCCATGTAATCGCAGCCGGGAAAAATCGAATGACATAGCCAAGGTTATAGACACGAATCGTTAATTCGGTGTCCTCAGCCAGCGCATGAACATCCCAGCCGCCAAGCTCTTCTAAAATGTGCCGGCGGATGGCGAAGTTGGTGCCCGGTATTGTCGCAATGCCAAACCACTTCCATCTTCCGCCCTGCGCCATCCATTGGAAGCAGATGGTCTCAATATTAATAAATTTGGTCAGGAGATTTTTGGCTGCATTGATGACCCTGAATTTCCCGACAACAGCGCCTGCTTTTGGGTCATTCAATAAACCAAGAACCAAATGATAGACGGCCTTTTGTTCGGGCATGTTATCTGCATCGTATACGCAGATAACTTCTCCTGTTGAAGCCTTTAAGCCTTCATTCAGTGCAGTGGATTTTCCCTTTCCTGCAAATGGCGGCTTCGTTTCAATCATATGGACATGATCATATTGTTCACTGAATGACTGCACGATGTCCCCTGTTCCATCAGAGGAATTGTCATTAATCACAATGATTTCAAGGAGATGTTTAGGATAGGATAGCTGGACCATTGCTTTTAGCGTTTGCCGGATGACAACTTCTTCATTATGTGCAGGAATCAGAATGCTGACGGTCGGCAGTTCTTTCCCTTGTTTCGTCCATTCAGGCAGCACTTTTTCGTAGGTCAGGTAGTGCTGAAAGCCGCCCTGCATGAGAAACATGTGGTATAGGAGCATGATCCAAATCAATATTAATGAAAGATAAAATAAGACATCAGCCACCTAATTTTCTCTCCTTAAAAATTCGTTTTTTCATTGTCAGCCTTAAATACAATGTGTAAAAAGCAAATGCCGCAATAAACAGCATCACCACGACTGTGAGAATTCGCAGCATATTTTCCATGCCGCTTCGTTTAACTGTTTTGGTTTCTGCTCTATTGGATTGTTCTACTTGAATATGTCCATTCCCTGATGTTTTGATTTGTACATGTGGTGTTTGGACTGTTTGTTTTGTTTTCTTTAAATCCAGCCATTCACTAGAAGGAATTGCATCCATCAGCGTCATCAGATTCTGCAATCCAGTTATTCCCGATTCCACATCATAGGACAGCCCGATTGCGGCTGATTGAAGATGCTGGATGGATTGAATCTTTTGTTCTGTTAAAATATTTGAACCTTCTTGGTCAGACGCTGGCTCTACTGATTGCTGAGGATATAAGGTCATGCCATGAAGCATGGCGGGCTTCGTCACGAACGGCGGAGCACCGGCTGTTTTCCAAGTATGGTCCGACAGCTGTACCTGTCCAAACAGACTGGACACATGCCTTGATATCACTTCATAGCCTTGTTGAGATATGGCATCATGCGGCACCTCGAATGCCAGTGGATAGAGACCTTGCTGCGCAAGAAACTCAATGCCTTTTGTCAGTTTTTCTTCTGTATAGATGGTTTCTTGCTGCTGATTCGATCTCGTATAAGCATGGAAGTCTTTTTCATTCGAAAAATGGCTTTCTCTTTGCTTCTTCTCGACTTTTTTTGGGTCATTTGACGTAATGGACTGATCATTCTTTGCATCCCAGAACTCAAAGTCCTGACCAGAATCCTCTGTTCGATACGTACGGCTAAATCCATGAAGAATAATGCTGGCTCCATCGCTTTGCAATTGTTTTAACACTTTTACGAGCTTCGGGCGGTCACTCAGTGTCACTTCATCGCCTGTTGTTCGATCCACCCAAACAGGGGTTACCGCTATCAGAAACGGGATATGCCGAGTGGATACATATTGTCCAAGCTCAAGCAGCTTCTTTTCGTCAGTGACAGGACTGATGTTCCCAATCCTTAAGTACTTTGTGGTCAGCTGATTAGAAGAAGGCAGGTGTTTTTCTAGCACTTCTGCAAGAAGCTCGCTGTGCTGCACGACATTTAAGAGTCCAATATAGGCCGCACCTTCCTTTGTTTGAATCACAAATGGAAGATCAGCTTCATGCTTCTTCAATAGAAATTCTCTTTGCAAGTCTGCCCCTTGAACCGTTAACGCAATAATCTTTTTCTCTAGCTGACGGTATGCTTTATCATCTGTATATTTGATTTGACTCGTGTGTTCTTGTTTATGAAAAGTAAGCTTGGAAAATGGGCGCAGCTGGTCCGCATTGTATCCAATGGCTATGATCTTCTGTGCTTCGTTCATTACACGAATGGTCTGTTTTGGTAAGGTTCTCTTTATTTCACCTAGATAGATGACTTGCTGAAATGCGCTGATCTTCTTTTCAGCCAAATGTTCATCAGATACAATCGTCGTCTGTTGGGAAAAATGTCCGGCGAGTAGATCCAGCATATGCACTGCTGGAGTCGCTTCTCCTGATTCTGTCGAATAAACGATCAGGGTATCTGGCTTGGCAAGAGCGTCGGCTGAAGCCATATATTGAAACGAAAGAATCAAAAAAAGAGCAATCATCAAACAGCATTTCATTAAAGAATTAAAGTTCATTCATCATCATCTCTTTTTCTAGTTCTTCTAAAAATTGTTCTGGCGTGCGATACTCCGAACTGCTTGTTAAATGACAGACATGAAATGTCAAGGTGACTTCACGGCCGTTTAACAGCACATGCTTTTTCAATTTATCCTTTAGCTTCTCAAGGACGACAGAGACATTTTCTTCTGGTGTGTGAGTAAGCAGCAGGCCTATTCGTTCTTCAGATAATCGAAATTTCTTATCGGTTTCTCTGACACTTTCGCGAATCTTGTTACTTAATTGCTGAAATAGGTGCTGCATTTCTTTTTCTCCATATAACGATTTGAATTCTGCTGCATAATGGATGTGAAGAAGGATAAAAACGAATGGCTGTTTGTAACGTTCTGCCCGTTTCATTTCCTCAGACAATTCCAGCCTCATCCGTTCTGCATTGTCAAATCCAGTGGTCGAGTCAATCGCCACAAATTGTTTCATCGCCTGCTTTTGTTGTTCAATGGTTTGCCGCATCGTCTTGATCCGCTCATGCAAGCTTCCTGCTGAAATCGCGAAAAAGAGTAGGGCTGCGCCCCAAATCACCACATCTTGCAATGTTTGATTGGAAAAGAAAGGGTTTGTGTGGCCAAGCTCTGTAAAGAACATAGCACTTCCTATAAAGAACAGCATCAGCAAGGTAAAAATTAATGCTGGTAAGATGCCAAATAAAATCCCGCATCCTAACACGACAAAAGTCAGTGTAATCATCAAAAAGCTCTCTGCATCATGTACGCCAAGGTAGCCCATAAACAAAATAAGACCTGCAAACGTGAGGAGCAGAGAATAGTATAAACGATACGTATTACTGAATAACCGATTCATTAAAAAGCTCCCTTTCTGCAATGAGAGGCAATAAATTGTCAAATGAGTGTGTGTCTTTTTCGTTCATGTACCCTCCATAATCATCCTTGAGAGGATCTTGAATTTGTAATTCTTTCATGCGGTCATACACCTCTTTTGCGAATTCCGGTTCGTTTCGTTTAAGAGCATACAAGATGACCAGCGCATATACAGAAGGCGATTCATACGTCACTGCTGGCTGCAATGTGCTCAGTTTATATCTACCGTACAGCTTTCCTTCTTTTTTAAAAGTCGTTTTAAGCCATTTCATGATCGCGGACGTACTCACCTTTGCACGATCGGCATGTAGAGCCGTATAGAGTTGATCAATCATATTGATTTCTCGATCAAATGAATAGGCTTTTTTCTTTATGTCATAGGATTTAGGAAAGAATCCTTTTTTTCTCGGTGCTTGTTTTAGAATGGTCAATTGGTTACTCGTCATTTGTTTCGTGAATATTTTGAGGGATTCCAATTCTTTGATTGCTTTTGGGTCTAAATATGAGAGTGTGATTGTGTGTGAAGTTCGATTTGTTGATGCATCATAATAATCGGACAAGATGCCTCTATACATATTTTTGTCTTTTAACGCTTGTGCGATTTCTTTTGCTGTGGTTTGATACGCTGCATTCTTCCATAAACGATCTGCCTTTTGAAGTGCCGCCACTACCCGTAAATCATCAACCAAGGCATTGGCTTTACTTTTTTGATCAGATTCGATTTGCCAGCTGAGAAGATGATGGTCTAGTAAAAATTCATCTTGCAGGACACCAAATTGTTGGTCAAACGAATTTTGGTCTTTTTTTCGAACAAGATAATCCATCCAAAGCCCAAGCGATTCAGATAAGTAGATATGCTGCTCTGCAAATGAAGTGCGAATCATGCCTTGATCTGTCATGAGGTGATGAGTAATAAAATATTCTCCAGGCAATACAGGCTGTGGTGATACTGGATAAGCTGATTCCTTCTGCTGCTTCCAGGTACATCCGCCTAGTAGAATGACAATGAGTAAAACAATACCTATGCGATGTATGGGTGTATCCATTCGTGTCCCCTTTCAACTCCCGTTCTCTTAGCATTCCAACGATTTATTATAGGTTGTTTCTGTTTAAATTTAAATAAATATTTTATACCAAATTACGAGTCTTTTCGCATAGACATTCCCATTTTCAGAAAAACAATATGTCGATATGCTTGATTACATTGGAAAACCCATGCGTTTCCGCATGGGTTTTTATAATACTATTGATCTAATTTTAATTTCTTTAATTGCTCAGCTAGTGCGTTATTGATTGGTTCTTCCACTTTCTTTTGTTTCTTCATATATTTAGACACATCATGCTTACTGGCTCTCTTTTGATTGGATTGTGATTTACGTTTTTCGAAAACAGACAGTTTTTCTCTATGGCCGCACACACAAGCGAAGATTTTGCCATCGCCTTCTCCGCGCAGCTCGAGCTTTTTATGGCAGTTCGGGCAGCGTGCGTTTGTTTTCTTCGCCACATTTTTACGGTGGCCGCATTCTCGGTCTTGGCACACGAGCATTGTGCCATGTTTTCCATTTACTTTCAGCATAAGTTTTCCGCAGTCGGGACAATGGGTGCCAGTGACATTGTCATGCTTAAAGGTTTGGTTCGTCTGTTTGATTTCAGATACGGCTTGTTTTGCATAGGACTTCATTTCACTCATGAATTGAGAAGCCTTCAGCTGTCCTTTTGCGATTTTAGAAAGCTTTTGTTCCCACTCTGCTGTTAATGCTGGAGACTTTAAGTCTTCAGGCACTAAGGAGAGCAGCTGCTTCCCTTTCGATGTGATGAAAATATCTTTGCCCTTTTTCTCGATTAAGAAGCTGTTGAACAGTTTTTCAATGATATCGGCTCTTGTGGCTACTGTCCCTAGTCCGCCTGTTTCACCAAGGGTTTTCACTAAGTCCTTTTCCTGATTCTGCATAAATGCCGCTGGGTTCTCCATAGCAGATAGCAAGGTTGCTTCATTAAAACGAGCAGGAGGTTTCGTTTCTCCTTTTGTTTCTTTCAGCTGGCGCACTTCTAGTGATTGCCCTTCAGAAAGTACCGGCAGATGCTGATCTGCTTCGGCTGATTCCTCGTCTTCATAGGATTCATCATACACGGCTTTCCAGCCGGCTGATTGCACGGTTTTTCCTTTTGCTGTGAATGTTTCACTGCCTATTTTGGCGATCACCGTTGTTTCCTCGTATTCAAAAGGATTCATGAGTACAGCAAGGAATCGTTTGGCAATAAGATCATACAATTTACGCTCTTTATCACTTAATGCACCAGGATACAGCTCTTCCTCGGTTGGAATGATCGCATGGTGATCTGACACTTTTGCATCGTTGACGAAGCCTTTGTGCGCTTTCACACCTGATTGTAAAATGCGGTTCACATGCTGAGCGTACGGTCTGACATTCATTCCTTTTAATCGATCTTTTAATGTAGGAACGATATCCGCTGAAATAAATCGTGAATCTGTACGCGGATATGTCACAAGCTTATGCTGCTCATACAACCGCTGAAGCGTAGACAAGGTTTCTTTCGCTGAGAAGCCGTAGCGTTTATGCGCATCACGCTGCAATTCAGTGAGGTCGTACAGCCCTGGAGCAAAAGCTTTTTTCGCTGTTTTTTTCAATGCATCGATCACTGCTGGTTTTCCTTTGCAGCCTGCCAAACGCTCTTTTATGGCATTCTCTTGGAATGTGCGGTTTTGCTTTGTTTTGGCATCCTGCCACGTCAAGGTGAGTCCATCTACTTGTGCAGTCATTCCATAAAACGGCTTCGGCTGGAATTGCTGAATGTCTTCTTCTCGTTTGGCGATCATGGCAATCGTTGGTGTTTGTACCCGTCCGCAGGAAAGCTGTGCATTGAATTTGGTCGTCAGCGCTCTTGTTGCGTTGATCCCTACAATCCAGTCTGCCTCTGCACGTGCAACCGCTGAGCGATACAGATTATCATATTCTCTGCCGTCTTTTAGTCGTTTGAAGCCTTCTTGAATGGCTTTGTCCGTAACAGATGAGATCCATAGTCGTTTTAGGGGCTTTTTCACATGCGCTTTTTCAAGAATCCATCTTGCGACAAGCTCCCCTTCACGTCCAGCATCTGTTGCGATGACAATGTCTTTTACATCTTTTCTTGCAAGCTGTGCTTTTACTGCTTGAAATTGTTTGCCTGTCTTTTTCATGACGACAAGCTTTAGCGGCTCTGGAATGATCGGCAAATCCTCTAAACGCCAGGATTGAAATTCTTTTCCGTAGCCTTCTGGATCAGCCAGTGTGACCAAATGGCCAAGGGCCCACGTTACAATGTATTGATCTCCTTCTAAAAAACCATTTCCTTTTTTATGACACTTCAGTACACGTGCTAAGTCACGTCCTACTGAAGGTTTCTCTGCTAATACAACTGTTTTTGACACTAGATTTCACATCTCTTTCTTCTATCCATCCTTTTATTATAGCAGACTTGGAGATGCGGTTCTAATGACGGATTATTTCTTCAAGCGCGTGATGATTTCGTTTGTGATTGCTTGTGTTTGATAAGCCCCGCCGATGTCTGCCGTTAAAAAGCCGTCTGCTGTGACTGATTCGATGATTTCGAGCAGGTGTGTACCCAGTTCTTCCTCACCGAAATGATCAAGCATGAGTTTAGCGGTCCAAATTTGACCGATTGGGTTGGCGATTCCTTTTCCTGCAATGTCTGGGGCTGATCCGTGTACAGGCTCAAACATGGATGGATATTTGCCATTCACATTGATGTTGGCGGCAGGCGCCACGCCAATACTTCCCATAATCGCAGCCCCAAGATCAGTTAAAATATCGCCAAATAAATTGCTGGCAACAATCACATCGAATTTCTCTGGTCTTGTCACAAAGAAGGCTGAGAGCGCATCAATGTGCTGCGAGTCTGCTGTCACCTCTGGATAATCCTTTGCTACGTCTTGAAACACTTCATCCCAAAATGGCATTGTATGAACGATTCCATTCGATTTGGTTGCACTTGTCACATGCTTTCGTCTTTTTTCTGCTAATTGAAAAGCAAAGCGCATGGCTCGCTCTGTCCCTTTTCTGGAGAAAACAGCATTTTGAATGGCAAGCTGATCTTCCCCTTGATAGATGCGGCCCCCGATTTCACTATATTCACCTTCACCGTTTTCTCTTACAACAAGAAGATCGAAATCCTTTGGCTGAGCAAGCGGGGAGCGAATACCGCTCAGCTGTTTTGCAGGTCTAACGTTAATCACCTGCTCAAATTCACGTCTAATTTTAATCAGCAATCCCCAAAGCGATACATGATCCGGCACTAAATTGGCATCTCCGACTGCCCCTAAGAAAATGCTGTCAAAGGCTTTCAGTTGTTCCAATCCATCCTTTGGCATCATTTCGCCATGCTCTAAATAATATTCACAGCTCCACGGAAAATCCTGAAAGGTGAAAGACAGACCGCCATGCACATCTGATACCGCTTTCAAAACTCGGATGGCTTCAGGTACAACTTCCTTTCCAACCCCGTCTCCTGGTATTGCTGCAATTGAAACATGCTTCATTGATTTTTCCCCCTTCGTCATCGGTCGACCGTCGACCATTTAATTCGAGTTTACTAGAGAGTGTCTGTTCTTACAATGGATAAAAGACGCTTTTTTGATCAAAGCGCCTTTTTATCCTGCATCAGCACACGGGGCTTCTGTTTCTTTTTTCCCGTACTTTTTTTATCTGAAAGCAGCAAGCCTCCTAAGGTCAGTGCCGTTCCAAGCGCAGACATGAGGGTCAATCTCTCGTGAAGAACGATTATTGAAATGACCATCGTAATAATGGGCACTCCATAAATATACACACTTGATTTCACCACACCGATCGTCTTCACGGAAAAGCTCCATGTCAGAAAACAAATAGCAGATGCAAAGACGCCTAAAAACAGCAAGTGGAAGGCAAACGATGGATTCGTCAATCGTTCCCAGTCTAAACGAATTTTAAAATGCCAGATCAGTGGAATCATCCATAGCAGTCCATAAAAGAAGACACGCCTTGTTACCTGAATGATATGGTAGCCATATTGGTTGATCATCTTCGATAAAATGGAATAAAATGCCCAGACGATGGTAGCCATAAATGCTAAAGCATCACCGAGCGGATTCAATTGGAACGTCGTCATCCCATTAAAGCTAATCAGTACAATTCCCATCATCGCGATGAAAAAGCCTATGAAAAATCGGCTGTGCAGCGGCTCATCTTTTAATAAAAAATAAGACAATAGAAAAGAGAAAAAAGGGACAACGGAGCTGATGACACCTGCATTCGAAGCGAACGTATAGGTAAGTGCAACATTTTCTAAAAAATAGTATAAGACCACACCGCATAACCCTGCGAGCGCAAACATCCCTTCATGCTTTCTACGCTGCACCTTCATGGTGACTGGATAAATGATCATCAGGGTAAGGTACCCAAGGAAAAAACGAAAAAATAAAATCTCTGTTGGAGAAAAAGCCGTTAATAATATTTTGGTTGATATAAAGGTAGATCCCCATAAAAAAATGGTGAACATGGCTGCTAGATGACCAAGAAGCTGTTTATTTTTCATTTTGCTGTTACCTGCTTTTCAAAAATTTGCTGATACTGCCCTGGCGTAAGCCCAATAAATTCCGAAAAGAAATGAGTCAAATGACTTTGATCAGAAAATCCAGCGGCAGCAGCTACATCTATTGGCTTCATTCCTTGGGCGAGAAGCTCCTTCGCATAGTTCACCCTGATTGTCTGTAAATAACGATACGGCGTAATTCCTCTGAACTTTGTAAAAGCACGCAGCAATGAATATTTGTTCATGGACACGAGCTCACCTAAGTCATCTAACGATATATTTTCCGTGAGATGTGTTTCAATATATTGCTGTACGTCTTGGACTTTTTGTTCATTGGCATTGGCATTGGCTGCTGATGCTTTTTCCTCTGGTGTATCAGAATAGGTTTCGATCAACTGCTTCATCAAAAAGTAAAAGGCTTCCTGTTTATTCAAAGCAGGAGCTTCTTCTGTAATCATTTGATGAAGATCATATAATTGCTTTGCTAGTTCACTTTGTGAAACCACAGGGGCTTTAAAATGCGGCTTGTGCTGAAAGATCTTCTCCAGCAACTCTGGTTCAATATTTAAGCTGCGATAATCTAGCGGCTTGTGATCAAATTGTTCACATCCGTGATTATCGTACGGATTGAAAAGAAGGATATCTCCTTTTCCAATGATGTATTCTTGATTTTGGCAGAACATACGTCTTTGACCGCCTTCAATAAATCCAATCACATAGTATGTATGAAAATGTTTTGGGAACTTTTTGATGATGGCATGAAAGCGATACGCCTCTATTTGCAAGTCCTGGTCAAAATGGACTGTTCGTTCCTCTAATGTTCTCATGTCGATCCCCTCTTTTCACTGAACTCATCATTAGTGTAGCACACCCTTTTTCTCTTGGATTGTACGATATTGACTTTTCGATACAGGCTTGCCTAGAGGGAAAAACTTGGATAACATGAGACAAAAGATGATGTACAAAAGAGGGAATGATGGGATGAATTCATTCGAGATGGAAAGACCAATACCGTATCACATGCAATTTTATGAACAGCTGAAGCAAATGATTTTTGATGGCCAGTTTCAACCAGGGGAGCGCATCAATGAGACACAGCTTGCCAAGCAATTTGGCGTAAGCCGATCACCGGTAAGAGAGGCCATGAGGCTGTTAGAGAAAGACGAGCTTTTAATCGCGGATCATCGCTCAGGCTATTCCGTCTATACGTTAACAGAAAAAGATGTTGAGGAGCTTTATCAAATTCGGGCGGCCTTAGAAACACTTGCTGTTGAGCTTGCCTGTAAGGAAGCCTCGCAAAGAGAAATGGCTGAAATTGAGCAGGTTCTCACGCAGGCAGGCGAAGCGATCAAGCAGCAGCTGCCATCTAAAGAGATCGTCCAGTTACATGAAGCCTTTCACCAAAAAATCATTTTAGCGAGTCACAATGACCGTTTATCCAAACAATTGAATCACGTGAATGCACTCATTCACTATTGCCGCATCTTCCATTTTAGCGGCGGGGCTCGTGCTGAAACCATTCAAAGGGAGCATGCAGCCATCTATTCTGAAATAAAAGAGCGCCGCTCCACAGAAGCGGTTCAAGCAATGAGGGAGCATTTATTACATGATGTCATGCACTTAAAGCAAGTACTCTCTAAAACAAACAAAGAGTAAAGGACTTTTCCCATTTTTTAAGCATTCCATGAACATATTTTGAATTTTTCGTAGATTTCAGCATGTCCAGACGATCTTTCGTTTATATTAGAAGATGAGAAACTAGCTTTTATACAGGAGGATTTGTATATGCATACAAGTATTAGCCGTCTTCGACAGGCGGGTTTTATTGAGGGTATGTCTCTTTTAACCCTTCTTTTAATTGCCATGCCTCTAAAATATTTTGCGGATATTCCGATGGCAGTCACTATTGTAGGCTCTCTTCATGGCGCATTGTTTGTCATCTATATGCTTATTTTGGCATATGTGACTTTTAAAGTTCGCTGGCATTTGAAATGGTCCATCGCTGGTTTTTTTGCGGCTTTCATTCCTTTCGGTAACTTCGCCTACGATAAGGTGCTCCGCCAATATGATACAAAAGCTTAATCAAAAAGGGCTAAAACGACATTCGTTTTAGCCCTTAGTCTTCACGCTGAAGCGTCCTGATAAAGGAACGCTTTTTTATATTGATGCATATTTCACAATGGCTGCTCGACGCGTCATGTCGTGATACGCCACCCATAATTCATCACCAGGCAAGACGCTAGTGATTGGATCGATTGGCTGTTTCACTTCATACATCATGCCATTTCTCTCAACCTGAATGATCGCTAACGGCAGATTGCCGATGACGCCCGCAAATTCAACATTGGTCACTTTTGCACTTCCTTGTTTCTCTTGCATGAGACCCATTTCTCTATCCAGCTCTTCTTTCTTTGTCTGGATCGTGATTTGAGTGCCCGCTGCGACCTGCATATGATCAGGGATAAACTGGCTAACCGTTTTTGTGATGGACTCATCTCCGTTTGAAACCGTCACATCAAGCTGAATAGGCTTTTGTTCATGGATGGCCATTGGATATTGCTTCACACGCTGGATCGTTCCTGTTAACGTCACATCTTTACCCGATCGATTCCGCACTTCATGGCCATAGGCTGCCATTTTGAGCTGGCCGTTGATGTCGACGAGATCGGCTTTTTCTCCTGTTGTAAATTCAAAACCAGCGGCTTGAATCATTGGAATGATATACGTTTTCTGATCCAATTCAAATGTGAGTGATAAGACAGTACCTCGTCCTACGGTTCCATATGATTCTATATTTCTTAAAACAGCGCCTTTGATGAACTTTGGCTGACTTGGCTGCGAGAAGTCACCTTCTTTTAAGAGCATTGCCTTTTTCTTCTTCGGATCATAGTGAATGACAATACGCTGTCCCGGCTGCGGTATCTGGGTGTAGGATACAACCGTTTTAACCGTCTTTTCTATGCGCTGCCCTTCATATTCAAATTGAAGCCGCATGCTGACAACTGGCTGTTCGTTAATGTAGGTGCCCGTTTCTTTAACAGACACAATATTGGCTTCTAATGTGACACTGTCCTTTATCTTGTTTCTCCTCACCAGTCTTAAAATCGGCGGCAGGAAGATCGCTAGCACAAATAATAATAGCGGGATCAAGATCCATATCGCCCAGTTAAGAATGAGCGGTCCGCCCTTCATTACATATTGCGTAAAGGTATCAACAGACGTTTGGTGGGCTGGACTGGCGTTTTCAATTGAGATGACCTTTTGCAAAGGAAATTCCTTTAGCTCTTTGCTTTTCGTCTCAAAAGCACCCGTTAATTGATTGTCAAATGAATAATAGAGCCAGTCGCTCTTCACATTTTTATTGAAAGAGAGCCCTTCTTTTTGTAAAGATTCATATGAAAACGACTGCAAAAGCTTGCTGGCAGACGTCGCCTTATTCGTGCGATGATTATAAATATAACCAGTCAGTTTGCCTTTTGCTTCGTCCTTTGCTGTCGAGCCTGCCAGAAGAACTTCTTCTTCATTAAGCTGGTACACATTCGTTTGGTAAATTGGCTTTGGTGTTGGAACGACTTCTTCAAGCCTTCCCTCTGCATTCACTTTCCTTGCCCTTTTTGGATATTCCGATTCCACGGCGACAGCAAAGTTTTGTGATGATCCAATCGTTTTTTGCAGCCGCTGCTCAACTGTATCTTCTACAAGGCTAAACGGTTCAGCGTTTTTGGAGACATAAACCCCAAGCTGATGCTTCTCGTTTGAGATTCCGCTGACATACGCCTTCTGATCATTTTTCAAAGTTACTTCAAATATAGGAATTGGCGTCTGCCCTCTAAAAGAATTCATGACGACATCGATGGAAACGGGTCTTGCTGGCAGCTTTAGGTCGTTCAGATTGTGCACATGAAACTGACCATTCTTCAACTCACCGATGACCGCAGCAGCGCCTTCCATTTCTCCTGTAAATACGAGCCGTCCATTCCATTGGTATGTATTCGTTTTTAAAAATGAGGGAATCTGCAGGTTATTTTGAACGAGCTCTTTCTTTTTTCCGCTTGGTGTTAGTTTCTCGATCAACAGCTTTCCGTCTTTATTTTTTAAAGCCAGTAAGAGATTGTTTCCTTGAATGGATGGCAGCATTTCATGAAACGTATCACTTTCTGTGGTCCATTCACTGATTCTTTTTCCTGATTGAGGATCATACATTGCAAAATGGAGCTGCTGGTCTTTTGATACAGCACTCACCACTCGTTTTCCTTCATCAAAAGTAAACATTCCTTTGACGTCATACTCTGTTACTTTCCCATCTGATAAATCATCTTGGTAATGGTTCCACACCAAGACACTGAGAATGATTGCTGGAATAAAGAAGACAATATATCTGAGGAAGATGACTGGTACTCTTTTCACTTGATCGCTTCCTTTCATGAGGTTCCTTTCACTTATACGTCAGTACAGCGAAAATGTTTCATGCTAGAAGAATACCATCAAAGCCTCTAAAATCCATATTTTACAAACTTTGTTGTTTACGATAAAATCCAATCAGATTCAAAAAAGGAGTTATCTCATTGGATAAGCTATCATCAATCATTCTAGCAGCTTGGCTGCGTGTCCCTCGCTGGTTCAAGCAATGGGTACTCGTATCCATTTCCATTTTCTTTTTTTATATGTGTTTTGTAAAGGGGCTGCTGACTAGCTGGCACACCTTGCCGCCTGTCACTTTGCTCTCATGTGTGATTGGTTCCTTCATCATTTGGCTGATGTGGCTTAAGGGTCAAAAAAAGAAGTGAAAAGAGGACAATGATGAAAAAATTGATTCTATATTTTGCGATCTCTTTTGTGCTGCAATTCGTTTGGTTTGGTCTTGTGCACCCAAATAGAGGCGTGACAATGCTGGACATGTTCATGTTTTCTATTTTGTTTGCGGTCATGTTCTTTTTTATTGAGCGGATTTGGCAGTATCAGAAGAAAGGACGAAGTAAATGATCATGAAGCTCGCTTTATTCACTCTGATTATTTGTGCATTTATCGGTCTGCTGTTAATGTCAAACCCTTTTGGGGCGGACGCTATGCGATTGGTTTGTATCTTCATCTTCCCTTTTCTTGGGCTTATTGGTTTCGGGTTCCTATTGTTTGCCCTAATGAAAAAGGCTGCCAAATAGATGGCAGCCTGTTCCTTACTCTTTTCATGCAAATAAATAATCAATGTTTAATCTCCGTTACGGAGTGTATGAATTAAGATTCGATCATATCAGTGTGTCATATGTGTTCCGAGTGAACCTACGTTTGAAAGTAAACGCCATGGAAGTTCTGGATAACAAGACAACGAAAGCCCTACCTCTCATTCGTCCTTACGGCTCCGAAGCCGTGCCAGTGTGAATTGTAAATCAAAACGTCTTTTTTCCATTCTTCCGCTTTTATAGGGGGGCGGGTGCAGAAGGAAAAGAATAAGTTTGTTCGCTTTGACAGCGTCTCGTTCTTATCAAGTAGAAGCTCTATTGCTTCTCATTATGTCATAGAAAAAAGAAAGTTTACTTTCTTTATTTATTTGCTTATTTCAACACTAATATAAAACTATAACACATTCCCCCTGCTTACGCAAGTGTTAAAGTGATAATTCTGCTGGAGTACGGCTTCCTTCATTCATATAACGAATGGAGGTTGGCTCAATCTTCAGAATCACTAGATTCGGATCCTCTTTTCCTTTAAACCATTTCTCCATCTCATCAGACCAAAGACGGTCAATCAGTTCCGGATCGTCGGTTAATGTTGCGGTGCCTGCAATCTCTGCATACGTATCACCGAATCCTTCGCCTGAATATCCAATGAGAATATGAACTTTCGGATTTTTTTCAATTTCTTCTGCTTTATGTGTTTCTTTACTCGTTGGTGTATATAACGTCAAACCTTCATGAAAAAAAGTCATATAGCGGGTATGCGGCTTATCCTGTTCAACAGTCGCTAGTGTTCCCACCTTTTGTTCATCTAACAGGTTTAATACCTTTTGTTTTAATTCTTCTTGAGACATATCGTTTCACTCCTTCAAAATTTCATCCGTATGCTTAGGTTTCCACGACAGCCCATTCATTAAACAAAGAAATGTGTTTTTCATAAAAAGAGACCTTCTGGCTGATGCTATAGAAAACAGGTTCAATGAAGGGAGAAATTGAACATGCATCATGAAACGATGTTCCATTTGAGTTCACTTGTCATTGCGGCAGTTGTTGTAGGCATTATCGTATGGTCTGTCATATCTGTGCAGAAGAATCGCAAGAAATACTAAAAACACCGCCCAATCAAAGCTGGGCGGTGCCGCGGTAGATCATGTATTCATAAAGGAACCGCCATTGACATGAAGTGTTTGTCCTGTCATATAAGACGATTCGTCAGAAGCCAGCAGGACAAAGCAGCCGACATGCTCAACAGGCTGTCCTGGTCTTCCCATCGGAGTTTCTGCTCCGAAGCTTTCCACACTGTCTTCATCAAATGTAGATGGAATGAGCGGCGTCCAAATTGGACCTGGCGCTACACCGTTCACCCGAATCCCATCTTTCACAAGCGATTGTGCCATAGAACGCGTAAAGCCGTTAATGGCTCCTTTTGTCGCCGTATAATCAATCAGCACTGGGTTACCCCGATATGGGTTAATGGATGTTGTATTAATGATGGAGCTTCCCGGTTTTAAATAATCCAGAGCCTTTTTCGTAAAATAGAAATAGGAATAGAAGTTGGTTCTAAAGGTTTGATGAAGCTGTTCACTCGAAATATCTTGAATACGTTCTTGCGGATGCTGTTCAGCCGCATTATTTACTAAAATGTCTAATTGACCAAAGGCTTCAACTGTTTTTTCTACTGCTTTCTCACAAAAGGCTTCGTCACCGACATCTCCTGCAATCGTTAAGCATTTGACGCCTTCCTGTTCTACACATTTTTGCGTATCCTCTGCATCCTCATGTTCATTTAAATATACAATGGCGACATGTGCACCTTCCTTTGCATAGGCAACAGATACTGCCCGTCCAATTCCACTATCTCCGCCTGTAATCAGGGCCACTTTTCCTTTTAGCTTGCCAGAACCTTGATATGATTCATCCTCAAAGATCGGTGCTGGATTCATTTCTCTTTCACTGCCTGGCTGCTGATCCTGCGTTTGGCGCGGAATGCCATTTGTTAAATATTTACGTAAATCCATGTGTAAGCTCCTCCTTGATTTGTTGATGTATCCTTTCATTACCACCTCATTTTTTCACTCAAACATCATGAAGCTGTACTGATGTGTTCCCGAAAATCAGCATGTTTGAAGAGGAGGAAAATCGGTTACATGATCATCAAAAAGGAGCGTTCTCACATGCTGTCTACTATTTCGAAAACCTTTAGCAGACCAAAAGGCTGGCTCGGAAGTATTGCTGGGCTCATTATGGCAAATGAAAATAAAGCATTGAATCAGTGGGCCATCCGCCACTTAGATTTGACAGATGGTGAAAACATTCTGGAAATTGGCTATGGACCCGGCTACAGTATCAAACATATGCTCAAGCATTATCAAGATCTTCACATTGATGGGCTTGATGCTTCTTCCACCATGCAAGAGCAAGCACAGTCCCGCGTCAGCAAACGGGCAAAAGACAAACAGGTTCGTCTGTATGTCGGCAAAATCGAGAAAACACGTCTTCCCGGAGAGCAGTATGACAAAGTGCTGTCTGTTAACAATTTTACGATTTGGGATGATCCAAAAACGGGCTTACTCAATCTTTATCACACCTTGAAACCAGGCGGAACACTCGTTATTGTGATGCAACCAAGAGAAAAAGGAGCTGATACCAATCGGACAAAAGAGATGGGTGAAAACATATTAAATGACTTGCAGTTTGCAGGGTTTGACGAATTTTCTATTGAGTATGAAGAAATTCGCCCCACCCTTGCTGTCTGTGTCACAGCAAAAAAGCCGAGAAGCGACTAAGCTCTCGGCCTTTTTCTTACCACTTTGCCTCTTTGACAAATTGATAGAAAAGCTGATGTAATTTCTGTTCAATGTCTTCCTTTGTTCCTTGTCCATAAAGCGCCATGCTTTCTTCACTTTCAATGATGGATGAACTGATCAGGCTAAACATTTCTGATCCTTCCTTGCCCAGCTTTTGCGGTGCAAGCATCATGAGCATTCGTGACATCTGCTGCTGCCCGCCATCCATGCTTTTAACCTCGTATGCCTGATCAAGATCGTAAATATGAAAGATTGGTTCCTTGATGAATGTATGTTTTAAATGATAAAGAGCAAATTTAGTGCCAGGTATGCCTAAGCCGCCTTGCTGTTCACGTTCCAAAAGGCCGCCCGCTACATCATCCGCATGTATGATAAACCCTTCCTCTTCAAGCTGACGAAGCAGTTGCCTGATGGTGTCATCATGCTGCGGCATCGTCTTTCTTTTTTCGATGGTAAAATGGGACAAGATGCTGCGAATCACAAACATATAATTCGTCACCTGCTCTGCAACCGCCATCATATCAACAGTTTCTTGCACCAATTCTTTAGGAGATTCTTTTGTTCTTTTTTTCTCGATGATATAAGGAATCTTCCGTTTAATATGAGCCTTCACACGCATGGCATCATCCTCGTTTAAAAGGGGGCTGACCATAATGTAATCGATATGCTCATATGGAATCGGAACGGTCGAGACAATCATGTCATAGCTCGATGCATCGATTTCCTTTAGCTCCATCAAGGAGGATAGATCGAATTTGGCGATCTCCGGCAGTTCTTTTTTCAACCGGGAGGCGAGCATTTTAGATGAACCAATCCCGCTTGAGCAAACAACCAGCGCATGAATTTTTGTTTCTTCTTTTTTGATTTCAAGCACTGAGCCAAAGTGAAGCACAAGAAAGGCAATTTCATCCTCTGGAAATTCAATCTCTGGAAAGAAACGCTCGACTCCTTCTTCAATCGCCATAAACAGCAAAAAGTAGTCTTTTTTTATTTGTTGTGTGAGCGGATTATAGATTCTCATCTTTTCCTTTAGACGGTTCATGGCAGGCTCAAGATGAGACACGAGCCCCTCATACAATGAATCATTTTCATTGAGATGATAGCCGGTTTTATTTGAAATAAAATCAATGAGCTTTTTCGTTCTCAGCGCTATATCCAGCTCAATTTCATCAATACGGTATTCTGCCCCAAAGCTGCGATTTGCACTGCGTAGATGGATGGTCATATAACCGACCTCCGCTTCAGGAATTTCCACATTAAACATGCGTTCAAGTGCTCTTGCCATTCGAAGTGATGATTCAAATTCCTTCGTCCGCTTTAATTCCAGCAGCTCTTCCTCTTCCATTCGAATGGTTTCCCCAAGCTGAATACGTTCGATAGCATAGGTTAAGTGAACAACAAGTGCAATATAGGCACTATCAGATAAGGAGAGTGACAGTCGATCTTTCAAATGAAAGAGCAGCCTTTCTACCTTAAGCAGCTGCCCTCTGCTGACAACGCCAAACACCTTTTCCGTCGCTTTCGTTCGATGTTTGATATTCATTTCAATCGTTTCTAAAAATAATTGAATGTCGAGCCGGTCAACAATGAGATTGCCGACAATTTTCCGTTTTGCTTCCTCCGGCCCTTTTAATTCAATGCCGTACCCGCGCTTGCGGATAAGCTGCAAACCGTATGGAGCAATCCACTCCGTCAGTTCATCTAAATCATAGCTGATCGTCGCATTTGTTACCTGCAAGTCAGCTGCGAGTGTGTATAATTTCACCGGTTCCTTCGCTTCAAGTAGCGCACATAGGATTAAGAGTTTTCGTTCATCTGAACTATATTCGATTTGATCCTCATTTGACATATGAGCAAGAAGCCGCTGTTTATCCTCCTGTTCGCCGACTGCCTTCAAACCTTTCCCCGGCTGTTTATCTAATGAAAGATGATAATCTTTTAATATTGGTTTAATGGATTTTAGTTCTCTATGGATCGTTCTAGTACTCACCTGAACAGAATCGGCTATCTCACGAATGGTGACATAACGATTTTGCTGAATGATGTATTTAATGACTTTCTGTTCTCGTGCCGTTATGTACATGAAATGCCTCCTTCTGTATAAATAGGTCTATTGTCACACCTTAATATAAAACGCTTTCAATGAGCGATGCAATCTTAAGTTGATCTGAATTTGGCACAGCGGCTGTGACAAAATATAAACAAGGGATCATCAGACACTTCTCCAAAATGAAGGTCCATAATCCTTTTGATGAAATTGAACCTTTCGTTCTTGAAAAGGCAGTGAACCCCCGGCTTTTAAAGAATAAGTCGGATTGTATACTGGAGAGCCAAAGCAATAATCGATTGTGCCTTCTTCTGGACGGAACATGACGGTTCGCATCGTTCCAAACAGCTCATCATAATTGTGCACAGTCAGACCATCAGGATATTCTGTCTGGAACAGTTTCACAAGAGAATCACTTGATCGTTGCTCTTTTAAAGCTTCCATTAACATATCGTATCTGACAACAGAATGATGTTTGGTCATCCCTTTTGCTGTTTGAGCAGCTACCGGATGATTCGTTGCAGCAATATAACCTCTCTCCGGTTTTCTCACCCTTTTTTGACCATCAATGATTTCAATCACAGCCGCCTTTCCTTTTCGATCGGCAAGCATGATATGAACATTTGAGGCAACGGGCATTTCCTCGATAGAGCGAATGGCTTCCTCGACCGTTGAACAGGATTCCAGAACAGAGCGAATCACATGATACACCTGCAAACCGGCGACTGCTGGAGGCTTTAAACCGGGTTCATTGCCAACCGGCGGACCGCAAGCAGAGAAAGTCACTGCAAGACCATGCTCATTCATTCCATCAGATCTGCCAAACAACAGCAGCGACGAGCCTGTATGATATGCCGAGCCTTTCACATGTGTCGTCACAAGACGCATATCATCAAAAATCGGAGAGAAATCATAGTTACGCAGCATGACCGTTTGTTGGCCTGCCGCCATATTCCCTTGCCTCACACAGTGGGAACAGCCTGGCTGAAGATGAGATGAATAGAAAATGGTCAAATAACGCTCATCTAATTGCATTTCATCACATAACCCAGCAATCTCTTCATCTAATTGAGGAAGAAAGGGACGGATCAGCTGCTTCGTTTCTTTCACAGCCTGTTGTGTTACCGGTTCTGTTCGAATATATTGTGTCTTTAGCAACGGGTTCTCCTTAAGCCAGACAGCCTGCTGTTTTCCTACTTCATAAGCCGTTCCTGTCATCTTTTGAAAAAACGCACTGATTTCCTCCATGCCTGTACACCTCTTTCACCTTCGTTTCTTTTATCATATCGAAACCGTCATATATTGAAAAAGATGAAAAAAACTGCAATCCCACGGATTACAGCTGTTTACAGTATGCTTTAAACAATGCTTCTGCCATCGCTTCATACCCCTTAGGATTCGGGTGAAATTGATCAATCGATAAGTAGGCTCTTTCATGTCCTTCAAACGCCCGGTACACATCCACAACTTCTACATGTGGATTCGCAGCAAGCAAACGAAGCTGTTGATTATATTGCTGAAGCCACCGCCCGGCTATTGGTATTTCTGGAAATGGGTTATATAAATTCATGAAATACACGTAGTAGGGCTGATGCTGTCCTCTTTTAATTTGAGCAATTTCTTGAATCATCTTGCTAAAATTCGCCTGACAATGTATGACTGCTTGCAGCAGTTTCTTTTCATCTTCACCTTCTTCATACTGCTGAACAGCTTGAACAAGGTCATTCCCACAGCCTGTGATGGTGATGATGTCAGCTGCCGCAATCGCACGTCTCACCTCTGACCGTTTGAAGAGCTGTAAAATCTGCTCAGTCGTTAACCCTGATTTTGCAAATACGGACAGCTCGACCGGTGCATGCGTCTTTTTTTCAAGCATCCACCAAAACCGCTGAACAAATCCTCCGCCAAATAAACGTGCCCCCACCCCAACTGTTAAGGAATCTCCAATCGCAACATAGGATCGTCCCACTCTTATCCCTCACTCTCTCCTGCCTTCTCTTATATATACGAATTCGAAGAACAGATGCTTGTAGCAGATGACTTAGGGGCATTCATTTTTTTTTGAGATGCAGCGCCTTTACAAACTCTTTACTTGCGGTATCGAACGATTTTTTGTTCAATAAGAGTAGGCTTTTTGCGCTGAAAACTGCGTGTTTACGCGTTCCAGAAAAATTTACAAACTTTTTATCTTGATTTCGAGACTTTATACCTTGACTTCAAACTACATTGTGATTACAATGAAAATATCAGTTTTCATGTAACTGTGCTTGTTACATCTTTTTCATAGCATTCCAATATGATTAAAGATGCCACATATTCAGTGTACCTTTGGGATACGCTAAAAAAATAACCGAAACAGAAAGGATTGAATGAACATGGCAAAAGTTTTATACATCACTGCACATCCGCATGATGAAACAGTTTCTTACAGTATGGCTACTGCTAAGGCATTTATCGAATCTTATAAGGAAGCAAATCCAAGTGACGAGGTTGTACATATCGATTTGTACAAAGAAAACATCCCTCACATTGATGCAGATGTATTCGCTGGCTGGGGCAAACTTCAATCTGGCGCTGGTTTCGATACACTTTCAGCTGAAGAGCAAGCGAAAGTTGCTCGTCTAAACGAATTAAGTGATCAATTCGTTTCTGCTGACAAATATGTATTTGTTTCACCACTTTGGAACTTCTCATTCCCACCAGTTCTTAAAGCATACATCGACTCTGTTGCTGTAGCTGGTAAAACATTCAAATACACTGAGCAAGGTCCTGTTGGATTATTAACAGACAAAAAAGCTCTTCACATCCAAGCACGTGGCGGATACTACTCTGAAGGTCCTGCTGCTGAACTTGAAGCAGGTCACCGTTACCTTGGTACAATCGCTAACTTCTTCGGAATTCCTTCTTTCGAAGGTCTTATCGTTGAAGGTCACAATGCTGAGCCTGCGAAAGCAGAGCAAATTAAAGCAGATGCAATCGAACGTGCGAAAGCTTTAGGAAAAACTTTCTAATAACTGCACGCAAAAAGCCAATGATCTTTACGGTCATTGGCTTTTTATTTGTTCAGAAAAACCTAATTCTCTCGAAATATCACTGGCGGCTTTTTTCACCTGTTGAATTAAGTAAGGTAAGCGTTCTTTTTGATAGCCTGCTTCAAATCCTGCAATGCTAATACCTGCTGCCACTTCCCCCAGATGATTGAAAATAGGAGCTCCAATCGCAGCTGTATAGTTTTCAAGCTCAGAATAGCTTAGCGTATATCCCCGCGCATTTGATTCTTCCAGCATGTTTCTTAGAACCTCTTTATCTGTGATGGTCCCAATCCCGATCTTCCCCAGCTCTATTGAGTCAATATAGGCAAGTCTCTCGCTCTCTGGCAAAAAGGAGAGAATACTTCTCGCACAGGCACCCGCATATAGGGGAGACCGTCTGCCAACGGCGGTGTAGAGACGAACAGGCTGCGTACCTTCAATCTTTTCCACGTAAATGGCTTCGTCGCCCTCACGAACAATGAGCTGTACAGCTTCTCCTACTTCATCCCGTAAGCTTTCCATAAATGGTCTTGCAATCCTTCGAATATCAAGGCGGTCCGCCACAAGCTGACCGTATTCAAGGAACATTAATCCTAATCGATACACACCTGTTTCTTGCTTTTCTAACAGTCCCATATCGGCTAAAGAGCTCGCCATACGATGGACAGATGTTTTCGGCATACCGGAAAGCTCGATCATTTCATTTAATGTTAATTGATCGTGAGCGATAAACAGCCGCAAAATCTCCATTGATTTCACAACCGTTTTATTTGTGTTTTGCATCTTCTTCACCTTTTCTAAACGAGAATGCTTCCAGCTTGATTCTTGCGGCCAGCTCCCTCAGTTCTGCTTCTTGCTTAAATAACGCCTGCTCTGCATCCCGATGATCTATTTGTTCAAAATACAGCTTTGCCCCAGGCATCGCCTGTGCAATAAGCGGCAAATCAACAGTCGCTACTTCTCCAATACGCGGGTATCCGCCTGTCGTCTGCCGATCTGCCAGCAGAATAATCGGCTGGCCATCGGGTGGAATTTGAATAGATCCAAAGGCGACAGCTTCTGAGATCAATTCCAGCTTTTCTTTTAAATGAACCGGCTCTCCCTTTAGCCGGCAGCCCATGCGATCTGATTGAGGTGTGACCTGATAAGACTGCTCAAAAAACGCGGTTTGAGATGTTTCTTGAAAATGAGAAAGATGCCTGCCTGCCAGCACACGAATCACTGGTGATTTCCGCAGCGGTAAAAAATGATCATGACTCACTGTCCAATCGGGTGCGCCATATCCCGCCTGATTCACTTTATTTTTTAGCCTATCAAACAAATGATCCGCTACGATAGACGGCTCTCCAATGGATAGAACGTCACCTTTTTCAAGCGGTCGTCCTTTCAGTCCACCGATCCCTGCTCTGACATAGGTGCTTTTGCTCTGCATGACTGGTTCCACATCAAATCCACCTGCCACAGCAAGATAAACGCGGCAGCCTCTCTTACAAAGACCAAAGGTGATCGTGCTTCCTGATCGGACAAAGAGCGGCTTCCATAATGGTGCCCGCTCTCCATCAATATCAATCTCAACATCAGCACCAGTGACGGCGATGAGCTGATCCCTCTCAAATGTGAGCACAGGCCCCGGCCCCATCAACGTCACTTCCAGCACGGCTTCATTTTCTTGGTTGCCAGTGAGAATGTTGGCGATTCTAAGTGAGAGCGGGTCCATGCCGCCGCTCGTTAAGACGCCATACTTTTGATAGCCTTGCCGCCCTTTATCTTGAATGGTTGTGTAGATCCCTGGCTTGATGACATGAATACTCAACGTTCTGCCTCCTTCATGCTGAAAAATTCCTTTTCAGACATTTGGACAAATCTGACCTCGTCCCCTGCTTTTAATAAACTCGGAATTTCCTCGTCTGGGCGAAAAAGCGGCAGCGGGGTTTGTCCAATGAGCTGCCAGCCCCCGGGTGTGGAAATTGGATAAACGCCTGTCTGCTTTCCTGCAATACCAACAGAGCCTTTTGGAATGGACATCCTTGGTGTTTCTCTGCGTGGTGCTGCGATCTTTTCAGACAGCCCGCCTAAAAACGGAAACCCTGGGGCAAATCCAACCATATAGACAAGGTACGTACCGGCAGTGTGAATACGCACGACTTCCTCTGGCGTTAAACCATTGATACGGGCAACCTCTTCTAAATCAGGGCCCAGCGCTCCCCCGTAACAGACTGGAATGTCAACGATGCGTCGCTTCACCTGAACTTCATCTTGCCATTTGTCTTCAAGAAGTTGTTCAATATAGCCTTTGACCCATTCATACGGAGACAGGTCATGTGTTTGAAGCTGGGCCGATTGATGAACGGTATAAGGCTCGTAAAAAACAGTCACGTTTGTAAAGGCTTGAACTGCTTCTACATACCCTTCAAATGGGTGCTGTTCAATACATGCAAACAGCTGCTCAACCCGTGCATGAATCTCCTCACGTATGTCAGCTCCAGCTTGGATGACGATCGCTGCATCTCCCAGCGGGTGGTAGGTGATAGAATCTTTTATCGTTGAAAAAGCCACTTGAGGACACCTCTCTTTCTACAGTACACCGAGCTTTTGATCTCTTCGATCTGTGATGAACATATGCCCAGGTGCATGAGTAATCGCAATGTCGGGTTTTGTATGCATGACAATGGCTTGCGGCGTCACACCACATGCCCAAAACACCGGGACCTCTCCTTCTTTGATCACAGATGGTTCTCCAAAGTCAGGCTGATTCACATCGGAAATGCCAATCACCGCTGGGTCCCCTATATGGATCGGACCGCCATGGACTGATGGAAATCGAGATGTCACTTGAACACTTCTTGTGACTTGATGCGCCGGAATGGGTCTCATGCTGACCACCATCGGGCCGTGAAAGACTCCTGCTTTTTCACAAGCTATATTCGTTTGATACATGGGTACGTTATGACCGTCTTCAATATGGCGGACAGGAATGTCATTCAGCATAAGCGCGTGCTCAAACGTAAAACTGCATCCAATGAGAAAGGCAACCATATCACCCTCCCAATAAGCAGTGATATCTGTAACCTCTTCTTCAAGAATCCCTTTTCGGTAAATACGGTACTTAGGAAAGTCCGTACGAATATCCGCTTGAGGCGCCGACCGTCTTGGCACTGGATCACCTGGGTCCAGTACATCAAGCAAGGGACATGCAGCCGGATTCCGCTGACAAAACAAAAGAAAATCAAAGGCAAGTTCCTTTTTGACAATCATTAAATTGGCTTGAGCAAACCCTTCTGCAAAGCCAGCCGTTGGTCCTGTGATCTTTTTTTCGCGAATCAATTCTCTCATCTGTGATGGCTCATATGTTTGATAAGTATTCATCTGGATCAGCTCCATAGTTTAGGGATTTCATTCATGATGGTATAGCCGCCCATCATCGCCATAATGACCACAACAAATGCACCAGTCACTGTCAAAAAGAATGGATGACGATAATCTCCAACAATGTCTTTCTTATACGCCGCAACGAGTAAAGTGCCAAGGGCGAGCGGCAAAATCAATGCATTGATTGCTCCAACTAATATCAAGATGTTCACAGGTCTTCCGATCGTGATAAAACAAAGGGTTGAAAGAGCAATAAAACCAATGATAATGCCACGCTGGTTTTGCTCAATTTTTGGTGAGAAGGTTTTGAAGAAAGAAACAGATGTGTATGCTGCTCCAATGACAGACGTAATCGCCGCAGCCCACATAATAATCCCGAACATTTTATAGCCGATATTTCCTGAAGCTAATTGAAAAACAGAGGCAGGCGGGTTGGATGGATCAATCTGCAAGCCTTTTGAAACAACCCCTAATACGGCAAGAAAGAGTGCTACACGCATGACAGATGTAATTAAAACACCGAAAATAGAGCTTTTCGTCACTTGCGGCAGTGCTTCCTTCCCCTTAATACCTGCATCCAGCAAGCGATGCCCGCCAGCAAAGACGATATAGCCGCCTACCGTTCCGCCCACAAGTGTCACAATGGATAAAATATCAATCGTCTCTGGGACAAATGTTCTCACGGCCGCTTCTCCAACTGGCGGCGCTGTTGAAATCGCCACATACAGCATCAGGCCAATCATGACAAAACCAGCTGCCTGTGTGAAACGATCCATCGCTTTCCCAGCCTCTTTGATCACAAAGATAAGAATGGCAATCACAGCACTGATCCCTGCGCCGATTCGCGGATCGACTCCGAAGATCACCTGGAAACCGAGACCAGCTCCAGCGATATTTCCGATGTTAAAGGCAAGTCCTCCAATGACAATCAAAAAGGCCAGCACATAGCCGAGACCCGGGAGCACCATATTTGCGATATCCTGACCTCGTTTTTCTGACACGGCAATGATGCGCCATACATTTGTTTGTGCAAAAATATCTAATAAAATTGAGATCAAAATGACAAATCCAAAGCTAGCCGCAAGCTGCTGTGTGAAGACGGTTGTTTGTGTTAAAAATCCCGGTCCGATCGCGGACGTCGCCATTAAAAAGGCTGCGCCCATCAGCATAGACCGATTCCCCTTTGGTGCCTTCATTTGTTTGACTTTCTCTGTTTTCATGCTGTTTCCCCCTTTGATGACGATTTTTATTGAAAGGCCTTCAGATGGATGCCGGCTTCTTTTAGCTTTGCTGTAATGATCTTCGCAAATTGAAGCGCATGACTGCCGTCTCCGTGAATGCAAACCGTATCTGCTTTGAGCTCGATATCTTCTCCTTGAACTGTACGAACCCTGCCTTCTCGCACCATACGAACAACCTGCTGGACGGCCCGTTCATCCTCTTTAATGAGTGCATGTGGTTCGCGGCGCGATGTCAGCGTCCCGTCTGTTTGATACGTCCGATCAGAAAAAACTTCATGTGCCACTTGCAGACCTATTCGTTCACCTGCTAACGCAAGTTCACTGCCTGACAGACCAAATAACACAAGGTTTGGGTCCACATCATATACAGCCTGCGCAATCGATTCAGATAATTCATTATTTTTAGCTGCCATGTTGTAGAGGGCGCCGTGTGGTTTGACATGCTGCATCGTGCCGCCCTCGGCCTTGAGAAAGGCTGATAGAGCGCCAATTTGATAGATGACAAGATCATAGGCTTCCTCTGCGGAGATAGCCATTGGACGTCTGCCAAAGCCGACCAAATCTTGCAAACCTGGATGTGCACCAATTTTAACCCCTTTATCCAGTGCCATTCTAACTGTCTTTCTCATGACCGTTGGATCTCCTGCATGAAAACCGCAAGCAATGTTGGCTGAGGTGACATATTCTAAGATTTGTTCATCTGCACCGATTGTGTATTGACCAAAGCTTTCTCCCAAATCACAGTTGATATCCACTTGATACATAGAACCCCTCCTTGTTGTTCCGAAATACGGAATATAAAGTCCGAATATTCGAATTTATATTGATTATACCAACTTTGGATAGACTGCACATGAAATTGGCAGAAAACATAACAATAGAACTAGGAGAAAACAAAAAAAGCGAGAGGCAAAATCCTCTCACTTTTTCTGTAATGATATGCACCTTATTTAGACAGCACCCAATGTTGGATGGCTTTTGCCACGCCGTGTTCTGTATTAGGCGCTGTAATCCAATCAGCGGCCTCTTTCACCACTTCCTGCGCATTTCCCATGGCAATGCCTAATCCAGCTTCTTGAATCATGGCTATATCATTGAGGCTGTCGCCAAGTGACATGACGTTGTCCATCGTACAGCCAATGCGTTCTGCTACTTTTGCAAGAGCTGCCGCTTTGTTAATGCCGGCTGCATTCACTTCGATATTCGTTGGACTTGAGTTTGTGATCTCTAGATGCTTATTTGTTTTCAATGTATTGAGTACTTCCTCACGAACGTCATCATCATGAATATCAAAGCCAAATTTCAGCCATTCATGGTCATGAATTCGTTCAGGGAATTCACCTCTCCACACCTTATCCACAGTCGAAGCCCAGTAATCGGTTTCGTACCTATTTTTTAAATCCCACATCATTTGGACGTGATCAGGATGCAGCAGATCTCGTTCGATCAGCTGGAAGTTTGAATCCCAGATTTCACTTCCGTTTGCTGTCACAAGGTAAGACGATAACTTGAGCGGCTCAACCAGCTCTCGGCATGTCATCAGTGTCCGCCCTGTGCTAATGACCACATGGACCCCTTTTGCTTCAGCCTCTTTAATGGCTTGTTTATTTTCCTCTGGAATGATGTGCTCACTGTTTAACAGCGTGCCATCCATATCAATGGCAATCAATCGGATGTCTTTCTTATGAGCTTGTGTTGACAAATTGAGTACCCCACTTTGTATCGATTTTTGAAACTATCTTTATTTTAATATAAAGATGAAGCTGGCACAAAGGGACGAGTTTGATCCCATAGAAAAAAGACCTTGTGACAGGTCTTTTCACATGTGCTTAGCGTTCACACGCAATGCCGTCTTTATCGCGGTCAAGCCGCATATTTTTTTGATAAAGTGCTTTTGATACATAAGGCTTGTACTTTGTTTTTCCGCCTTTGTTTTTCGTGTTTTTGCTTTTTGCTACGCCGCCTTTATATACTTTGTTCAGCGCTTTGCAGTTTTTGTAAGACTTGACCGTTTTTGCATCTGCTGTGTGGGTGTCGACTTGTGTAAAGCTTAGTAAAAGACCTAAAGACAAGACAGCCACCATGATTTTTTTCAACATGTAAAATCCCCCTATTTTTTCTAATTTTACATTTTTATCATATGTCACCACTTTTTGTTTTTCAAGACTATCGAGCTAATTATTTTGATTTTTTTGTAATGAAATACATCTTATATCCTATATGGTACAATGAGTGGGAAACCTTTCCGTTTTTGACACGTATATGAAGAGAGGAGCTTTTCACATGAAAATGAAATATACCATTCTATATGTAAACGATGTGGAGGCGAGTATTCATTTCTATCAGCATGTACTTGGTTTCCCAATAAAATTGAGGGTTGAATCCTATGTTGAGTTTGACACTGGAGACGTGACGTTATCGATTAATTCACGACAGGATGTCAAAGAAGCACTCGGATTGCCTGTCCCTGAAGCAAATCAAGCGTCTCACACGTTTGAGATTGGCTTTGTTGTGGATGATGTGGAGCAAACGATTGCATCAATGAAGGAAAAAGGGGTTCCAATCATCAAAGAACCTGCAAAAAAACCATGGGGTCAAACGGTCGCTTATGTGTCTGATCCTGATGGTCATTTCATTGAAATATGTGATGCGGTCTCCTAATTGTCTTTGAAGGGAGTGAACCAGAATGAGAAAAAAACATGCCTTTTTCGCCGGTGTTTGCTCAATGATTGTGATTTACAGCGCCGCTATGCTGTTGCAGCACCTTGAATGGATTGGGTTTGTCAGCGGCGGGATTTCTATTATTGGGGTCGTGATGTCTGGGGTGCTAATGGGTGCTTGGACAAGTGGAGAAGAGACACGAGCAGCCTATCATTCTGAAACAAAAGAATACCGCATGTGGCGCCTTGATACGGCTTTTCTTGTGATGATTTTTGCACTTCCACACATGGCTGCTTCGGTCTTTTATGTTTTAATGTAAACACTTGTTAAAAGGAGTTCGCAATATGGCTGTTTTTATTCTATTCATTGTATTTGGCTTTCCTATTATCTCTGTGCTGATTGGCATTTTGGGCACGCTCTTTTTGAAGAATGTTTGGATGCCTACTTTGATTGTGCTGTTAGCGAGCATGATCTTCATGTTCACCTCTATTGGCGGGAATGTATCTTTTCTCATTTGGGTCATCGTCTACACCGTCTTTACGTTCCTTACTGGATGGATCACAAAGCGGCTCAGCGTGTAGACAAACCCTCGCATTCGGTGTCAGGTCTGCATGCCGGTGCTCACGAATGTCAAATTCGCTCCGCGCCGGTACTCGTCCTTCCTAGACTTCAAAGGTTTTCTATCACGCTGAAAAAAAGAAGACAAAGGGCTAAAATAAAGATCATTTTAGCCCTTTGTCAACAATTTGAAAGAACAGTTTCCACTGTTCTTTTTTTGAATCATATATCCGCACACCATAGTTCAATTTCAATTTTCAGCTCCGGCCATCCTAAAGCTGATACATAAGCAACCGTCATTGATGGGTAAGCTGTTTTAAAGATCGTATCCCACTGAGGATATAGATGGTCCCAGTCGATTTCTTCTGTTGCCCATATATTGACCTTGATCACATGTTCTTCATTCAATCCTTCTGATTCAAGGATTTTTTTAATGTTTTCAAACGTATTCGTTACTTGGTCGTTTAAGCTTGATGGGATCTGCCCATCTATATCTGTCCCTACCTGACCCGATGTAACAAATAATCCCGCACCCCTTGGCACCCTTGTGATATGACTGTAATGACCAACAGGTTTCGGCATACTTTCTGGGTTTTTTCTCGTGATTTTTTCCATGTTATATCCCTCACTCACGTTTATTTTTCTGCTAGTTTCTTTGTTTTGTAGACAGACTTCACCAATTTCTATCTATCCTAAAAGAAAACAGCAGTGGAGTATCCATAGCCACAAGGTAAGAACATCAATATCTTCTTTTTCATGACCGGAACACTCCTTTTGATTGCGTGAGCAAGGTTTTGATTAACTTCATCGTACCTGACAAGTGATACATCGTCAAAATGATTTATAGACGATAACGCGCAATTTCCTGATTCAATCGCATGCTAAGCTCATTAAGTCTTTCTGCTGCTTTTGCCACATTAGAAATGGCTGTCACTTGTTCGTCTGTGGATGCAGTGATTTCTTCGATCGCCGCAGCATTTTCTTGAGAAACATGTGCTGCGCCTTGCATGGCTTTTGTGATGAGGTCGTTTTGCTCCAGCAGTGTATTCAGCTCTTTTGCCATCGCGTTTGTTTCAACGATGGTTTGTGAAATCAACGTAGAGATGGCATTGAATTCATGTTCTGTTGCATGCACCGCTTCATCCAGCTCGGCAAAACGATCCATTGTGCTCGACATGATGCCGGCTGTTGCCGTCGTTTCTTCTTTAATGCCTTGAATCATTTGCTGAATTTGAACGGCTGATTGTTTTGTCTGTTCAGCTAAATTCCGCACTTCACTCGCCACAACTGAGAAGCCTTTGCCATGCTCTCCCGCCCGTGCTGCCTCAATACTTGCATTCAGTGCCAGTAAATTCGTCTCATTTGAAATGCTTTCAATCGTATCTGTGATTTGAGAAATATCCTGTACTTTTGTACTTAACTGCTCGATTCCTGCTCTAATGCCTTGAGACGCCTGAATCGATTGTTCATTCGATTGTTTTAATTGCTGTACGATTTGCTGACCCTGCTGTGATGATTGACTCGATTGGTCGGAAATCCGTTTAATTTGATCACTCTGTTCTTTGACGTTCTCAATAGATTGATTAAACTGGGTCATTTGTTGATTGGCTACTTCAAGATCAGATGCTTGATGAAGTGTTCCAGTCGAAATGTCTCCGATGGCTCGTCCAATTTCTTCACTGCTGGCTGAGGTTTCTTCAGATATTGCCGATAAATCTGTCGCTGATTCAACAAGCTGACTGCTCGTTTCCTGTAAACCGCTCACCAGTGTTCTGAGCTCTCCTGACATATGGTTAAAGCCTTTTGCCAGCTGGCCGATTTCATCCGTTGTTTCCTTTAAGTTTGTGCGTTCAATATTCCCCGCCGCAATTTCCTTTGAAGCAGCAGTGACTTGCTTCAGCAGTCTGACTTTTCCTCGAGCAGTTAAATAAAAGACGCCTAGACTCAGAAGGGCGACACCTGCTGTAATGAGAATAATATAGAGCTTCATCTGCTCTAATTCTTTATAAAATTCGTCCTGGAAGACAGCGATACCGACACTCCAATTCCACGGCGTAAACTGGCTCATATAGGCGAGCTTTTCTTTTTCTTCGCCGGTTGCATCGTCCTTATCCATATAGGTCACATAGTGTGCATCCTCGCCTTTCGCATTGGCGCCAGCGACCATTTTTTGACGATTGGTCGTGTTATCTGGAATGACGCCAATGTCGTTGACCGGATGGACCTGGGTTGAATAGTCAGTGCCATATGCGATCAGATAGCCTTTATTTTTATAGATAAAATCTGATTTTTGAGGTTGGTATCCCTTCCCGTTGTCATTTTTGGGTCCACTCAAGTAAAGCCGGGCTTGTTCTTGCGCCTGCTCAATCGTCAGTTCTTTTTTCTCCACACGGTCATTCAACTGTGCAAGTGTGGCCATCGCTCCATTGACGATGTGTTTTAAATCTGCTTTTCCCGCATCAATTAATACGCTTTTCGCTAAAAAATACCCCGTTGTTCCAACTAGTCCGCCCGTTAAAATCGTGATCACGATAATGGCAGACATTAATTGAAAAAAGACACTTCTTGACGCAAACGCTTTCTTTTTCATGTACAAATTCCCCCTTGCTTTATATATCGTCAAGCAGGGAAAAGTATTAAAAAAGTCATAGAAAAAATCCCTTCCGCACGTTGGAAAGGGATTTTCTGATTAATGAGCTGTTTCTTTAAGAATGGCTTGATAAAGATCGTCTGTTGGTGAGAGTCCACATACCTCTTCCAGCACACATTCAATGCCTTTTTCTTTTCTTAATGCCTGCAAACGAACAGCTTCTTCGTCTTCAGTAAAGTCGTAAGCCAAAGCTGCCACGATTCCTTTTACTAAATACTGTGGCTGTTTGATCTTTTTCGCTGGACCGATTAAACGGTCATTTGCTCCAAGCTTTCTAAGCGGGGAACGTGCGACGCGCGTGACTTCATCAGAGATAAAGGCATTTTCAAATCGTTTGATGATTTTTTGGATATACGCATCATGTTCTTCTTTTTGAAAGCCATATGTGTCGATTAAATAGCTGCCCGTTTCGTGAAGTGCACCTTCGACCACTTGACGAATCTCTGGTGTATCGACAGCTTCTTTAATCGTTTGAACGCCTTTCTCGTACCCGACATAAGCAGCTAGTGCATGTCCTGTGTTGACAGTAAAGAGCTTACGCTCAATATAAGGCGTCAAATCTTGTACAAAGGTCGCTCCATCGATCTGAGGAACGTCTCCAATAAAGCCTGTCTCATCAATCACCCACTCGAAAAATGGCTCGACTGATACTTTCAAAATGTCCTCATGGTGCTGAATGGGGACAATGCGGTCAACCGCAGCGTTTGGAAAACCAACTGTGTGTGACAGCGCTTCTTGTTCATCAGCTGTTAAATGAGAGAAAACGGCTTCCTTTAAATGAGAGCTGCCGCCAATCATATTTTCACACGCCACAATGTTGATGATATGATCAGTCTTTTTCTGTTTTAAACCTTCAGCAATCGATGAAGCAATGATGTTCAAAACAGCTGGTCCAACAGCTGTTGTAATGAGATCAGCTGTTGCAACTGCCTCTGTTAATGCGGCTGGATCTTTTGCGGAATTGATGGCTGACACAGGACCAACCACTTCTTGCTGCTGCCCTGGTGCTGCAAGTTCCACTGTGTATTCTCCTTTTTCATTCAGCTCGTTGATCACCGCTTCATTTACATCGGTAAAAACGAGCTCAAAGCCTGATGCTTTTAACAAAGATCCGATAAACCCTCTGCCAATATTTCCTGCTCCAAAATGAAGTGCCTTCATGTTAGTTCACCTCGTTAAAGATGGCGATCAGTTCATCCTGATCCTTTGCATGAATGATACGCTCTACGTTTTCTTCCTCTGAACAGACAATTGCAATTTGAGAAAGAATATCGAGATGTTCATTGTTTTTACCAGCGATGCCAAATACGACTTTGACAATATTCCCCTCGCCATATTCAACGCCATCTGGAATTTGGATAATGGAAATTCCTGAATGAAGAACAGCCGCTTTCGCATCCTCTGTTCCATGAGGAATGGCAATTCCGTTGCCCATAAATGTAGAAGAAATATTTTCTCTTTCAAACATTTTGTCCACATAATCACTTGTGACATAACCGTTTGCCACTAGGACTTCGCCCGCTTTTTTAATGGCTTCTTCTTTAGAGCCCGCTTGTTCGTTTAGAAAAATATTGTCTTTTGAAAGTACTTGTTTCATGAAAGATCACACACCTTTTTTAGAATGGAAAATCAGAAAACAACCAAAACGGGGAGTTCAATTAGGAAAAATTGGACTCAACCCGTTTCGTCATGTTATTTTTTCAATTTCTCAATCAGCTCATCGTATTTCGGGCTGTTTAAGAAATTATCAACTGAGATATGCACAGCTCCTGGCAGTTTTGCCTTGGCTCTATCTGTTAAATCTTTATGAGTAAAGACCACATCGGCATCATCTGGGATATTGCTGATGGATGTATTTGTTACATCAATATCTAGCTCTGCCTTTTTGACTTTATTCTTTAAGACGGATGCGCCCATCGCACTTGAGCCCATTCCTGCATCACAGGCAAAGATGATTTTGTTCACGTCATCTGGATTGATTTCATCTGGAGATGCTGCTTGCTCGCTTGCTTCAGCACCTTCTTTTTGTGCTGTAAGAGCTGCTGCTGCTGCACTTTTCTTGCCTTTCATGTCTTGCATTTTTTCAGTTGCTGCTGTTAAATCTTCGTCCACTGCTTTAGACGCTTTCAAAATGACAGAAGCGACAAGGAACGATACGACCGCTGCCACGACAACACCTGCTAGAACGGCAAGGTGGCCGCCTTTTGGTGACATGAGCATCAGAGCGATGATACTTCCTGGTGACGGCACAGCCTTTAAGCCTGCATTTAACAGTGTAAAGGTCAGAACGCCGCTCGCTCCCCCAGCAATAACCGCCAAAATGAGCTTTGGCTTCATTAAGATGTATGGGAAGTAAATCTCATGGATTCCCCCTAAGAATTGAATGACAATCGCACCAGGTGCAGACTGCTTTGCCGTCCCTCTTCCAAAGAACATGTAGGCTAGAAGAACACCGAGACCTGGTCCAGGGTTTGTTTCAAGCAAGAACAGAACGGACTGGCCTGTCTTCGCCGCTTGCTCTACTCCTAATGGACCTAAAATCCCTTGGTTAATTGCATTGTTTAAGAACAATACTTTCGCTGGTTCAATGAAGATACTTGCCAGCGGAAGTAAATGTGCATTGACAATGATATCTACACCTGCCGCAAGGGCTTTATTCAGGCCTAGTACCACTGGACCGATGGCGTAGAAAGCAATGGCGACTAAAATGGCACCTAGTATACCTGCACTAAAATTATTAATCAGCATTTCAAAGCCTGATCTGATTCGGTCTTTGAACAGCTGGTCGATTTTCTTAATGAGATAACCGCCAAGCGGTCCCATGATCATCGCACCTAAAAACATTGGGATGTCCGAACCGACAATAACCCCAATCGTAGCGGTTGCACCGAGTACCCCGCCTCGATGATCATATACGAGCTTCCCGCCTGTGTAACCGATTAAAAGCGGCAGCAAGTAGTTGATCATTGGACCAACAAGTGTATTTAATTGTTCATTTGGAAAATAACCACTTGGAATGAACAATGCGGTGATGAGTCCCCAAGCGATAAACGCTCCAATATTCGGCATGATCATACCGCTTAAATAGCTTCCAAAGCGCTGTACTTTTACGCGAAATCCGCTTTTTTCCTGCATCTATGAAAACTCCTTTCTTCTCTCCCTTTATTTAGGGCTTTATAGGTCAAAAGATATAAGAACAAAATTCAGTGAAGCCCTTATGCCTATCGTAAAACGCTTTCACGTTCTCTTCAATTGAAACTAAATGTCACTTTGTCACATAGTGTGTGACAAAATTGAAAAATGATGTGTCATCACCTTCAGATCCCAATACAAAACGGGTGAAAAGGTTGATCTGCCGTTGTTTTGACGAAAAATTCATGGGAATTTCACAACTTTCAAATGGTCTCTTCTTGTTTCCTCTTCTTAAATCGAATAGGCTTATAATTGATCAAACCTATTCAATTAAGAAATGTCTGCGCAGACATGACACAGAAAAAGTGAACCATCTTGCTGTTTGTTTCGTTTACCTTTTAGAGTGGGCGGCACAATAGGAAGAGCGGTTTTTTCTGTGACTCACAGTTTACTGCCGCTTTCTTTCTGATACATGAGACATTTTCATAGGTAGAAAGGCGGTTATTCACCTTGTTTAAAAATAGTAAGTGGCTTCTGCTTCTTATGATCATGTTCGCTTTTTTCATTCCAAAGGAAGCATTTGCTCACGCATACGTCGTGAGCTCAAACCCAGCGGCAAATGAAGAGCTGGATCAGCAGCCTCCTTCAGTCTCGATCACATTTAGTGAAGGGATTGAAAGCGGATTTCATGCCATTAAGGTGCTAAATGCAAAAGGTGATCGTGTGGATAAAGGAGATACGGTCATTAAAGATCAAAAGATCATGGAAGCAGCTTTAAAAAAGAATTTACCAAAAGGGATTTACACCATCCAGTGGAATGCGGTATCAGCGGACGGACACTCTGTCTCTGGTATGATTCCGTTTAGTATTGGAAAAGCGGATGGCGGTTTTGACCAATTAGAGCAAGGTCAATCGAATGAATCCATTGATGTGGCCTCAACTATTGATAAAGCCTTTCTTTATACGTCATTCAGCTTATTCCTTGGGACCATTTTGTTTGGACTGCTTTGGTTTAAGACTGCGATTTCACCTGTATTGGCGAAACGAATGAAGCGGCTTTTGACCGTGTCATTGATCATGATGGGCGGAGCACTTGTCTTCCAGCTGCCGATTCAGACAAAATCAGCGGCAGACGTGTCCTTTTGGGGGGCATTTCAGCCTTCGCTTTTACAAGAAACGATTGCGTCCACTTCTGGCGGTAGTCTGTGGATGATGCTTATGGCGTCATTTGTTCTTCTCACCATCTGGACGATTGTGGCGGTGAGAAAAGGGGATTTCTCTTCTTTTCGAGTTTGGCTGTTTCCACTGCTTCTTTTCATAGTGCTTCTTTGGCTGAAGGCACAAATCGGACATCCAGCCGCAACAGACAATAAAATACTCACAACATCACTTGATTTCATCCATCTCGTCTCTGCTTCAATTTGGGTCGGTGGTTTAACAGCCATTGTCCTTCTATTGATGAAGAAACTGCCAAATGAAGATCAGCCGCTCATACGGAGTACGCTAGCAGCATTTCATCCTTGGGCACTGCTCTCTGTTGGACTCATTGTGTTCTCAGGATTTGTGAATGCCATCTTTATTTTGCAATCGTTTGACGCTCTTTTCCAATCAGCATACGGACGCACCTTTTTAATCAAGCTTGGTTTATTTATCATCATGGGCCTTCTTGGGCTGATGCATTACTTGATGCTGAGATGGGAAAAGAAGCAGAAACGCAGCATTTCCTTACGAGCTGAATGGATGATCGGGATCGCCATTTTGTTATTAACGGCTGTCTTTACCAATATTCCGAGCCCTCCTCCGCCTGCACCTGAGCCCTTCTTTGGCGCAAATCAGGTCGAGCATCGTGACATTGTGTCCTTGAGCATTACCCCGAATGCCCCGGGGAAAAACTCGTTCGAAGTGGCATTTACAAAGAAGAATGGAGAAACGATCACTGATATTCAATCTGTGACAGCCAAGATCCATAAAGTCGCCTTATTCGGCGAAGAGAAACCGAGTGAATTTCAGCTGAAACGATTAAAAAATGGTCATTTCTCTGCTGAAAATCTCTTATTAAATGAAAAAGGCACATGGAAAATTGAAATCCATGCGTTAACTGGTTCTTTTAAGAATATCGATACCACATTTATTAGAAGAAACTAAAAGGAGTTATCACATATGAAAAAATACGTTAAAGCTTTACTACCAATGCTTCTCGCCTCATTTTTATTGGCAATTCCTGTGAGTGCGCACGTGACAGTCAAGCCTGATACATCTGCGACAAATGCTTGGGAGACCTATACATTAAAGGTTCCTTCTGAGAGTGACAGCCCGACGACTAAGGTTGTCGTGACAATTCCTAAAGGCGTAGAATTCCAGCAATATGAGCCAGTACCTGGCTGGAAAACTTCAACTGAAGAAAAAGATGGCAAGGTGACAAGAGTGACTTGGGAAGCAACGGGTAAAGGTGTGCTTGCTGGACAGTTCCAGCAATTCGTTTTTGTAGCGAAAAATCCTGAAAAAGCAGGTGAAGCTGCATGGGATGCGTATCAATATTATAAGGATGGAACGGTCGTTGAATGGACTGGCGATAAAGATGCTGACAAGCCGCATTCCATCACAAACATTGTCGCATCTAATACGGTAACGGATTCACATGGTCAAGAAAAACCAAAAGAAGAAAAGGCATCTGAAACAGCTTCCTCTTCTTCCTCACCACTTGTGCTTGGGTTGTCCATTGCTGCTCTAGTCGTGGCACTGATTGCACTTGGACTTGCTTTTAGAAAAAAATAAAGGCTGTATGAGCGATCGTTTTCTGAGAAACGATCGCTTTTTCTTTTATGCCTAATCAATTATTTTCCATTTTCCCAACTTGTTATTACCAATATAGGATTGAATAGGATAAAGCCGCGTGACATAATGAGACAGATGACCACATAGGAGGCTATGAGATGAACCATGTAATCATTTTTGCTCATCCCCAGCAAAGTTTAAATCAAACCTTATTAGATCTTGTTGTGAGCACTCTATTGAACAATGGTCATAAAGTGACTGTTCGTGATGTCTATGCCCTAGGTTTTTCACCAGAGCTCACCATTGCAGAAAAGGCTGCCATCAAATGCGGGGATGTCCCGATTGCCATTCAAAGAGAGCAGACACTGATTCAGCAAGCGGATGTGTTGACGTTTATTTTTCCAATATGGTGGACCGGCTTGCCGGCCATGCTAAAAGGATATGTAGAGCGCGTCTTTTCTGAAGGTTTTGCTTATCAGACCAATGAGGATGGAGAAATTGAAAATCTGCTTCGGCACAAAAAAGGTGTCATTATCAACACCCACGATGCACCGAGGACTTTTCTTGATTCCAATAAGGTCTTCAGCTCCTCTCATCACATGACAACTGATACTGAAGTCTTCAATTTTATTGGCGTTCAGCCTGTCGAACGGCTTTTGTTCAGCAGCATGGAGCAGGCATCTGCAGATTACATACATGAAATTCTGAAAGAAACGAAAGAAACGGTGGATCAGCTTTTCCCGCCGGCTGTTTAACATAAAAAAGACTGCCGAGATTCCTCTGACAGTCTTTTTCACGTTTATTCGTCTAAACCAATCGATACATATTTTGTTTCTAAATAAGGTTCGATCCCTTCGATGCCGCCTTCTCGGCCAATTCCGCTCTCTTTCATACCGCCAAAAGGTGCTTGAACAGCCGATGGACCGCCATCATTCCAGCCAATAATCCCATAATCGAGATGTTCTGAAATGTAGAGTCCGTTCCGATAATTTTCTGTAAAGAAATAAGCTGCAAGGCCAAAAGGTGTATTGTTGGCTAATTCAATTGCCTCGTCTAACGTTTTGAATGTCGTAATTGGTGCCACTGGACCAAAGGTCTCTTCATGCATGATGTTCATCGAAGGATCCACATGTGTAAGAACCGTTGGCTGGACAAAATAATACGACTTGTCATCGTCGAAATGCGTATCGCCGCCGACAAGAACTTTCGCCCCTTTATCCACTGCATCTTGAATTTGATCGACAATTTTATCAAAGCCGCGCTTGTTGATAATTGGTCCAATAGATGTGCCTTCTTCAAAGCCATTTCCTACTTTCAGCTTTTCTACTTCTTTACTGAAGCTTTGCGCAAATGCTTCATGAATGTCTTCATGCACAATTAAGCGGTTGGCACAGACACAGGTTTGTCCTGCATTCCGGAACTTAGATGCCACTGCCTGTTTGACAGCTAGTTCAAGATTCGCATCCTTGTCTACGATGAGCGGAGCATGACCGCCAAGCTCCATTGATACATGTTTGACTGTGCTGGCACTGTTTTTGATCAAATGCTTTCCGACGGGCGTTGAGCCTGTAAACGTGATTTTTCGAATCAATGGACTATCTGTGAAGATTTCACCCACTTCTTTGCCATCTCCCACAACCCATTGCAGTGCATCCTCTGGAATGCCAGCTTCATGACCTAATTTTACTAGTTCAATGGCTGTCAGCGGTGTGTCTTCAGCAGGTTTTACAATAAACGTACAGCCTGCTGCAAGCGCAGGAGCTGCCTTTCTCGTAATCATCGCCGCAGGGAAATTCCACGGAGTAATGGCAGCAACCGGACCAACTGGCTGTTTTGTGACGAAAAGGCGTTTGTTCGTCGTATGTGACGGGATGGTTCTGCCATAGATTCGCTTTGCTTCTTCTGCGTACCATTCAATATAACCAGCCGCATAGACGATTTCCCCTAATGCTTCTTGATATGGCTTTCCGTTTTCTTCTGTGATGATTTTTGCAAGTCTTTCTTTATGTTCAATCATCAGATCAAACCACTTGCGAATGATATTGGCACGTTCATGCGCTGACGTTTTCGCCCATGATTTAAATGCTTTGTGTGAGCGGGAAATGGCGTCTTCGATCTGTTCTTCTGTATGCTGAGCAACTGAAGCAATTTCTTCTCCTGTTGCAGGATTATACACTTTGAGTTCGTTTGTCATGCTCTACCGTCTCCTTCGTTCTTGGATTCATTACATATAGTATATACCCAATGAGTACCCAACCTAAAAGCAATATCCATTCAGCTGGCCACGATAAGGAAGCCGGCATTCCTGGAAAGTAAAATGAAAGGAAAAGAAGACTCAATCCGATGGCTAAAACACCTGTCGTCCGCCAATATTTAATGCTGTATGGACGCTCCAGCTCAGGTTCTGTTTTGCGAAGTCTCATAAAGGCAATGGACACGATTAAGTACCCGACGATGATTCCGACACCGCCCGCATTGACAATCCATACGAGGGCAGGACGCCCTAATAATGGAGCGAAAAAAGCTAAAGCTCCAAGAAATAAAATGGCATTTGTCGGTGTTTTATACTTTGGATGAATATACGCAAACCATTTGGAAATCATACCTCTTTCCGCCATAGCATATAGAATACGGCTTGCACCGATAATAAAAGCATTCCAGCTCGTCACAATCCCTGCTACACCGCCAATAACCAGCACTGTTCCAAATGCTTGATGACCGAGAAGCTGTACCATCGCATCTGCTGTCGCTAATGAAGAGGCTTCAAGCTGTCCTTTTGACAGCCCAGCTGCTACCCCAAAGACAATAAGTAGATAAAAAATGACCGCGCTCACGATGGAGATAATCAAGATTCTCCCGATGATTTTTTTTGGTGCGTTAATCTCCGCCGCCACTTGCGGAATGACATCAAACCCAACGAATAAAAAGGGAATCATGACTAACACCGCCATAAGACCGCCAACCCCGCCTTGAAACATCGGCTCAAGGTTTGCAAAATCTCCATTGAATGTTGCGCCGCCTAAAAGGAGAAAACCTGTCAGAATAATCGCCACTGTGAACACGGACTGAAAAATGGCAGCAGGCTTCGCTCCAATGTAATTCAGCGCTGTTAAAAACAATGCACCGCCAGATCCAATCAATACCCATGTGAAATAAACGTCCCATCCCCCTATATTCCATAAGAAACCAACATGCTGTGTTGGAATCACATAATCAATGACGGTCGGCAAGGCGACAGCTTCAAACGTAATCACAGACACATAACCAAATAATACGCCCCACGCTGAGACGAACGCTGCTTTCATCCCAAATGCCCGCTGGACAAAGACGAGCCCTCCGCCTGTCTCTGGAATTGCAGATGAAAGCTCGGCATACGTAAGTCCAATAAAGATGACGAGAATACCGCCTATAACGAAAGCAATCACACTGCCTAAAAATCCAGCTGTTAAAATCCAATCTCCCGAAAGTACAACCCAGCCCCAGCCAAGCATTGCACCAATGGACAAAAACAGTACGTCAGACTGCGACATGGTTTTTGCCATTTGTTGATTTTGCATACAACCATCCCCCTTTGTTGTTTAGCGTGCTTTGAAGGCGTCCTCGATGATCCCTAGTCCTTCGTGAAGCAGCTCATCTGTGATGACGAGTGGTGTTAAGAAGCGAATGATATTCCCATTAATCCCTGCCGTTAATAAGAGCAGTCCGTGCTCGTTTGCATATGCTGCAATCGCTGCGGCTGTTTTTTTATCTGGTGTACGCGTTGTTTGATCTTCCACAATTTCAATCGCCGCCATTGCCCCTAACCGGCGGACTTCCCCAATGAATGGATACGCCTTTCTCCATTCATTTGCTTTGTCCTCAATGACTTGTCCAATGTGCTCAGATCGTTGATTCAGTTGTTCTGTTTCAATGATATCAAGAACAGCCAGTGCTGCCACACAGCCTAACGGACTTCCTGCATATGTTCCCCCGAGCTCCCCTGGATCTGCCGCATCAAGCAGTTCTTTTCTGCCAACGACACCGCTGAGCGGTAAGCCAGCTGCAAGAGATTTTGACACAGTGATTAAGTCCGGCACCACATCAAAGTGCTCAATCGCAAAGTATTTCCCTGTTCTCGCAAAACCGGTTTGGATCTCATCTGCAACAAAAACAATCCCGTGCTGCTGACAGAAGGAAGCGACATGATGAACGAAACGCTTCGATGGTACAATGAACCCGCCCTCCCCTTGGACTGGTTCCATGACCACACAAGCAACGGTTTCTGGTGCAACGGCTGCGACGAAGAATTGATTGAATTGATCAATGATGTACTCGTCGTAAGCAGCATCGCTTAATCCTTCAGGTTTTTGATAGTAATAAGGGTACGGTGCTTGGTACACCTCAGATGCGAAAGGCCCGAACCCAAATTTATATGGCTTGACCTTGCTTGTCATGCTCATTGTCATATTCGTTCTGCCGTGAAAACCTCTTGTAAACGACACAACGGCCTGTCTTTTCGTATATTTACGTGCAATTTTCACCGCATTTTCAACAGCTTCTGCACCTGAATTAAGAAAAATGGCTTTCTTATCATGATCCCCTGGTGTGAGATGGCACAGCTTCTCTGCCAATTCGATATACGATTCGTACATCATCACGTTGAATCCTGGGTGAATCAGGCTATCCGCCTGTGCTTTGACCGCTTCCACGACCTTTGGATGTGAATGTCCTACGTTTAATGTGCCAATGGCGCCTGCAAAATCAATAAATCGTTTCCCATCAATATCGAACAGCTCGGCTCCTTTCCCCTTCGCTGCAAGATGACGGTTGCCATTACTCACGCCTCTTGCGACGTATTGATCTCTTTTCCCCTGCCATTCTTCGGTTGAAAAACGGTTTGTTGTCGTTTGACTCATTGTCATCCATCCCCTTTATATCCTTTTTTATTATTCTGAATATTTTTTGGTATGATAGAAAGTACCAATATCATTTTTTTCATGGTACCAGAGAGGATGGAATGGTGAGATGCTGACAATTCAACTAGATCAAACAGGGCAAAACGGATATATTTATCATCAAATTTATACGAAAATTAAAGAAGAAATCTTAAACCGCAACCTGCAGCCGCATGATCAATTACCGTCCAAACGAGAGTTAGCCGATACCTTAAACGTCAGCGTTAATTCAGTGAATGGCGCCTATCAGCAGCTGCTTGCTGAGGGATATTTATATTCGGTTGAACGCAAAGGTTTTTTCGTGGAATCACTAGAAACATTTCATGAATCTGGTCAGCTGAAACCCTCTTCTCTTCCTGTAGATTTAAAGGAAGAACCGATTGCACGAGACGACTGGTATTCCTTTTCACATATCTCCGTCGATACAGCGAACTTTCCATTTAAAAGCTGGCTGAAAAGTGAACAAAAGGCGATCCATCTCCACCAAGAAGCCTTTGGTGAGCTTCCGCATCCACAAGGTGTGTATGAACTGCGGGAAACGATTGCCCGATTGATCGGACTTGCACGAGGGGTCAAATGCTATCCGGAACAGCTCATTTTAAGTGCAGGCACACAGTCACTGATTCATTCGTTATCAAGCATTCTTCCGGCCGATCAAATATATGGGTTAGAAAACCCTGGCTACCGCCGGCTCTATCAAATGCTGAAAAACAATCATCACCAAATTGAAACGATTGGCATTGACCAAAAAGGTGTGCGGATGAGCGATATTCATAAGAAACAGCCAAATGTGTTGATCATTACCCCTTCACATCAATTTCCAACAGGGGTGATTATGCCGATTTCCCGGCGTATTCAACTGTTAAACTGGGCAGCTGATCAGCCAGACCGTTATATCATTGAGGATGATTATGACAGTGAATTTAAATATGGCACAGACAGCATTCCGGCGCTGCAAAGTCTTGACCGATATGACAAAGTCATTTATATGGGCACCTTTTCAAAATCATTGCTGCCCGGCTTGCGGCTAAGCTATATGGTGCTGCCTCAGCATTTATTGAGACGCTATAAGGAGGAACAGCATTTTTTCATTCAAACAGCTAATCTTTTTACACAATACACCCTTCTTCATTTTATAAAAGATGGGGCGTATCAACGGCATATTAAAAGAATGAATGGTTTATATGAGGAAAAACGGAAGCAGCTCATTGAAGAGCTCAATACGATTTTTGCTGACAATGTGCGGATTATTGGAGAAAATGCCGGTCTTCATTTTATTGCAGAGTTCCGCTCAAATCGAACGCAGCATGAGATTTTACAGCGAGCAAAAGAAAGAAGGCTGAAAATGTACGGAATGGATCGTTTTACCCTAGATGAGCAATTGCCGGGGCATCAGCCAGGCTTTGTTCCGCTCGTCCTCGGCTTCTCACATATGAAGCAAGAGGATATTCAGCCGGCAGTGAAACGGCTGTATGACGCCATTTTGGGGAAATAAAACAGCCAGCTGCTCTTCACAGACAGCTGGCTTACCACCGCTTTTTATCTATAGCTAGAATCGATGACACGAGTCCAGGAAAAGCGGTCTCGATGTCTTCTTTTCTTAAAGAATAGTAACGGTGCTTCCCGTCAATTCTCACTTTCACGACGCCTGCCTCCCTCAGCACTTTAAAGTGATGGGAAAGCGTGGATTTGGCAATATTCATCTCATACGTGCCGCATGTCCTCTCCCCCGCTTCCGCTAAGCAGCGGACAATTTCTAACCGGATTGGATCAGCCAATGCGTGCAGCACAGAAATCAGTCTCATATCTTCTTTGTTTGGATGGTTTGGATTCGTCATACGATAAATGTATCGTATTTTGTGCTTACATACAATCTCATTCACCTGGAGCTGACTAGTCAAGTAACGATATGACTTCACAAACGTCCGTCCATTATTCATGAGACTGTCTGAAGGAACCCATTTTGATCGCCGAACTTCACGGCAAAACAAAAATATATATACCGCACATGCGGAAGGATAAAATACTTGTCACAGACGGGTATTTTTTTAAGTTCATTTTCTTGTCATGGGTCATTGGTTTTGTTATGATAGCCAAAGTGACCACTCGGTTTCCATTGTGACCATATGGTTTTGCCGATTCGGAAGGGACTTATTGAAGATGAACGAAAAGCAAGAAGAGATTTTGCGGGTTTCAAAGAAATTATTTTCTCAAAAAGGCTATATGAGTGTCTCCATGCAGTCAATTGCCGATGCCTGTAAAATATCAAAAGCGTCTATTTATAAACTGTTTGATTCAAAGGAAGCTCTTCTACTAGAACTGATTAAATACAATCAGCGCAAAATGAGAGAGATTTCCCGCATCATTCATTCAGAAACGACGCTGTCCAAAAAGGAAAAATTCACAAAGAAGATCAAGCTTGAGCTTGAAGAGTTTAAAGAGAATCATAAATTTTTGAACATGCTGTCTTTTGAAGCTTTTTCTCAGCATTCGCCTATTGTCATTAAACACTTACGCGAGACACGCTCCATTATCATGCAGCGGCACAGAGACATAATTTTGAGCACATATGGTGAATCTGTCGCTCCTTATGTCTGGGATCTCGTGATTGTTCTCAATGGATTAATGAGAGAATTCATCTTAATGCTGGCGATTGAGCACAAGAACATCAAATTAGAAAATGCTGCCGAGATGATCATCGGTGTGATGGACCGTGTATCGAAAAAGCCTTGCTCAATTGAGCCTGTGTTAACAGATCAGCTCATGGACTCTTATTTGTTTTCCTCACAGGACGGATATGATGAAGAAAAACTTGTCATCTCGTACTTAACGAAGATCAAACAAGAGCTTCACGCACTGTCAAACGGAGAAGAAAAAGACGATCTCCTCTCTGCGTATGAGCTGCTCAATCAAGAATTATCAAAGGATGAACCGAGAACCTTTTTGGTCAGCTCACTGCTCGATTATTTAGGCAAAAACAGCGTTTTATCACAAAACGTGTCACAGCTGAAAAGCATCATTTTATAGATAAAGAAGGGATAACATGAACCAATCAACTACATCGTATAATCGATCTGTGATTGTTGGGATTTTCCTCGTTGGGGCATTCGTTGCGATTTTAAACCAAACGCTTCTCATTCCAGCGATCCCGCATATCATGGAAGATTTCAATATTGAGGTCAGCAAAGGACAGTGGCTTACAACAGCCTTTATGCTGACAAACGGGATTCTCATCCCCATTACGGCTTTCCTCATTGAGAAATTTTCAAGCCGTTCTTTAGTTTTAACGGCACTTAGCATCTTTACAGCCGGTACAATTCTTGCTTCATTTGCAACGAATTTCCCGGTGTTACTTGCAGCGCGTATCGTACAGGCAGCCGGTGCAGGGATTTTAATGCCGCTGATGCAAACGATCTTTTTAACCATTTTCCCGAAAGAAAAACGCGGGCAGGCAATGGGCATGGTCGGACTTGTCATCTCGTTCGCACCTGCGCTTGGGCCAACACTTGGCGGCTGGATTGTTGATTCCTTCAGCTGGAAGTTCTTGTTCTATATTGTTCTGCCAATCGGTATCATTGATCTCATTCTTGCTTTCTTCTTAATGAAAAATGTGACGCAGCAAAGAGAAACACGTATTGATGTCTTATCTGTCATCTTGTCGTCGTTCGGTTTCGGCGGGCTGCTTTACGGATTTTCTAGTGTCGGCACGTATGGATGGACGAGTGCGACTGTTCTCATTTCGCTGATTGTCGGCGCCGTGAGCTTGTTCTTCTTTATCCTGCGCCAGTCGAACTTAACAAGACCGATGCTTGAGTTTGGCGTATTTAAATTTGCGATCTTTAGCTTAACAACCTTCCTCGGGATGCTTGTCTTTGCTTTATTAATTGGGACAGAGACGATTCTGCCGCTTTATACGCAGAATGTCAGAGGGCTGTCTGCACTTGATACAGGGCTTATCTTATTGCCAGGTGCTCTCTTCATGGGACTCCTGTCACCGATTATTGGACGGATTTTTGATAAAGTCGGCGGAAAAGGGCTGGCATTAGGCGGATTTACGATACTCACCGTTACCACCCTGCCATTTATGCTGCTCACTCTTGATTCATCGATCGCCCTCATTACGGTCGCCTACACGCTTCGGTTAATTGGGGTTGGGATGATCATGATGCCGCTGACAACCGCAGGTATTAACTCTTTACCGCCTCATTTGATCCCTCATGGGACAGCGATGAATAACACGATGAGACAAATAGGCGGTTCCATTGGAACGGCTGTGCTTGTTTCCATCATGAGCAGCTCTGCTGCAAATGCAGAATTAGCCAATCCATTAAAATCGGCCGTTCATGGAATGAATACGTCATTCTTCATTTCTGGTCTGATTGCGGTCATTGGACTCGTCCTCTCCTTTTTCTTAAAGGAAAAAAAACGTGAGAATAAAGTAATGAAGCAGGAGCTATCTTCCTCCTCGTCTTCTTCATAAGAAAAAGAGCTCGGCATATGGCCGGCTCTTTTTTCATATACTCACACAATATTGTCCTCTCTATAAAAACATTTGTATTTCTAGTGAAGAAAAACCTTGATAATTTAAGGAAAAGAGTTGATAATAGGAACTATTCAATTTGTGAGAAAATTTTTACTATAGGAGATGTATGCATTGAAGGTCGTTAAATTTGGTGGCAGTTCACTTGCCTCTGGCAAGCAGCTGCAAAAGGTATTTGACATTGTAACAGCAGATCCAGCTCGAAAAGCAGTCGTTGTTTCCGCACCAGGAAAACGGCATTCAACGGATACAAAGGTCACCGATTTATTAATTAGCTGCGGTGAACAATATTTACGTTTAGGCGAAGCACATGATTTAAAGGAAGCAGTCATCGAGAGGTATGCCTCAATAGCGGATGAACTCGAATTAGGTCAAGACATTATCGATACCATCAGGCAAGATCTAGACACATTATTACAGGCTGATTCATCCCGCCCTGAGTGCTATCTTGATGCCATTAAAGCAAGCGGTGAAGACAATAACGCTAAGCTCATTGCCGCCTATTTCCGCCACCAAGGTGTGGAAGCTCATTATGTGAATCCAAAGGAAGCTGGTTTGTTTGTGAGCGATGAGCCTGGCCAAGCGCAAGTTCTGCCGGAGTCTTATGATCATTTGTACAAATTAAGAGAGCGCTCTGGCATTATTATATTCCCTGGCTTTTTTGGCTTTAGTCTCGCGGGAGACATCGTCACCTTTTCGCGAAGCGGCTCCGATATTACCGGCTCCATTTTGGCGAACGGTTTGAAGGCAGATGTATATGAAAACTTTACAGATGTCGATGCTGTCTATGCCGTCAATCCAACGATCGTTCATGAACCAAAAGAGATTACAGAGCTGACATACCGGGAAATGCGCGAGCTGTCCTATGCTGGTTTTTCTGTGTTCCATGATGAAGCACTTATTCCTGCCTTCCGTGCAGGCATTCCGGTTCAGATTAAAAACACCAACAACCCGTCGGCAAAAGGGACAAAAATCGTAAATCAGCGGGACCATACAAATGGACCTGTTGTTGGAATCGCCTCAGACAATGGATTTTGCAGTATTTACATTAGTAAATATTTGATGAACAGAGAAGTCGGTTTTGGACGAAAGGTGCTGCAAACACTAGAAGAGTATGGGCTTACGTATGAGCATGTTCCTTCTGGCATTGATGATATGACCATTATTTTACGGCAGGATCAGCTGGAGGAGCAGCATATTGAAGAGGAGCTGCTAGACCGCTTGAAGCTCGTGCTTGATGCAGATGAGGTCATTTTAGAGCGAAATCTTTCGCTGATTATGGTTGTAGGAGAAGCGATGCGTCATAATGTTGGTACAACAGCAAGAGCGGCAAAGGCGCTGTCAAAAGCGAAGGTCAATATTGAAATGATCAATCAAGGCTCTTCAGAGGTCAGCATGATGTTTGGCGTCAAAGCGGCTCAAGAAAAAGAAGCTGTTCAAGCCTTGTATGAGGAATTTTTCTCTATGTCTACTGTCCCTGTCTCTCTTTAATCAGAAGGCTGCCAGATCTTTGGATCGGCAGTCTTTTTTCATCTCGACGATCAGAGTGTTTTTGCGCATTAAAGTGTATCTATTTCTTGTTTGATTTTGTATGATAGAGACAAATCAACTATCCGTTCCGGCCTATGATCGGAGCTACAAGGAGTCCTAAAACAATGCCTCTTCAACAACTATTAAAACAGTTTCGCAATTTTCATGATGCTTCTACTAGTATTTTAAACATGATGAGTCAATTCATTGATGTGAATACACTGTTTATTGCTAAAAATGATCAAAACACCAATCAAATTGTAAAGGTGCTAAATCATGACGAGCAGCTTCTTGAAGAAGGAGAAGAACTTCCTTACGAAAAGACATTTTGCAAGCTTGTGGTCGATCATCGGGATACACTTGTGATTCCTGACATTTCGAAGGATGACCGTTTTAAATACTTAGAGGTTACGAAAAATCTTCAAGGCGGCTCGTTTATTGGAGTTCCCATTAATTTCACAGATGGGACGAACTACGGAACGATTTGCGGACTTGATTTGAGGCCGAAGCAGTTCACAGAAGAGCATGTATATATGTTTGAAACGATGGCTTCATTATTAAGCTATGTCCTCGAACTAGACCGTGCCAACCGGCAAATTCGGCAATTGTCTGTACCGATCGTACCAGTTGTTGACGGTGTCGCTGTGCTTCCTCTGCTTGGTGACATCGAAGAGACACGTGCTCAGCATATTTTGGAAACCATTTTACAGGAAAGCTACAGGCTGTCGCTCTCTCATTTGGTCATTGATGTATCGGGAACAAAAAGCCTGAATGAACAAAGCATTCAATATTTGGTCAGCTACGCACAAACGCTGAGACTTTTAGGGATTTCGGCAGTTTTAACAGGTATTAAGCAAGACCTTGCTTTAAGTGCGATTCATTCCAATATATCGTTTAAAGACATCACTATCCGGAAAGACTTGCCGCAGGCACTTGCTCATATTGGGTTGACGTTTACCAAAAATGAATAAGTGGTGATTCACCAAAAAGGGCTAAAATGAACTTCATTTTAGCCCTTTTCTTCTGGAAACGGCAGTCGTATGGTAAATGTCGTTCCATTGTTTTTTTCACTTTTCATATCAATATGCCCTTCATGCAGGTCCACAAGCTGCTTCACGATAGACAAGCCCAATCCGTATTCTCCATACGGTGTATTCGTTCTTGAGATATCCGCTTTATAAAAACGTTCCCATATGTGTTTGACTTCGTCTGGCGCAATGCCAATTCCTGTGTCTTCCACTTCGATGATCGTCTCTTGATTTTCTTGTTTTCCTCTTAAGTAAATACGGCCGTCTTCTGTGAATTGAATCGCGTTCTTTGTGATATTGACAAGTATTTGAATGAGCCTGTCATAATCTGCATAAACCTTTAGCTCGGGATCAACGTCCACGATCAGCTGATTGTTTTTCTCTTCGGCGATTCGGCTCAGCTGCTCTTTCATCACTTCAAATGTGTCAATGAGTGGATAATGAAATTTCTGAAGGGTAATTTGATTCGATCTAATTTTCTCATAATCCATATTTTCATTGACGAGGCGCAGCATACGTTTTGTCTCGTCAGTGATTAAGGCATAGCATTTCTCTTTCTCTTCTGCTGACACATCCGCAGTGTTCAGCCATTCCACCAGTCCTCGAATGGTGGTCAGCGGTGTTTTCAATTCGTGAGACACATCTGCGATGAATTGGCGTCTGCGCTTTTCGAGCCGATCAATTTCCTCTCTTGATTGCTGAAGACGCTTGGCCATCATATTAAAATCCTCACCAAGTGTGCCAATTTCATCAAGGTGTTTGTTTTCAAGCTTGATGTTGTAATCACCTTGCGCAATCTTTTCAGTCGCCTCTCTCAGCTTTTTGATACGGTTCACATGAAATTTAGACAGGAACAGGCTGAGAATAAAGGTGATCGTCAGCGCCACAAATACGATGATATACAGATAACGATTCATTTGGGCGATGAGCTGTTCAGCGCCTTGAATCGGGGCAATAAGGACAACTCCGCCCTTTAGCTTTCCATCCTCCATGACAGGGAGCGCCACAAGTGATGCCTCTTGATCAAGGCGGCGTGAATCACTTCGCTTCACAATGATTTGCTCTCCTTTTGAGAGTTTGGCCCATAAATCCTTTGTCAATAATACTTCATGCGGCGGCATCACTTGCTGCTGAGACAGAATATCTCCTTTTTCATCAAACACGAAAAAACGAATTTGCCTCGTCGAAAGAATATCTTCAAATGGCCGCAGACGAAAGGTCATCTCGCTTTTAGGGAGTCGTTTATAATCTTGCAAGATTTCATTCCCATAGGAGCTCATTTCATTCACTCTGTTTTGATAGGCAATATCTTTCACAAAATGAGATAAAAGGGTGCTGATAATGACAATGGCGATGAGCAATAACCCAAGGTGGCTGATCAGCAGCTGATAAAAATATTTAATCTTCATCGAACTTATACCCTACGCCCCATACTGTATACAAGAAGGGCTTAGGCCCGTCCCCAATTTTTTGGCGCAGCCGTTTAATATGAACATCTACCGTTCGTTCATCTCCATAAAATTGGTATCCCCAAATTTGCTCAAGCAATTGTTCTCGTGAAAATACTTGCCGAGGATGCTGAATAAAAAAGCACAGCAGATCGTATTCTTTCGGTGTGAGGTTCTCTATTCGCTCTCCATCCAGGAAAACTTCCCTCGTTTTCTTATCCAACTGAAAATGTGCTGTCTCCAGCCGTTCGCCCTCATTCACCTTTTCTTGAGTCTTTGTATGAGCAAAGCGTCGTTTCACCGCTTTAATTCTTGCCATCAAGGTTAGTGGACTAAAGGGCTTGGTCACATAATCATCTGCCCCAAGATCAAAACCAAGTACCTGATCAGATTCGGTTTCCTTGGCTGTCAGCATGATAATCGGAATGTCACTGATCTGGCGCACCTTTTGACAAATGGTCAGACCATCCATCGAAGGAAGCATGACATCTAAAATGAGTAGATCCCAATTCTCCTCTTGCTTAAAACGATTCAATCCTTCTAATCCATCATGAACGAATTCCGCTTGAAATCCCTCTCGTTGAAAAAACATTTCCGTCATTGTACAAACGCTCTGATTATCTTCAATCATTAATATTTTCATGATCAGCCTCCGCTGCTACCATTGTTTTTCTTTATTTTACATGTTCCCTTTCAAATCTCAATTGGATTCCACTGTTTTTATGAACTTATCATCGTTTGGTCATCTTTTATTCATACTTTTTGAAAGAACTAATACTGCGGTGAATCACATGAGGTTTTTTATATGATGGCATTGCAGAAGATGGTAAGATGTTAGTTGAAGATATGATTCAACATGACGTTACAAAATATCAAGAGAAGGACAGTGTCATTTATGGTTTTTAAACTCATGTGTCACGCATCCTGACAGTTAAAAGATGGATTAAAAAAGCTCATCTTTTGGGGTCAGTCCCCTATCGATGAGCTTTTTTATCATGCCAGCAACTTCAAATAAGCAGTGTCGTTTTCCTCTTCAACCGCCTGTAAAATCTGCTGTGCCTGTGATGCGCTTGTGACGCTGCTTAACTTTTGTATGATGTCTTCTTTCGATAACGCACAGCCTGGTGCTCCCTGCGGAATATCAACCCGCTTGCTAATGGTGGTGCCGTCAGATAAGGTGAGTTTCACAATCGTAAAGCGTCCTTTTGGAACAGCATCGGGATGGGGTTCTGTCGTTTGATCATATCCTCTGCTTACCCGCTTCATCCATGTCCGCATGTCTGATGGAATGGTTTTTTTCGTAAAGGCATCCAGCGTAAGCGTCTGTCCAAACACTGCAAGTGCGATGACGTATTCGACACTGAATCGTCCTTCTTCCCCGGTTAAAGGTGTCCGCTCAATAAGCGCTGCATCTCCGCCTGGCGGGAATATGACATCGACCTGTTTTACCTGCTCCGGCAAGAAAGACCGCTCTTTCATTAAGGATTGGATTGCATCTGCTGCATGGTGGGCAGCTGAGCAAAATGGATATACTTTGAACCACAGCCCCGGCGAAACGATACGCCATGCAGAACCATAGCCCTCTAGTAAACGGCTTTTCGCAAGTTCCAGATCTCCATAGAGTGAAAAGAATCCAAGCGCGCCATCAAGAACCGAGTCATTCCCGCTAAAACCTGAACAAGCTAAATCCATAGACCAAACGGCTGTTTTAGCAGCTAAGCCGGCTTGTAATGGTTTCATATCAGAGCCAAATTGCTTTCGCATTCCGGCTGATTGCGCTCCGGCAAAGCCGATTGCTTTCGTCAGTTCTTCCTGCGAGACTTGTTTCAAATAGCCAATCGCACACACTGCCGCAATGGCTCCGAGTGTTCCTGTATTATGCCAGCCCCGCTCATAATGCGCCTTGCCGATGGATTCGCCAAGTCTTGCCATCACTTCAACACCTGTGATGTAGGCAGCTAAAAACCGCTCGCCATACCCTTTGCCTTCTGTCAGCTGTGATAGCAGCGCTGGAATGATGACCGCGCTTGGATGTCCTCTCACATCTGAGTGCACATCATCATAATCCAGGGCATGGATGAGGTAGCCGTTCAGCATTGCTGCAGATTGGCGGCTCACCTTCTTTCCTTGTCCAATGACAGGAATCTGAGCGGCTCCGCCTTCCTGTTCAACAAGCTGCATCAGCTTTTGGATCCCTTCATCCTCTTTCGCAGCAAACGCTGATGCCGCAGCGTCTAACAGGCCATTGCTAGCCATTTGAATGGCCCGCTCATCTAGCAGTGGATCAGCAGAAAGCACTGCTTCTGCCAGATGTTTTGTTAATTCCATGATCGAGACTCCAATGCCCGAACGGCAAGCTCAGCAAAGAAAGCAGCGGCAGCTGGAAGTGCGTCTTCATTTAATGTAAACGCAGGGTGATGCCACTCCTTTGTACCACTAGTCCCCATCCATACAAAAAAGCCTGGAATGCGTTCTTGATAAAGGGCAAAATCTTCTCCGCCCGGTGACTGCTCTGCCTGCACGACATGTAAGTCAAGCGAGCCAGCCGTTTCTTCTACCACCTTTGTCAGACGCTCATCATTCATGACAGAAGGCAAATAAGGATGCCATCTCACTTCAGCCTCTGCTCCAAATCCTTCAGCAATCCCGCTGACGATTTGTTTCATAAGCTCTGGAATCATCGCTCTTACTTCAGGCTCAAACGTCCGAACGGTTCCTTCCATCTCAACACGGTCGGGAATCACATTCCATGATGTACCGCCTTGGATGCGTGTGATACTGACAACTGCATGATGCAAGGAGCTGATGCGGCGGCTGACGATTTGCTGAAGGGCGCTTGTGATCTGCCCGCTGATGGCAATCGGGTCTACCGTGTGATTTGGAATACCGGCGTGGCCACCCGTTCCTTTAATATCGATTTCAAAACGGTCCACACTCGCCATCAATGCTTTTTCTCTAATGCCAATCGTGCCAACTGGCAGGTCAGGCTTGTTGTGCATACCGAAAATCGCATCGACTCCATCTAAAACGCCTGCCTCTATGACGTGTTTCGCCCCTTGAGCAACTTCCTCAGCCGGCTGGAACAAAATACGGACCGTTCCTTTGATCTCATGTTTCCGCTCCTTTAATAAAAGAGCCGCACCAAAAATAGAAGCTGTATGGAAATCGTGACCGCACGCATGCATTTTGCCCGGTACCTTCGAAGAAAATGGTTCGCCAGATGCCTCTTCAATCGGAAGTGCATCAATATCGGCTCTCAAAGCAATTGTCGGCCCCTTTTGTTCTCCTTTGATTTCACAGACAACGCCTGTTTGAAGGGCTGGGATATCAAGTACAGTGATCCCTTCCTCTTCTAACCAGTGGCGCAGTTTCTTTGTCGTTTCAAATTCTTCAAACGCCAGCTCTGGATGCTCATGAAGCGCTCGGCGAATTTTGATCAAACGTTTGTTTAAAGCTTCATTTCCTATTGATTTCACTAGACACTCACCCCTCTAAAGAATAAAAAGCAGCTTATGCTTCTTCAGCCGCTGCTTCTTTTTGGATAAATCGTTTCGTCCGTTCATTCTTCGTTTCATCAAATAACTCAGTTGGCGTCCCCTGCTCGATAATATGACCATCCGCCATGAAAATCACATGGTCTGCCACTTCTCTTGCAAACGCCATTTCATGTGTGACGATGATCATCGTTGTTTCTTGAATCGCAATGGATTTAATGACATGAAGCACACCTGAGACAAGCTCTGGATCAAGCGCTGACGTTGGTTCATCCAGTAAAATCGCATGTGGATCAACCGCTAACGCGCGGGCAATCCCAATCCGCTGCTGCTGTCCGCCAGATAACGTGACTGGATAGCTGTCAGCCTTTTGCTCTAACCCTACCTGCTTCAGCAGTTTCATACCGATTTCATTCGCCTGCTGCTTCGTCATTTTTTTCGTCACAAGCAGTGATTCTGTTATGTTTTGCAGTGCCGTCTTGTTTTTAAATAAATTATAGTTTTGAAACACCATGGCCGTTTGTTGACGCAGGTGATGGGCTTCTTTACGTGAATATTTAGACGCATCGAGCTTCGCATCGCCAATTTCAATCGTGCCTTCATCTGGTGTTTCTAATAAATTTAAGCAGCGCAGCAAGGTGGATTTACCGGAGCCAGAAGGTCCGATAATGGCCACAACCTGCCCTTTTTGCACGTCGAGATTGATTCCGTCTAAGACGACAAGGTCGCCGAATGATTTCTTCAAATTGGTGAGCTTGATCATGTCCACACCTCCTTAATTCCGGTAAGGTTTGCTGATTTTTCGTTCAAACAGGTCTTGCAGGAAGCTATAAATAATCGTCAGCACCCAATACACAATCCCTACGGCTAAATAGGTTTCAAAGTATTTATAGTTCGCCGATGCAATCATCTTCCCTTGTGCAAACATTTCTGCCACGCCAATCGTAAAGGCAAGAGATGTTTCTTTTAAAAGACCAATAAAGGTATTCCCCGTCGCTGGAATCGCATTTCTGATGGCCTGCGGGAAAATAATTCTGACGTAAGACTGCCATCTTGTCATGCCGACAGATAAGCATGCCTCAAGCTGCCCTTCATCCACTGAGTTCAGAGCCGCTCTGAAAATTTCTGCTAAGTATGCTGAGTTTTTAATACTTAATCCGATAATGACCGCTGTTAAAGCATCCATTGAGGTCATCGCAGGGAATAGCTGCGGGAGACCAAAATAAATGAGAAAGAGCTGAACCAAGGTTGGAACCGCTCTGAAGAAAGAAATATACAGCTTGGCAAATTGGTATAAAACAGGTATCCGGTTTTTCGTAATAAGAGCGAATACCACACCAATGATAATGGCAAATACCATGGAGACAATCGCCATGAAGATCGTTATCGGCAAGTATTGAAGCAGTGTCGGAAAAACCGTCACCATATACTGCCAATCAATTTTGTTCATGTCTGCTCTTCACCGCCGCTGCTGTTATTTTTTAATTGGCACTGTGACATCGTCTTTGAAATATTTCTCAGACAATTTCTTAAGTGTCCCGTCTTCTCTTAATTCTTTGATGGCTTTGTTAAATTCTTCTCTTAGTTTGTCATGCTTTTTATCTTTCGCAAATGGGTAGCCTACTTCTTCATACACAATTGGGTTGCCTACGATTTTCAGCGGCAGACCTGTTTTTTCAATTTGAGCAAGTAATACACTGCGTCCATTGACATAAGCATCTACGCGGCCATTTGCCACTTCATTTAATACGCCGTCTTGCGTTTCATATGTTTTAATCTTGATTTTCTTATCTGGGTCTTTGCTCTCTAAGTTTTTAGCATGGTTAGAGCCAAGAACCGCCGCCACTGTTTTTCCTTTTAAATCATCAAGACCTTTGATGTCGTTGTTGTCTTTTTTCACGATGATTTGTGTTCCTGCGTATGCGTACGTATCAGTAAAGTTAAATGTTTGTTTACGCTCGTCTGTAATGGCAACTTGGTTTGACACCGTATCGAGCTTACCAGATGTCAGCTGTCCCATTAGTCCGCTGAATTCACTCAGCTGCCAGTCTAGTTTGTAGCCAAGCTTTTTCGCAATGGCTTCTGTTACTTCAACATCGAATCCGACAAGCTTGCCATTGTCTTTATAAGCAAATGGATAGCTTTGTCCAGTAGCGCCTACTTTTAATACTTTTTCGTCTTTGCCTTCACTTTGATTGTTACCGCCGCAAGCTGCTAAAACTGCCAGCATTGCTGCAAAAAGAACGACTAGCCACTTTTTGTGTTTCATGTTCGAAACCCTTCTTTCGTCTTATGGTTGTGTGATATCTGATCTTAATTGTTTTTTTAAATAAACCGTGATATGACCTTTGCCTAAATCCTTTTCTCCTGCTCTGACATAGCCTTTGCGCTCATACATTTCTACGAGCCACGGGTGCTTATCAGCTGTACCGAGTGACACGTACGGTACCTTTAGTGTATCCCTTAGCACTTCGGTTTCAACCCATTCCAGCAAGGCAGAGCCTGTCCCTTTTTTGGCGGCTGGTTCTGAGGCAAACCACCAGATGTGAGGGACGCCGAACGGTCCTGGCTGCTCTCCCCAAGGCATACGGAGTGATAAGGTGGATAGAAGCTCTCCGTTCTCTTCCATCACATAGCAAAGATTCTTTTGTACATTATTCTGAACGAGAGCGAAATCGGCATGTGCTACTTGGAACTGAATGCCGAGCTCACGAATTGGCTCATAGGCTCTTGTTGTTAGTTCAAGCAGCGCCTCTATATCTGCCTCTGTTGCCAGACGAAACGTGTATCCCAACGTTAGTCACCTCACCTTATGTCGTGTAGCGATTTTTTGGCTCTGTTAGTCCGAGATTTTCTCGTAAGGTTTGTCCTGTGTAATCGGTTTTGAATAAGCCTCGTTCCTGAAGGATTGGGACGACGCGGTCTACAAACACATCCAGCCCTTCTGGCAAGAGCGGCGGCATCACATTAAAGCCGTCTGCTGCTTCTTCAACCAGCCATGTTTCCATGACATCTGCCAGCTGCTCCGGCGTTCCAATGAAAATATTATGACCGCGTGAGCCGGCAACTGATTGATAGAGCTGGCGAATGGTCAGGTTATCCTTTCTCGCCATATTCATCACGAGATCAAAACGGCTTTTTACCGCATTTGACGTGCTCGGGTCAATCTCTGGAAGCGGTCCGTCTAACGGATACTGAGACAGATCAATCCCGCCTAAGTAATTTTGCAGAATGCTCAGTCCAATCTCAGGAACAATCAGCTCCTGTAATTCTTCATATTTCGCTCGGGCTTCTTCCTCTGTCTCAGCAATGATCGGGAAGATACCCGGCATGATGCTGACGTCCTCTCTAGCACGGCCAGCAGCCTCTACTTTCCCCTTCAAGCTTTGATAAAATTCCTTCGCTTTTTCGAGATCGTTTTGTGCAGTGAAAATGAGCTCTGCTGTTTTTGCTGCAAGCTTTTGACCATCTTCGGAAGATCCTGCTTGAATGATCACGGGCTGCCCTTGCGGCGTGCGTGATACGTTGAGAGGCCCCCTGACTGAGAAGAACTCACCTTTATGCTGGAGCTCATGAAGCTTACTAGATTCGAAGAATTCTCCTGTTTCCTTGTTTCTGACAAGGGCGTCTTCCTCCCAAGAATCCCAGAGACCTTTGACGACTTCGACGAACTCCTCTGCCCGCTCATAACGTTTATGGTGTGCTAAATGCTCTTCTCCGCTAAAATTTTTCGCTGTTTCTTCAATAGAAGATGTGACCACATTCCATGCCGCTCTTCCGCCTGATAAATGATCAAGGGAGGCAAACTGTCTTGCAATATGGAAAGGCTCACTGTATGTAGTGGATGCTGTTGCTGCTAAACCAATGGTTGAAGTAGACTCAGCAATCGATGAAAGCAGCGTAAGCGGTTCAAATCTCGTTAATACGTTCGGATGAGAGGTTTGATTAATGGATAAACTGTCAGCTAAAAAGAGCAAATCCAGCTTTCCTTCCTCTGCCTTTTTCGCTAATTGTTTAAAATAATCTAGGTTCATGGCTGCGTCTGGTACTGCATTCGGATGTCTCCAAGAGGCAACGTGATGTCCAGTTCCTGCGATGAATACGCCTAGCTTGAGCTCCCTTTTCGGCTGTGACACTTGTTCTTCATCCTTTCTATATCCTACATGTATCAAACTGAAGTCCTTAAAAGATACATTTTTCTGATTGAATTAATCGGTTTTATTAATAAAAAAAGGGCAAATGTTGCGAAAAATGAAAAATAATTATTACTATATGCCCTTTTTACAGGATTGTCAACCGCCTTCTGAACCTCCAAAATAAGGGATTTCAAACGCTCATGATGGCGTATCAATCTCAATATTTCCGATGAGCCGGTCTGTGGTATGTGTCAACAATTGACTGCGCTCCAGCATGTTGTGAGCGATGACAGAATGAGTGGAATTTGCGGTGCGGACGGCAATCGCTTTTTGAGGAGATAGATTGATGATGTTATTGCGTAGCACACGAGCTGACGAAGCCTGGTCAATAAAGATCGCTGTCGGCTGTCCGATCGATCGATTCAAATAGAAGCGGTTATCTCCAATTTGTGGTGAACCATTTTTAATATACATCACCACATATAAGGATGTTTCTTCAAAGGAATTGTCTTTAATTTCTAATGCCCCTGTCGTGCTGCTGTATACAGCGTAGTTTTGATAGTTTTTAAAGCGATTCTGCCAGATGAAAGCCTTTGCATTTCCGGTGACACTGATCGTATAGGAAGAATCTAGCTCCGGGTGTCCTTCTTGAATAAAGTGGTTGCCGTTGATCCCCGCTTCCCCTTCCTGCACCCAGATTCCTCTGCTGAATTCTTTGAATTGATTGTGCTGGATGAGGATATTCGTTCCTCTCACCACGGCCGCATCGATAACAGAATAGACCGTATTGTTTGAAAAGACGACACTATCCGATTGATAGATACGCAGCGAGGCGCTCCTTTTTCCGGTATTCGTTCCTGATTCAATATGGTTTCCTTCTATTAGAATACGATTCGCCATATAAACGGACACAGCCGCATCTTCAAAAAGACTAATTTTATTACCCGTAATGTGTACGCTGTCTCCCCTCACGTCAATCCCTTTTTCAAACCCCTCAATCATATTGCCAATAATAATCACATTGTTTTCCGTTTGACCAAGTGAGACACCTAAGCTCGTAATCCCTGCTTTTGTAACACCTCCTCCTACTGCACGAATCAAATTGTTGGCAATGATCGTTTCGGTGGAGAAGCCGTAGGAGATACTGCTATCTGTATGATTGCCTTCAATGATCACACCATAACCGTTAAAGTTATAGATGGAGCTCGCAGCACCTCCTCTGACGATGTTGTTTCGAATCTGAATATTCAGCGGTTCTTCCATATTAACGGCATTTTCTCCATAGCCTTCAATATCAATGCCCATTCTTGGCTCGACCCCATTTACTCCTGCTCTTTCCAAGAGACAGTCCTCCACAATGACCCCATCACAGCCTGTAATCGAAATATTGTTGCGTCTCGAATCTGTGATGGTGCAGCCAGAAATATCAATAGATGCAGCAGGCGAGTACGGTTCACCCTCTGTCAACAAACCGTGGGGACTGACAATAATGCCGTCTCCCGTACAATTTTTGATTTGGACATGATTCACCTCGACATGGGAGGCACCTTCAATGCACACCCCAAAGCCCCATTCATGGGTTTTTCGTTCAGAGGGGAGCGGCTTGTATACATGCTCATGACGATCCCCTTCAATACGTCCGCCTCGGATGGTCACATTCTGAACCTTTCCTATATAAAAGGCTGCATACCCCCATGAATCATTTGGTTTTACCTTTATCACAGCGTCTGACGCCATCTCAATGCATATATGACTTGGCACCCGTATACCTGCACCTCGGAAAGGAAAAAATGAATCACCTCTGTACACTGCATCTATTAAATATGTGCCGCTCGGCAGCCAGACATGGGAATACCCTTGTGCTTTTGTCCATTCTAAACATTCATTGAGCTTGGCCGTGCAATCCGTTTTCCCGTCAGCAATCACGCCAAAATCTAGTACATTGACAACAGGTTTTTTTAGATCAGCTTCATTCAATTCCCCCAACCTAAATCACTCCTTTTCACACATGTTCTCTCGTCATCCTATGCATGTGGTAAAGGTTTGCTTGTACATTGCTTCAAATTTTAAATAAATTCTTCCGGAATAACTTTCCGATAATTTTTACTTCAATGAATTTTTCATTTTTTTGAGTCTTTAAGCCTATTGAACTAACATTTTCCTGTTTTAGAATAGTTTTATATTGACACAAGAACTATACAAGAATATCATTTTTCTCATATCTCTTTTTTTAAGAAAGGATCTATGCCATGTCTACAATTGACCACGATAAAATTGTTAAAAGTGTTCCTCAAAAAGGGTTTTTTGGGCATCCAAAAGGACTTTACACACTGTTTTTCACTGAATTTTGGGAGCGTTTCTCCTATTATGGCATGCGTGCACTGCTTATTTATTATATGTACACAGAGGTGACAAAAGGCGGTCTAGGCTTTGACCAGACAACAGCCAATTCGATCATGTCTGTCTACGGTGCGCTTGTCTATATGTCAGGAGTTATTGGCGGATGGCTCGCCGACCGGGTATTTGGTTCGTCCAGTACGGTGTTTTATGGCGGAGTTTTCATTATGCTTGGCCACGTGATTTTGGCTTTGCCAAGCGGAGCAACAGCGCTCTTTATTAGTATGGGACTGATTATTATTGGGACAGGTCTTCTTAAGCCAAACGTTTCAAACATTGTTGGTGACCTGTATACAAAAACAGATCCACGTAGGGACTCTGGATTTAGTATTTTCTACATGGGGATCAACATGGGTGGCTTTATCTCCCCATTAATTGTCGGAACACTCGGTCAAAAAGTGAATTTCCACCTCGGGTTCTCACTCGCTGCCGTTGGGATGCTTGTTGGACTCATTACATTTGTAGTCACAAAAAAACCGAACCTTGGTCTTGCCGGCACTTATGTGACAAATCCATTATCAGCTGCCGAACGTAAGAACTTCAAAATTTACGGATCATTGGTTGTGATTTTGCTCGCAGTTTTTGCTGTCATTGGCATTCAAACAGGCGCGCTCACAATTAATCTATTCACTTGGTTTGTCAGTGCCCTTGGTGTACTCATTCCGATTGTTTATTTCATTGTCATGTATTTCAGTAAAAAGACGAGTGCAGTGGAGCAATCCAGGGTTCTCGCTTATATTCCATTGTTCCTTGCTGCCGTGATGTTCTGGGCGATTCAAGAACAAGGCTCAAACATTTTAGCGACATATGCAGATCAACGAACAAACTTGAATTTCCTTGGGATGACACTAGCGTCTTCATGGTTCCAATCATTGAACCCAATCTTTATTGTGCTGCTGTCTCCAGTCTTTGCTTGGTTATGGGTCAGACTTGGGAAGAAACAGCCGTCTACCCCGATTAAATTCTCACTCGGCCTTCTGTTTGCAGGGTTATCCTTCATCATCATGATCATTCCTGCATACATGTCCGGTCCGAACACACTTGTGAGCCCATTATGGCTCGTTCTGAGCTTCTTCCTCGTCGTGATCGGAGAGCTCTGCCTATCACCAGTTGGACTGTCAGCGACAACAAAGCTCGCACCTGCTGCCTTCTCAGCGCAAACGATGAGCCTTTGGTTCCTTTCAAATGCGATGGCACAGGCGATCAATGCGCAAGTAGTCAAACTGTTTGATAAAGTGCCAGAAACCGTCTATTTCGGTATCATCGGATTGCTGGCCATCGTTTTATGCGTTGTGATGCTATTACTGACACCAGTGATTAAGAAAGCGATGAAAGGCGTTCATTAATAAAAAACTGGACATGAGTACATCATGTCCAGTTTTTCACTTTATTGATAATCATCCTTCATATAGAAATTTTATATCTTACTGCATGATTCATTCGTTTTCATTGGTACTGTCTCATTTATTTCAATATTAAAATAATTCACGGCATTGTGATAACAAATATCTTTGACTATTTTCCCTATAAATTCGTAATCCCTTGGAAGCTCCCCATTTTCTATCCAAGTCCCAAATAAATTGCATAAAATTCTTCTGAAATATTCATGACGAGGGAACGATAAAAAGCTCCTTGAGTCTGTAAGCATACCTACGAAAGTGCTAAGCAAACCTATATTAGATAATGTTTTCATTTGATCTAGCATGCCGTCTTTTTGATCATTAAACCACCACCCGGATCCAAATTGAATTTTTGCTCTGGCATCAGAAGATTGAAAATTCCCTATAGTAGAGGCCACAATCGCATTATGAACGGGATTTAAATTATAGATAATGGTTTTAGGTAAAAGGTTATCTTTGTCCAATTCATTCAAAAAACCATTTAAATGTCTTGCTAGGTGGAAGTCAGACATAGAGTCGTACCCACTATCTTTTCCCGTTAACTTGAACATTCGTGTGTTATTATTCCTTAAAGCACCTATGTGTAATTGCATGGTCCAATGAAGAGAATGATATTTTTTACTCAGGTGAATAAGAGTGTTTGTTTTAAATTTATTGATATCCTCTAGGGATAGTGTTTTTCCTTGCAGAGCACGTACAAATATAGAAGACACTTCTTGTTCAGTAGCTGGTGAAAATGGAAATATTTCAAAACCATGATCAGAAATTCTGCATCCATTCGCGTGAAAATAATCAATTCGTGAATGTAATGAAGCGATAAAGTTTTCATATGTTAAAACAGCGCCGTTGATTGAATCACCTAATTTTTCTATATAGTTCAGAAAATTTGATTGTTCAATATTTAAAGCATGATCCGGTCTAAATGTAGGTAGGACCCTGGTTTTAATTCCTACATCTTTACGTATGATTTGATGAATTTCTAAAGTATCGATTGGATCATCAGTCGTACATACAACTTTTACATTAAATTTTTCTAAAATTCCATTTGTGGACATGTTACTTTCATTTAATCTCTCATTACAGATATCCCAAACTTTATGTGCATTTTTTTCTGAGAACAACTCATTTATATTGAAATAACGACTTAATTCTAAATGTGACCAATGATAAAGAGGATTTCCTATTGTATATGGAACAGTTTGGGCCCAAGCTAAGAATTTTTCCTTGTCACTTGCATTCCCCGTGATCAATCTTTCTTCTACGCCTAACCATCGCATCGCCCTCCATTTATAGTGATCTCCATTAAGCCAAATATCAGTCATATTTTCATATTTTTTGTTATTAGCAATGTCATCAGCCATTAAATGCGTATGAAAATCATAGATTGGCATATTTTTCGCGTAATCATGATAAAGAACTTTTGAACTTTCGTGATGAAGCATCATATCTTCGCTTAGGAATGTAGACAATATCGTCACCTCTATACATTTTATCGTTTCTTTATCCTTCAAACTTAATTTAGAAAATCTCAATTAAATTTAAATAAGGTGTTATTAACAAAAATAACACCTCACTTTTTTAGATCTTACTTAATTCACACTCCGTATTTACGTAGATTGCGTCTCGTTGTGCAATTAAACATAGTTCTGCGGCTTTAAAAGTATGCTCTTGAGTCATAGCATTTTCAGTATCGTTTAAACAATCTAAAATAAGTTCACCAAAGTAAGGGAATCCTACTTCTCCATTTAGAGAAAAATGTTGCTCTGTCTGTTGATTTACTAAGTATAAATGGTCTCCTATTTTATCCCTTGCTATGTCTACGTATTTACGAATTTCAATATACCCGTCTGTTCCAAGAATGAATGTGCGCCCATCCCCCCAAGTGCTAAGGCCATCAGGAGTCAGCCAGTCTACTCTAAAGTAGTTTGTAGCTCCATTATCCGCAATTAAAGTAGCATCGCCGAAGTCTTCCAATTCTGGATACTGATGATGTTTGTAATTGCCCACTTTACTATGTACAACTTTTGCATCTTTTGCGCCAGAATAGTAAAGGAATTGTTCAATTTGGTGACTACCAATATCACATAGAATACCTCCATAATACTCCTTTTCAAAAAACCAGCTTGGTCTGCTTTCTACATTACTACGATGTGGGCCAGTTCCAAGAACTTGTACCACTTTTCCAATGGCTCCTTGTTCAATCAATTGACCAGCAAATACGGCACTTTCCACGTGCAAACGTTCACTATAATAAACAGCCCATTTAAGCCCCGTTTCAGCTGTTTTTTTACGAGCAAGCTCCAATTGTTCCAACGTTGTAAAAGGTGATTTATCCGTAAAGTAATGCTTACCATGATCTAAAACACGCAGCCCTAAATCACAGCGTTTAGATGTAATGGCTGCGCCTGCCACGAGCCTTACATCTGGATCTTCGAGAATTTCTTTCTCACTTTTGGCTGCCTGTACCTCCGGATAAGCCTTACAAAATTCTTGTACTTTTTTCTGATCATGATCATACACCCATTTTAATGTAGCCCCAGCCTCAGTTAATCCATTGCACATTGCATAGATGTGTCCATGATCAAGACCAATAGCCGCCATGACGAATTGTCCTTCTGTAACGACAGGGGCACTTTTTCCCTTAGGAGCATAATTCATTCCATCACTTTTCTGCATGATTGTTCCTCCTCTAGCTAGCTTCCAGTTTATAATTTAATAACGTTAGACTCATAGTTTCTCGTAATTTCCTCCAACGGTTATCGTATCGTCTGAAAAATTTTCTACACTGCTTTGTTTTTCATAAAAATGCTTAACGTTCGCGAGCATGCCTTCACGTGTGTAAAAAGGATCGTCTGCTAAAAGAGGAAGCTTCACATGAACACCTAGGTTTGCAGATTTATAGATGGCTGTAATAAGTTCTAGTGTATTTCTTCCTTCTGTTCCATCAATTAAAAGCTTCTGGTTACCCTTGATAGCCATTAAAAAATTATTTATTTGTCCTTTATGCCCTTCAAATAGCAATTCCGGATACTGATTAAAAGCTTCCTGAATACGATTTTCTAAATCCTCATCATTTTTCTCTTGAGGAAACCCATTTTCTTTAGCTATTTGAGCATTTACTTTCCACGGGACAGATACTCTAGCTTTTTCACCTTGAAAAATCAATTGTTGTTCTTCTCCATGATGAACAACAGAACTGGTTACTTGTGCTAAGCTGCCATTTCCATAGCGAAGTACCGCAATAGAAAGGTCTTCAACCTCTGCATTATCATGCAAGGTATTACTAGTTGCTGCAAAAATGTCAGTCGGCAATCCTAACATCCATTGCAACATATCAATATGATGGACAGCATGATTAAGTGTACAACCTCCACCTTCTTTTTCCCATGTACCGCGCCACCATAAATCATAGTAACTATGACCACGCCACCAAAAAGAATCAACTTGAGTATGAGCGATTTTTCCAATGAGGTTTTGATCAAGGACATGTTTTAATCTCATAATGGGCGTCATAAACCTGTTTTGAGCAACAACGGATAAAAGCTTTTGGCTTTCAATAGATGCTTTTATCATTTCGTCACATTCTTTTAGAGAAGAAGCCATAGGTTTTTCTACTAAGACATGTTTGCCTGCTTTAAGAAAATCGATGGCAATGGTTGCGTGCATATAAGGAGGTGTACAAATGGAAACGGCATCAATCGTAGGATCATTCAATAACTCTTGGTAGTTAGCGACAACTCGTGCTTCTAGGTTATATTTTGTTGCTGCAGACATTGCTTTTTCAGGATAAATATCAGCTAAAGCTACAATCTTACTGATTTCAGGCATTGCAAGATAAGCCTCGATATGGGCAGTTGCAATAGATCCAGTTCCTATAATTGCGATGTTGGTCATATCAATCTTTCCCTTCTGCAAGAAGATAAATTTTCACTTCCAATAATGAGATAGCGCTTTCAAAAAACTGAATGATTCACCTAAATGATAGATCAGAGTACCGTTCATTTTGTTAATATTCTAGTTATACTAGTATGGTAGATCAAAAACATTATAACTCAATCTTTTTGAATTTTGTATAGTTTTTTGAATTTTCTTTTTAATATCCCACACTTTTATGATTGATCATGGCTTACATAGTGGAATCATCAAGAGATGCTCACAGTACAAGTATTCAGAAAAATGAAATGAATGTCTACCATTCTAATCTGCTTGTATGGTAGTATGTTAGAGAAAGGAGATTAGAATAATGAATATTGATTTTAAAAACCAAAACCTCTCTACTAGGGAACAAGTTTACAATATGCTAAAAGATCAAATATTAAGCCTGAAGCTTCCACCTGGGACAAATATTTCTGAAAAAGAAATATCCGTTCAATTTAATGTTAGTCGAACTCCTGTAAGAGAAAGCTTTTTAAAATTATCTCAAGAAGGATTATTAAGTATCTATCCTCAACGAGGTACATTTGTTTCTTTAATTGATTTGAACCTTGTGGAGGAAGCACGGTTTATGCGAGAACATCTCGAGAAGGCAGTGATTAGACTAGCCTGTCAGGAACCTTCTGAAGAGTTGATTAATGATTTAGATATGAATTTAAGTATGCAAAAAATTTGCGTTAAGAAAAAAGATTATAAAAAAATGTTTGAATTAGATGAGGAGTTTCATAGAACTATTTTCAAACGGTGTAAAAAAGAAAAAACATGGTTAGTTATTCAACAGATGAATGTACACTTTAATAGGAGTCGCATGTTAAGGCTAGTAACAGATTATAATTGGGATAATATTTTTTCTCAACATGTAAATATCTTCAAAGCTATACAAGATCAAGATGCTGATAAAGCTGAAACAATCATGGAAGAGCATTTGAAAATTGCACTTGTTGATAAAGAATTATTGAAGAAAGAATATCCAAATTATTTTAAATAAAAATAGGTTGTTACTTATATTTTTAGGGGTGATGGTAGATGAGGATGACATTTAGATGGTTTGGCGAAGGAAACGACACGATAACACTGGAACAAATAAAGCAGATTCCAGGAGTGGAAGGAATTGTTTGGGCACTGCATGATGTGCCCGCAGGAGAAGAGTGGCCACTAGAAAGAATTGTAGAAATGAAAAAATTAGCTGATAAACATAACCTTCATATTGAAGTGGTTGAAAGCGTGAATGTTCATGAAGACATTAAGCTCGGACTTCCAACTAGAGATCGATACATAGAAAATTATAAGAAAACAATTCAGAAGCTAGCAAAGGTCGGTGTTAAAGTCATATGTTATAACTTTATGCCTGTATTTGATTGGATCCGTACAGACTTAAATAAAACACTTCCTGATGGCTCTACAGCTCTATTTTATGAACATAGTCGAATTAAAGATATTGATCCGAAAGACTTAGTAAATAAAATTAGTGAGAACTCCAGTTTAACCATGCCAGGCTGGGAACCAGAGCGGTTAAATCACCTCCACCACCTTTTTGAAGCCTACAGAAATGTAACAGACGATGATTTATGGGACAACTTGAAATATTTTTTAGATCAGGTTATTCCAATTGCAGAACTTCATGATATTAAAATGGCTATTCATCCTGACGATCCACCTTGGCCTGTCTTTGGTCTACCGCGAATAGTAACTAACCAAAATAACATCAGAAAAATTTTACAACTAAATAATAGCCCACATCATTGTATAACGCTCTGTACAGGATCTTTAGGAGCAAACTTAGAAAATGATTTAGTTTCTATGATTCACGAATTTATTGATAGAATCCCATTTACTCATATAAGAAATGTACGTGTATATGATAACGGGGACTTTGTTGAAACATCGCATCGATCAAAAGATGGATCAGTAGATGTTTCAGCTATTATACACGCTTATTATGAAAGCGGATTCAAAGGTTATTGTAGACCCGATCATGGAAGACACATATGGGATGAACAATGCAGGCCTGGATATGGTCTTTATGATAGAGCACTTGGAATTATGTATTTGTGGGGAGCTTGGGATGCTTTACAAAATAAACATTCTGTATGAAAAGAAGCAAAGGAGGAAGCTACATGGTAAACATACAAGAAAATAAAAATTTAGCTGGTAAAGTAGCTGTCATAACAGGAGGAAGTGGCGTACTTTGCAGCGCCATGGCAAAGGAACTTGCTAGACATGGCGTGTCTGTGGCCATTTTAAATAGAACAGTCGAAAAGGGTGAAAAGGTAGCCGAAGAAATTAACCTTATGGGCGGGAAAGCGATTGCGATTAAATGTGATGTTCTGAATAAAGAGAGTGTTGAACAAGCCGAGAAGATTGTAACAGAGGAATTAGGCAATTGTACAATATTGATCAATGGAGCTGGTGGTAACCACTCCAGTGCAAATACAACCAATGAAATATTTCAAACAGACGACCTTACTAATCCTAAGGTAAATACTTTTTTTCATTTAAGTACAGATAGTGTACAAAATGTATTTGATTTAAATTTTATGGGGACTTTCATTCCTACACAAATTTTCACTAAAAATATGGTTCATCGAAAGGGAGCAGTTGTCATCAACATTTCATCTATGAGTGCCCCTTCTCCAATGACCAAAGTGCCTGCTTATAGCGCGGCAAAAGCAGCAATTGAAAATTTCACCAAATGGTTAGCTGTTCATATGGCCGAGGCAGGAATTAGAGTAAATGCCATTGCACCGGGCTTCTTTTTAACCTCACAAAATAAAAACCTTCTCCTAAATGAAGATGGAGATTATACAGAGAGGTCACATAAGATTATTTCGAACACACCAATGAGAAGGTTTGGTACGCCAGAAGATCTTCTTGGTACCCTATTATGGCTTGTTGATGATCATATGTCAGCATTTGTTACCGGCGTGACAATTCCTGTGGATGGAGGTTTTATGGCGTATTCAGGTGTTTAATATTTTTATTTTTTCCTTGTCATACATCTTTATTTTATCTGTTTTTTTAAATTTATAAGTAGGCTTGGAAAGGAGACATAAGAATGCAGACTGAGAACAGGAAACTAACACTCAAAAATTATATTGGTTATGGAACAATGGATTTATTTGGAGGGGGAGCATTCGCTATCATAGGCGCATGGATGTTATATTTTTTCATTACATACTGTGGTCTTACCCCTGTTGAAGCAGGATCTATTATTGCAATTGCTCGTATTATTGATGCGATAGCAAGCCCAATTATGGGCCATATTACTGACAATTTTGGTCGTACAAAACTTGGGAAAAAATTTGGAAGACGCAGGTTCTTTTTACTAGTTGGAAGCCCTTTGATGGTTATTTATTCTCTTCTTTGGATTTCTGATATGAATTACTGGTACTATTTAACGGTTTATATTTTGTTAGAATTCCTTGCAGCAATGGTATTAATTCCATTTGAAACACTTGGAGCTGAAATGACGAATGATTTTAATGCTCGGACCAAGCTCTCAACAATCAGATTAATCTATTCAGGACTAGGAACATTTTTAGCTACCTTTATTCCAGGCAGATTATTCGAAATATTCGGAAAAGATTCACCTCAAGTTTTTCTTTACAATGGGATTATTTTTACCTTTATTTTTATGGCTGCATTATTAATTACACATAGAACAACATGGGAACGTAAAATAGAAGAAGACATGATAGAACCTGATGGTGTAGAAAAAGTACCTGCTATAGAATCCATAAAAAAAGTCATCATTGACTTAACATCTACTTTTAGAATAAGAAGTTTCCGTCAGCACCTCACGATGTATATTTGTTCGTTTACGGCCATGGATATTTTAAACGCTGTCTTTGTCTACTTTGTTGTGTTTTCTTTAAATAAAGATGCAGTGCTGGCAGCCGATTTATTATCTATTGGTTCATTACTTCAAATGGTATGTACAATATTGTTTGGTTGGCTCGTGATTAAAATAGGTCCTGCGCCATCTTTGAAAATATCTTATATTGCTATTATTACATGTATAAGTGGTTATATATTTTTATACTTCACACAGCCAGCTTATATGATTATAGCGTTGTATGCGTTCTCTGTTATCTTAGGCATCGGAAAGAGTGGATTATATTATATACCATGGAATATTTACACTTTCATTCCTGATGTAGATGAAATGGTCACTCGTAAAAGAAGAGAAGGAATATTTGCAGGTATTATGACTTTTACACGCAAGAGTACTACAGCTTTAGCCACATTCTTGGTAGGAGTTATTTTACAGGAAAGTGGATTCGTTGCAAATGCGACGACACAGTCTACTACAGCAATAAATGGGATTGTAGGTATTCTGTTTTTCGGAACTGTAGGGCTAGTCGGTATTAGTTTAGTTATTTCATTTAGATTTAAATTATCTAAGAAAACCCATTCCATTATGATTAATGAAATTAATAGGTTAAAGAATAATGGTTCAATGGAACAGGCTGATGATGAAACAAGAAGTGTTTTGAAAGCGCTAACAGGATGGGATTACGAGAAGCTTTGGGGTAATAATAACGTAGGATATCAGAATAAGCGCCAACATTTTGAACAACAAGATTTTAAACAGCAGGATATTAACTAACTTTTGTTGTTAGTTGAGAACTACAGCTCAGTTAAATAGTCCTTCTATTGATATGAGAGGTTCCAGAATCACTTCAAGAAAAAAACACCTTCAGATTGATATCAGAGGTGTTTTAAAATATCTTATATTCTTACATTTAGTGTTTTTTGATTTTAAAACCGGATCTCATCATCTCCGCGGATCTGCAGCTTCAGCGGTTCACTTTTCGCCTGATGCTTTTTCACATAGCGGTGATAGACAACATATCCAATGATCATGAGCGGTACGCCGACATATAGCCCAATGCGCTGCTCTTGATCAAAGGCAAGGCTGACCAACACGATGGTATTCAGTGTGATCGCAATGATTGGCAGCACCGGATAAAGAGGAGTTTTAAATTTTAAGTTTTCCAGCTTTCCGCCTGCTTTCAAATATTTTCTACGGAAAAGAAGCTGTGATAATGTAATCGTGATCCAGCCTGTCTGGGCACTCATTCCGGCAATGGACACGATCCAGGCAAATACCGTTTTCTCTGCAAAAAAACCGGATAACAGCGAAATCCCTGTAAACAGGAAGGTGAGCAGTAAGGCATTCATCGGTATGCCGCGCTGATTGACGCGTCTAAATGCTTTTCCTGCCATTCCTTCCTTCGATAAGGAATACAGCATTCTCGTCGATGCATACAAGCCAGAGTTCGCAACAGATAATAAAGCAATAATAATGACAAAGTTCATGATGTCTGCCGCAAAAGGAATGCCCGTTCTCTCAAACACAGTAACAAATGGACTTTGCAGCACACTTGCTTCCTTCCAAGGCACCATACCGGCTAAGACGAAAATAGATAAGACGAAAAAGACAAGTGTACGCCATACGGTTTGATGAATCGAACGGGGAACGGTTTTCTCGGGGTTTTCACTTTCTCCTGCCGCAATACCGATCAGCTCTGTTCCCTGAAACGAAAAATTCACCGTAATCATCGTGACCACAACGGCCAGCAGGCCATTTGGAAACAGCCCATCATTCACAAAATGGCTGAAGTAAGGGGCAGGTTCACCGCTCGTTGTATCAATAAACCCAAACATCGCCGCTCCGCCTACGCCAATAAAGAGTAAAATTGCAATAATCTTAATGGTAGAAAAGAAAAATTCCGACTCCCCGAACGCTTTCGCTGACCGGGCATTTAATAAGAAAAGACAGAGTCCGAATATGAGACACCAAATCCACACATCTACTTGCGGCAGCCAGCGCCTCATCAGCTGTCCTGCTGATAAGAACTCAAGGGCGACCGTTGCCGCCCAGCCGAGCCAATAAATCCAGCCGACAGCAAAACCCGCTGCCGGGCTGACAAATTTCGTCGCATACGTATGAAACGACCCCGACACAGGAAGTGCAACAGACAGCTCCCCAAGACACAGCATGGTTAAATACATGATCAATCCGCCCACAATATATGAAAGAACGGCTCCGACTGGCCCTGCTTGTCCAATCGTATAGCCCGTTCCTAAGAAAAAGCCTGTCCCAATGACACCGCCAAGTGAAATCATAAATAAATGGCGGGAGGTCATCGCCCTTTTCAATTGTTCAGGCTGATTTTGTCCAACATCCACAATGATGCCCTCCTTCTTCTAAGGTGCTCTGTTATCAAAACATGTCTCCATGTGATTTATTCCATTTTCAAAACAACCTACTAATTATACATCTTTTATAATAAATATGCTTCCTTCTATGGTCATTGTCTCAAAGTCTTTATTTTAGTAATGTTCGCACAAATATGTGGTGGATCAAACCATTTGATAGGATGCCATATATCTAAAATATTGCACAAAAAAACCAGCATGAAACTTTATCGTTGCACACTGGTTTCGTTTCATTCTTTTCGAGTCTCATTTTAGACAGTTCTTATGATCACTTTTGTCACAAGTCATTCTGCTTTTAGCAAACACACTTTGATAAATTCATCTATTTCCTGAAAGCAGCGATTTTTAGATTCAGCGTGAAAAGCCGCAGAATAAGGATTGGCGAATCCATGCTCTCCCTCTACTATTGTCACGCAAAGCTTTTTCTTTTTCTCCAAAACACTCGCAATCTCCCTGGGATGAAAGGATGCTTCGATCTCCGGGAAAAATAACAGCGTTTTGCAGGCGGGCGCAAGATCGACGTCATCTCTGATCCTTGAACCGTAAAATCCAATAACTCCGGTAAACAGCTGATCATTTTGGCTGCATCGCCAGGCAATTGTTGCCCCCACACTAAAACCTAGCAGAAATATGTCTATCGCGGCATTCTTCGTTTTTAACTCTTTTGCCAGATTCAGTACACTCTTTACCGGCTTATCAAAACCAACTTTATTCATAAAGTAGTCGTAAGCCTCATTTTCACTGACATAAGGGAAGTGCTTCGCCTGTCCCAATAAATGAGGACAATAAACCTCAAATCCAGCTTTGTCGAAATAATGGATCATACTCTTCATATGATCATTTATTCCGTATATTTCGTGTATTAAGATCATGACAGGTTTTTGTTTCGATGTATGCAAATGTTCACACTTCCCTTTTGTTTCTTAGAAGTCAATTGAATCGATTGGAAAATTTCGTTGGGATGATCATAGCATATTTTACCCGAATCGTTTATCTAACGTTCCACCAATCAAATCATCTTGAACTTGTGTATGGTTTTATTCACCTTTTAACTTGGGTATAGTTCTATCGTTTGTCCGTTCGACCGTTTGAGGGCATAAAGTTGGTGAGATTCGCTCAAGCTAGTTTCAAATGCTTTACTTTTAGGTTGCTTCTCTGTAAGATCATATGTTGTAAATACCAACAAGAAAAGTGGGGAATAAAATGAAAAAAATGTTCTTTGCCATTATGTTAGGCGCTTGTGTTGCATTGATCACGGCATGTGGATCTGGTGCAAGCGACAACGCGAATAAACAATCTGGGTCTAAGGAATCAGGAGACCTTTGGAAATCCATTCAGGATAAAGGTGTATTAACCATCGGAACAGAGGGTACTTATGCTCCTTTCACATTCCATGACAAAAAGACAGATAAATTAACTGGCTACGATGTAGAAGTCATCACTGAAGTAGCAAAACGTCTTGACTTAAAACCTGAATTCAAAGAAACACAATGGGACAGTATGTTTGCTGGACTGAACGCAAAACGTTTTGACGTGGTAGCGAACCAAGTGGGGAAAACTGGACGTGAAAATCAATACGATTTCTCTGATAAATACACGACATCTCAAGCCATTGTTGTAACAAAATCAGATAACAACGACATCAAGAAACTATCTGATGTCAAAGGCAAAAAAGCAGCACAATCTTTAACAAGTAACTACAATAAACTAGCAACAGATGCTGGCGCTAAGATCGAAGGCGTTGAAGGTCTTGCACAATCCATTCAATTGATTCAGCAAGGACGTGCTGATCTGACGTTCAATGACAAATTGGCTGTATTGAATTACTTGAAAACAAGCGGTAACAAAAACCTAAAAGTTGCATTTGAAACAGGAGATCCTCAAGAAACATATTTCGCATTCAGAAAAGGCAGCGGCGAAGTCGTTGACAAAGTGAATGGCGCACTAAAAGAAATGAAAAAAGACGGTACACTCGCTAAGATTTCTAAGAAATGGTTTGGTGAAGATGTTACAAAATAACATCCTAGGAGTCGTCATTCCTTGGGATCTTCTTCAGCAATCTTTTTGGCCAATGGTGATGCAGGGGATTTATTATACAATTCCCCTCGCCATCATTGCCTTTATTATTGGTATTTTTATCGCGCTTGTGACAGCTCTTGCTAGAATGTCTAAAATTAAAGCCCTCAGATGGATTTTCTCCATCTATGTGTCGGCCGTTCGCGGAACGCCGCTTTTTGTGCAATTGTTTATTATTTTCTATTTCTTTCCGACATTTAATATCACACTTGATCCATATCCAAGTGCCATTATTGCTTTTTCTTTAAACGTAGGTGCGTATGCTTCGGAAATTATCCGTGCATCTGTCCTGTCTGTTCCAAAAGGACAATGGGAAGCAGGTTATTCCATTGGGATGACACATCGCAAAACGCTCGTCCGCGTGATTTTACCGCAGGCTGTGCGTGTATCGATTCCACCGCTGTCTAATTCATTCATTAGTTTGGTGAAGGATACATCCCTCGCCTCCCAAATTCTCGTGGCAGAGATGTTCCGTAAATCACAGGAAATTGCTGCGGCGAACTTGGATCAAATCTTGTTTATTTATATGGAAGCAGCCCTGATCTATTGGGTATTCTGCTTCATTCTATCGCTCGTTCAGCATCAAATTGAAAAACGACTTGATCGATATGTCGCAAGGTAAGGAGGGAACGACATGCTAACAGTCAAAGGCTTAAAGAAATCCTTTGGTGAAAATGAGATTTTAAAGTCGATTGATTTTTCGATCAACAAAGGGCAGGTTGTGGCCATCCTCGGTCCATCTGGTTCAGGAAAAACAACGATGCTTCGCTGTTTAAATGCACTTGAAATACCAAATGGCGGCTCCTTTACCTTCGATGATTTCTCGATTGATTTTTCAAAAAAAAATAAATCAGCTGATCTGCTGAAGTTACGCCGGAAATCAGGAATGGTGTTTCAGGATTATCACCTGTTTCCTCACCGTACAGTGCTTGAAAATGTGATGGAAGGTCCTGTTCAGGTGCAGCGCCGTCCAAAGGAAACGGTTCGAAAAGAAGCCATTCAGCTCTTGCAAAAGGTCGGTCTGGAAGATAAAAAGGATCTGTATCCATTCCAGCTGTCAGGCGGTCAAAAGCAGCGTGTCGGGATTGCCCGTGCACTTGCCATTCAGCCAGAGCTCATGCTTTTTGATGAACCTACCTCTGCGCTTGACCCTGAGCTTGTCGGGGAAGTCTTAAAGGTCATGAAGGATCTAGCGAAGGAAGGCTGGACCATGGCAGTTGTCACACATGAAATCAAGTTTGCCCAAGAAGTAGCAGACGAAGTGATTTTTATTGATGGCGGCGTCATCGTCGAACAAGGTCCCCCGGAAGAAATCTTCAAACGACCAAAGGAAGAACGAACAAAACAATTCTTAAACCGGATTTTGAATCCAGTATGATGAAAAAAGGCTGTTCTCACGTGGTGAGGACAGCCTTTTTTCATCTTTTTAAAAGTAAGCGATTACAATTGAGCAAAGCCATTTAAAGGGGTGTGAGAGTATGTTACGATGGAAATCGAGTGTTTAAGAAAGAAGGGAATGCTTTTGAAGCGGGAACATCTTTTACGTTGGTTTTTTTATTTTGTTGGATTGATCGTACTAGCTTTTGGACTATCGCTGACAGTGAAAGGGAAGATCCTTGGGATTGGTCCTTGGGACGCATTTCATTATGGACTGTTTCAGCATTTTGGTTTAACCATTGGACAATGGTCGATCATTATTGGTGCACTGATTGTGACACTGACTTCTGTTTTCACGAAATCATTTCCAAAGATCGGCGCCCTGCTCAATATGGTGCTGATTGGCGTGTTTATTGATTTCTTTAATGCGATATTACCTGCGCCACATGGGTATTTACCGGCTTTATATGTATTTATTACAGGTGTTGTAGTTTCTGGATACGGTGTTGGCATTTATGTTTCAGCTAATCTTGGCGCTGGGCCACGGGACTCATTAATGCTGCTCATCTCAGCGAAAACGGGACTGAACGTACAGTGGGTTCGAAATGGCATTGAGTTAACAGTGCTTTTATTTGCATGGATGCTCGGTGGACCGATTGGCGTTGGAACGATTTTGACTGCGATCTTCACAGGTCTTGTCCTTCGTTTCTCCTTGCCGCAATCAACACGGCTCCTACAGCTGCTAATTACTAAAACAGCTGAAAAACCTGTTCAAACACTGACTAGATGAGAACAAGCCATTCTATAATCAGAATGGCTTTTCTTTTGGTTAAATAAACAGACTTTTCTTTTAATTATAAGAGGAAATCAGCCTGCATCTTCCTCTCCTTTTGGGCTTTCACTGTAAGGAGGCCTCTTTCCCTTTTACGCGGCGCTCTCCAATGGTACAATCAATGTAAAAAATTAGAGGTTCGTTATGAAAATATATACTATCCAATTACAACACTTAGATGAAATTGATGCACGACAACAAATAGAGCGGCTGAAACCCTTTGTGTCATCTGAAAAGCGTGCAGCGGCTGATCGCTTTCGTTTTTTAATCGATGCCAGAAGAACCTTGTTAGGTGAGGTGCTGGTTCGTCAAACGATTCATGATATGTACGATCTGCCTATGGATCAGATCCTTTTTGAAACTGAGGACAATGGCAAGCCTGTCGTCCGGCAGTTCCCTTCTTTTCATTTTAATCTATCTCATTCTGGCGATTGGGTCGTTTGCGCAGTAGATGATGCACCTGTTGGCATTGATATTGAGGAAATCAAACCTATTGATCTGGCGATTGCCAAGCGATTTTTTTCAGCGGATGAGTATCAGGATTTACTCTCACAACCGGCAGAGCGGCAGGAGGCCTATTTCTTTCATCTATGGTCAATGAAGGAGGCCTTTATCAAACTGACTGGAAAGGGATTATCCTATGGTCTTTCGTCCTTTACAGCCCGTCTTTCAGAGGATGGACAGGCTGCATTGACATTACCTGATCATGAAACGCCTTGCTTTGTTCAAACATATTCAATTGATCCTGCCTACCAAATGGCGGTATGCACACGAAAGTCTGCTGCGGCTGATAGCGTTGAGAGACTCACTTGCAGTGATGTACTGTCCCGCCTTTAATAACGCGTAATTTGCTGAAATACCGTCTTTAATAGATCGACTCCGCGTGTGATCTGCTCTTCTTTCACCTGCCAGATGTTCAGCTGAAGAATCGGGTCCTTTTGATAAGTCTGCAAGTAATGGCGGTCAATCGGCTGAATGGAAATAGATGCCTTTTTCAGCTGCTGAATGAGCTGGTTCATTGGAATCGACCGGTCGACACGTATATGTGTATGGGTAGCTGGCTCCTGTTCTCCCAGCTGATAAGCGCTCTGATCATTTTTTAAACTTGCCACGAGCTGCTTGGAGCGGTTTCGATAGCTCGCCCGCATTCTGTCTCTATGCCGCTCAAACATCCCGCTTTTTAAATATATTTCTAAAGCTGCCTGGGACAGCATGGAGCTGTCGATATCAATGAGCCGTTTGTGTTCGCTAAAAGGAGTAATCAGTTCTTCTGGTAAGACGACCGCTCCTGTTCGCAGCCCCGGAAAAATGATTTTCGAAAAGCTTTTCAAATAAATAACCTTTCCTGCCTGATCGTATGAATAAATCGGGTCTCTTTTTGTGTCGAATTCTAAATCTGCTATATAATCATCCTCAACAATGTAGACATCATATTTCTCAGCAAGGGCTGCTATCGCTCTTTTTTCTTGCTTTGATAAACTCGTTCCAAGCGGGTTTTGAAATCGTGGCATCGTATAGAAAAAACGAATCTCCTCTTCTCGAAAGATACGCTCTAATTCGATAAGATCGATCCCTTTTTCCGTCCGCTGAATTCCGCGCACAGGCAATTGGTTTTTCTCTAAATATTGGAGATATAAGTGATAACCCGGCTGTTCGACTAGTATGGTTTGTTTTCCATTCGGAAAAGGGATAGTGCTTAAAATGGATAACGCGAGCTGAATACCAGAGGTCATGACGATCTGTTCTGGTTGAGCAAACACTTGATAATCCATTAATCGCTTTGAAATGACTGGCAGCAGAGATGGTAAACCGTTGGCTGTGCCGTAAATAAATAAGTCGTTTTGATACAAATCGATCGCTTGGTTGATGCAGTGCTGAAAATCGACATACGGAAACACAACGGGATCAGGTGCAGAGGAAGCAAAATCAATCCATGTGCCGTCCTGCTTACCTGCTGATTGCTTCGTTTTCACGACATAATAGCCGCTTCTTTCTACAGAATACAGCAGATGTTCACGCTCCAATGTGTCTAGCGCTTTGATGACAGTGCTTTTACTCACTGCATATTGAGCCGCTAAGTGGCGAATGGAGGGAATTTTCATTCCAGCGCTGTACTCCCCTGAATCCATTTTTTCTTTTAAACTCAAGACAAGCTGATCATATTTCCTCACGCCTTTTCCTCCTTGTACCGGTACAGATATCATGTTCTCTTATTGTACACGTTAGATGATCCGATTACGATAGAAGAACAGAACCGGTCAATTCATTTGAAGCATGCATGCTCATGTAAGGAGTCACGTTATGAATATTTCAAAACAAAAAGCGTATGCTGCCGCGATCGCATACGCCTCTATCATTGGTTTTTCCTTTTTGTTTGTCAAAATAGCATTAGAATCTGCAAATCCAATAGATTTATTGGCACACCGCTTTACAGTTTCCTTTGCAGCCGCTCTATTGCTGTATCCGTTTCTACGAAAGAAGAATCGCATATCCATTCAATGGCGTGATCTCATTTATATCGTACCGTTTTCCTTGCTTTATCCTGTTTTGTTCTTTGCTTTTCAAGTGTGGGGATTGATGTATACATCTTCTTCAGAGGCTGGCATCATTCAAGCAACGATTCCCATTTTAACGATGCTGCTGGCAGCCTGGTTTTTAAAGGAACGTGCGACATGGATACAAGTGCTGTTTACCCTTCTTTCTGTGTGCGGGGTGATGCTTCTCTTTGTCATGAAGGGAATTGATGTCCAGCATTCTCACTTCATCGGCTATGTGCTGATTTTATTTTCAGCCTTGTCATCCAGTGCATATAGTGTGTTTGCTAGAGTGATTACAAAACGATTCCATGTGATCGAACTCACCTTTGTGATGACCTTCTTTGGCTTTGTCTTTTTCAATGCCGCTGCGCTTATCCGGCATTCGATCAATGGCTCATTGCCGGAGTTTTTCAGCCCATTTACAGAAGCATCCTTTGTATGGTCGATGCTCTTTTTAGGTATTCTTTCATCGCTTCTCACGGCGTATTTATCAAACTATGCACTCTCGCATCTAGAAGCGGCAAAGGTCAGCATCTTTAACAATTTATCCGCGTTTATCACGGTCGCCGCCGGGGTTCTCATTTTACACGAAACGATTGATTGGTATCATTTCCTCGGAGGGGTGCTGGTCATTGGCGGAGTGATTGGCGGAAATGTGGTAAAGAAACAGCATTCATAAGAAAAAGCGGCCTCTATAAAGAGAGCCGCTTTTCTTATGTCTTATTAATTGTTTATTGTCTTGTATAAGCTTTTTCGTCCAATTATATTTAGTGATTTTATCTTGTATTTCATAGCTAGTTACTGAAGTAATGTCATTATCAATATAAAAAATACGATTTATAAGCTATTAATTCTCGAGTAATTTTACTACCTTTCCTCATATTTCATCAAAATAATACTAAATCTTTCGTTGCAGAGAAATAAAATACAGTATAAAAAACCCATTTATTTAATATCCTTTTTTTGTATAATATGGGCATATAAGCAAGGGAGGGGGTGTTAATTATGGAATTGAGTTTAAAAAATAGATTTTTTGCAATTGTAGGCTTGAGTCTTATTTTCACTCTAACTCTAACAACTATGATTTTATTGACTCTTGAACCAGTTACACCTTTTGCAAATCTAGTAGCAAACTATCCTCAAATACCTGGCTGGGCTATAACTTCTGTTAGTGCAATTCTAAATGCAGCAGGTACAGTGGGTGCTGTTGCTGCTGTCTTAGGTACTTTTGGACTTGGTGCTATTGCTTCACTGGTCATTAGTTATGCTAGAAAATACGGAGTGAAATACGCTATTTCTTTCTAAAAAAGATTTAATAGAGAAGGTGCAACAGCCTTCTCTATACACCTTTAAAATGGAAGTGTTGTAAATGCATAAATATTTAACATATACAAAAATGTTGTTAATCAATGATCTAAGAAGACACCAACGAAATAATGCTCTCATTTTTGTATTTTTTGCTTTCTTATACATAATAACACCACTATTACTAGGTATATTAACTCCTTTTTTCGTTAAGGATTTAACAATAATCTATTTATCGCTGTTTATATTTATGTTTACAGTTAATATTGATAAAAGTTTGATGAGAATACTTTTCTCTACTGATAAAAAACAGATGGCTATTTTAAAAGTTCATCTAGATCAATATATCTTCGGCAAAGATATGAGTAAGTTTTTCAGCACTATTGTGGGTGTATTATTCTTCATTTTAGGGTCTTACTTAGCAAATTTAATTATAAATGGGTATGAGGGAGCTTTTACAATCGCTGCTTTGGCAGCCTCGTCTTTTATTTTAGGTTACTTACTTAGATTACATGTCTTGTTGCTACTTTCTAACCCAAAGTTTTTCTCAATTTCATCGAGTATTGGTTATATAACTACTGGCCTTATTGCACTGTGGGTTTTCACTGTATTTAGATTCAATTTATTAACAAATTCTTTATCTAGTTATTCAATATATTTTATTTTAACCTTCACATTTATTAGCTTATTGTTATTGATGAATTGGAAGAAAAATGTTCGTAATGTACCAATTTTTAATTCCCAAAAAGAATTAAAAGAAAAACGAAAAAGAACATCTAGAGAGTTTAATCATATTTTGTTTTATGAAATTACACTTCTCATGAGAAATCCTCCTATTCAATGGTCAGTATTATTATTTATATTAACAATATCTGGGGGGTTATTTGGTCTAATTCTTTATGGTGTTAATACAAATCAACTTGAAACATTGAATATAGAAAATGATTTTTTATTTATTTTTAGTGTGATTTTTCCAATGATTATTATATCGAACGCAATACAACCATATGTCTCTTTTGATATTGATGGCCCCATTCTTCCTTTAAAACAGAATCTACCTAACTTAGTGAAAAATAAAATTAAAAACAAGATTATTTTATCTATTATATTACACTTGTTTTTTTGTATTTTATATATCATTTTTTCAAGCTTTGTATTAAAACTAGATCAGCCTTTTTACGTGATGATTACTTTAATAAACACTTGCATTCTCGTCGGTATTTGTACTGTCGGTTCTACTGTTGTATTTCCTTATTTTAATTGGGAATTTGTTTATCAAGTTCCAAGTTCTCTTAGTAAATTGACTTTAAATATTTGTTATGGTTTCATTCTAGCTTTATCCGTGATTTCCTCATATAGCACAGTATATTTTATTTTAACAAATTCTGTTATGGCTGCTTGTTCATTCATCATTTTATTTTTAATGATTAAATTGTGGGATAGAACAATCAACAAAAATTATAAATCATTTAAAACATTATTTGAGTGAGGGATTGTATGTTATCAATTCATGGTCTAATAAAAGAGTACAAAGAGTCTAACTTTAAAGTTATGATCCCTGAGATGCATTTCCAAGAGGGTAGAATTATCGGACTATTAGGTAAAAATGGTGCTGGAAAAACGACTATTTTAGAAATGGTAGCTGGATTGATAAACCCTGATGAAGGTCAAATATTAATAAATCATAGTAAGCAAAATTTTTCTTCTGTCGGATATATGGAAGACGATCCAACTCTATTTGAGAACCTAACCTGTTTTGAACTTGTAAAATATCAATCTATGCTTGTAGAACAACCTTTAGAAAATGAACAAATCAAGGATTTATTGAGCAAATATGGATTAGAAGAACAAATTCACCGCCGTTCCTCTGCTCTTTCAAGAGGTATGAGACAAAGAATGTCTTTTATTTTAACCATATTACATCATCCAAATATTATTTTATTAGATGAGCCATTTACAGGTCTTGATCCTACTAACATGGCTGACATGAAAAAACATTTAAGAAATTTCAGAGATGCCAACAAAATCATTTTGCTCTCCACACATATCATTCAATTTGCTGCAGACTTATGTGATGAAATCCTTTTTATTGATAATGGTAGTATTATTCACTCAGAAAAAAAATCTTCAGGAGTGACTTTTCATGAAGATCAGCTCGAAAAGAAGTTTTTTGAAAAATTATCTTAAAAATTTTTCAGTTTTTATCATATTATTTTTAGGAGGTTTTAGTTTAAGTATTTTTGCTTCAACATTTATAGATAGTATAGATTTTAAAAACAACATTGAGATTCATAGCTATCTAGAAATTTTTTTTAATAACCTTTTTGTGTCACTCCTAATATTAATATCTGGAATTGTTAGTTTAGGTTTGTTATCTAGCATTATTATTTTTCTAAATGGTTTTTTCTTAGGTGCATTTTTTATATCGTATACCTATATATATGGAATTGATATAGCATTATACTATATTATTTTCCACGCTCCGATGGAAATTGTCGGTTTGTTCCTTTTTTATTTTGTCTCTTTTGATATATCAAGACAGATTACAGGATATATCATATCTAAAAACAAAATTTCATTTAAAACAAAAGGGAAAATCTATGCTAGTCAGCTTATAACCGGGGTTTTCTTATTATTTATTGCTTCGATGATTGAATTTTATTTTATAAAAATTTGATATTGTTAAAGGGTGCTATTATGAAAAAACACATTTTATTAGTATGTATGCTTTCTGGTATAATAGCTTTCATCCTTTCTATATTAAAAATGGGTGAAATAAATAAAAATCTATTAGAGCTACAACATGATGGGAATCAAGATTTAATTGAAGTTAGTAAGTGGATAGGTATTTCACTTGCTGTGATTGGAGAAATATTCAAGCCAATGATTGAAGTTTTATTTTTTTCATTAGTCATTTTTTTAAGTTTTATTATTTTCGGAGTAAAAGATTCCTTTAAAAGTATTTTTAAAAAGGGGATATTAGCTTACTATTACATTTTACTAGGCAACTTGATTGTTATTATTTTATACCTGTTAAAGGTATCTAATGCTGAACGCACGATTACACTTCCATTTTTATGGAACATCAACATTTTCGTTATAGTCGCATTTAGTGTGTGGTGCTATTCTTACTTAAAAGATCAAGAAAATAGAAGTTATAAATTTTACATCCCATTCGTTTTATTATTCTTATTTTCATTAGCTATATCAGCGTTTTCAAGTATTATTCCTCAGTAAAAAACGACCCTATTGATGGGTCGTTTTTTCTTAATTCTTGATCAATTGTTGCCTGGCTGCAAGCTCAATCACATGTCTCATCTGCTCTGCAAATGGCTCGGGATGTGTGTTGATGTACATGTGGCCTCCATCGAAATCGGTGCGTTCGATGGTTTTTGCCCATTTTTGCCAGCCGCTTGCATCCTTCATGCATTTCTCATCTTGCTTTCCATTGAATAAATAAACAGGTGTGTCGATAATCGATTGATCTGTGTGCTGAAAGGTTTCTAGTGCCCTGTAATCTGCACGCAATGATGGTGTAAAGTAATCCATCATTGGTTTGTTCTCTAGTAATTCCTTTGGAATCCCACCCATTTCGGCAATATGCTGTACAAATGCTTCATTGGATAAATGCGTCAGCATCTGCCGTTTTGTTTGCGGGGGCTGAATGGCTGAGATCACCACTGCTGTCGGATAGATCCCTTCTTTTTCTAGCAGCTGGGTTAGTCTGTATACCACAAGTCCTCCCATTGAATGTCCGAACAGAATAAATGGGCGGTTCAATTTGTCCGTGAGCCCCTCTTTATACAGCTCTGCCAGCCTGTCAATGCTTGTTTCAAGCGGCATGAGATTGGTGCCGTGCCCTGGAGGCTCTGCTGCTGTGACTTCGGCCATGTCTTTTAGCTGTTCAAAGAGTGGACGGTATGAGGCGGAATATCCGCCGGCAAAAGGAAAACAAATAAGCTGAATGAAATCTGATTTTTTTTCAAAGGTTTTAAATAACTGATTCATACGTCTTTACCCCTTTATAATCGTTTGAAGAATCCGTGCCAGTTCATCTGCCTGCGGTCTTTTCATCATGGTGACATGGTCGCCTTTGATGTGGTAATACGAGCACGACCCTTTCGTATAAGCCTCCCAGTCTGAAAACTTCTTCTGGAAATCGCTTGCGTGATCACTGCTTTGGACAATATAAAATGGCACAGGGAATGGTTCTTTTTCTAATTCAATGGCTTGTGACATGATCGTATTATGCGTTTGCATTTGCAAATATTTATCTAAATATTGATCATTCATGAATTGATGAACAACTTCATCCTTTTCTGCCTCTTTGAGTATTTTCTGCTTCACTTCCTGGAAGCTCAATCCTTGTAAAGCTTCTGGCTGGATGCCGACCAGATTCCCCATTCCAAGGACAAGCGCGAGCATTTTCACTTCTTCTTCGTTCATATCGGCATGAAGTCCCTGATCTGCCTCATCTTTTAACACTGGCACCGTATCTAATATGATGAGTCCTTTCGGTGCTTTTCCTGCATGAGAGAGCCGCTGATTCATTCCGTAGGCAAGATGCCCGCCCATTGAATGCCCTGCGAGATAGTCAATCCCCGGACGGTAGAACGTCTCAATAGCTTCAATAAAAAGGGTCACAAGCTCCGTATAATGGAGAAATTGCGGCTCTTCATCCTCATATAGGCCAGGAGACTGCAAGGCGTACACAGTGCCTTGATGTGTCATGAGCTTAGCAACATCAATATAGCCCATCACCGTTCCACCAGCAGGCGGCGCGAAGAATATTCTCGGTTCGGCTGGATCGCCTTTTTTCAGCTCGATCACGTAGTCCTTCGGAGACCTTTCGACGTTCTCAGCGGCTTCTGGCACTGCGTCCAAATGTGCGGCTAATTGCGCAGGCGCCGGGTGCATGAAAATCCATTTTGGATCAACACGAACACCTTTTTCTTTTAATTTGGCCACAGCCTGAATACTCATAATGGAATCGCCGCCCAGATCAAAGAAGGAGTCATGCATACCTACTTGCTTCACACCAAGCACTTCCTTGAAAGCTGCGACAATCCGCTCCTCCGTTTCGGTGACCGGTTTGTCGTCATCATGGGAAAGGGAAATTGTTTCTGTTGGCTCTGGCAATGCTTTTTGATCAACTTTTCCGTTCGTTGTCACCGGCATTTCATCCAGTACGACAAAGTAACTTGGAATCATATAGCCTGGCAGGCTTTCCTGCAAAAAGGCTTTCCAGCCCGGAACAGGGTTTTCTCCGTTTGTTACAAGGTAGGCCGCCAGCCGTTTTGAGCTGCCATACGTTTTGGCGATGACTGTACATTCTTTGACTTGTGGATGCTTGAGCAGGGCTGTCTCAATTTCTCCGCATTCAATCCGGTAGCCTCTAATTTTCACCAGGTCATCTTTTCGGCCGAGATATTCAATGGTGCCATCTGACCGCCATGTACCAAGGTCGCCTGAACGATACAGCTTGTCTCCCTTTAGTTCAGGAAAAGGATTGTCAATAAACCGCTCCTTTGTCTGCTCTGGATCATGAAGGTAGCCTTTCGCAAGACCAGTTCCACCGATATAAATTTCTCCTTTGACGCCTGCTGGTACTGGGTTTAGCGCTTCGTCCAGTATGACAACAGTTGAGTTCGACACCGGCACACCAATTGGAACTGATTTTGCGCCTGCTGGCACGTGTGTGACTTGATGTGTTGTGGCTAATGTCGTGTTTTCTGTTGGACCGTAAGCATTGACGAGCACACCTTCCATATGCGGCAGTGCCTTTCGTGCATGCTCACTAGACATGGCTTCCCCGCCAACGAGTAATGTGCGGTAGCCTGCCACACTTTTCGGATCGTGCTCTACCAGTCGATTAAATAAAGCGGTTGGCAGACAGTTGGCTGTCACTTGATACGTTTTGATGAATTGCGTTAATTCTTCCATATTCAGTGCTGCATATTTTGGGAGCAGAATCAGCTGACCGCCATTCAGCAGCATCCCCCATAATTCAAATGTAAAAGCATCAAAAGCATAGTTTGAGAGCTGAAGCATTTTGTCATCTGGACCGAGCTTGATATAGTTTGTTTCTCTAACTAAGCGGACAACTCCTGCATGAGGGAGCATCACGCCTTTTGGTGTACCTGTTGAGCCTGATGTGTAATTGACATAGGCGATCTGGTCTTTACCTATAATCGATGATTCTCTTTGATAACCTGCATTTGTTTCTGGTATTGGCTTGTCCATGATAATCCTTGTACCTGTAAAGCCTACTAGACGATCTGCAAGATGAGACTGAGTGATGATCACATCGCTTTGCGTATCACGAACAATGAGACGGATGCGTGCATCAGGATATTCAGGTGACATCGGAACATATGCAGCACCAGATTTGATGATTCCTAGGACCGACACAATCATGTCAAAGGAGCGATCAAATAGCATCGGTACAAGGGAGCCTGGTCCAATTCCTTTTGACTGCAAGTAAGCAGCAAGCTTTGTCGCCTTCTTATCCAAGGCTTCATACGTCATGTGTTCATCCATATAGGACAAGGCAATACGATGCGGATCACGCTGCACCTGCTCTTCAAACAATTCTTGAAGCGTCCGCTTTGGATATGGCGTATCTGTTTGATTTTTTCCTAGAATCATGGCCGCCTGTTCCACTTTGTCCATTAAGCAATAATCAGCAAATGTACGCTCAGGCTGTGCCGTCATGCCATCTAGCACATGGAGATAATAGTTCATATAACGATGAATGGTCTCTTGATCAAATAAATCCGTATTGTATTCCACATGAATCGACAGCTGCTCTTCCTGTTCAAATATATGAAGGGTGAGATCAAATTTAGATACTGTATAATGGATCATCACATGTTCACTTGTCAGCCCTTTAAGGTTTACATCAAGTGAATCGGTGACATACCCCATGGCCGCCTGAAAAATAGGTGACCGGCTTAAATCTCGATCTAACGAAAGGTCATCGACAAGCTTGTCAAATGGATAATGCTGATGCTCAAACGCTTTTAATGTCATCTCTTTCACGTTTTCCAAAAGATCAGCAAACGTCTCTGCTGTTGAGACATCCTGTCTCAGCGCAAGTGTATTCACAAACATCCCAACGAGCTGCTCTGATTGCTTGGCATCCCGACCCGCGATAGGCGATCCAATGATGATATCTGTCTGTCCGGACAGTTTGTGAAGCAGGACGTAGTACGCGGACAGCATCGTCATGAACAAGGTCGTGCCCTGCTGCTTGGACAAAGCCTGCAAGCGGCGGATAAGCGGTTCATCCAGTACAATTTGCTCTGTAGCACCGTTAAATGTTTGAACCGGCGGACGAGGACGGTCAAACGGCAGCTCCAGCACTGGAAGTTCACCTTGTAACGTATTGAGCCAATAGGTTTGGTCTTCTTGATGATGCTTTAATTGTTCATTTTCCCAATGTACATAATCTGTCCATTCGATTTCTAAGGCTGGGAGCTGCGGCGTTTCATCTGCAAGCAGCGCGTCATATGCCACTTCTAATTCCTGAATGAGCAGGCTGAGTGACCATGCATCTGAAATGATGTGGTGCTGCGCGCAAAGGAGATAATACTCCTCCTTGCCCATATCTACTATCGTCCACTGCGCAAGAGGCCCTCTTTCTAAATCATAGACACGTTCTGCCTCTTGCTGAATGAGCTGCTTGAGTCTTCTCGCTCTTGTTTTTTCATTAAATAATGAGAAATTTGCCACTGTCACAGATGGCGGAAGGTCTTCACGAATAAGTTGCACCGGCTTGCCGCCAAGTGATTTAAATACTGCCCGAAGTGCTTCATGCCGCTTTGTTAAAAGGCCAATCGCTTTTGTTAATGCTTGAATGTGTAATGGTCCTGTCAGCTTCCAAGCACCTAATATATTGTAATGATGGCTCTTTTCTAATGTGGATAAGAACCAAATACGCTTCTGGGCATGTGACAGTTCATAGCTTGTTTGCTTTTCAAGCTTTGGAATTTTAGCTTCCTGAACGGCTGGCGCCCCTTTGATGTCATCAACCATTTGCGCCAGATGTGCCAGATGCTTGCTTTCAAATAATATTTTTAAAGGCGCCTTCATTGAAAATTCATGATTGATCCGGGAAATGGTTTGAGTTGCCTTTAGTGAATGTCCGCCAAGATCGAAGAATTGATCCTCTTTGTACACGCGATCTACATCTAAAATGTCCTCCCATATGGCGGCAAGAAGCTGCTCTGTCTTCGTTTCTGGTAATTGCTTTTCAAGGCTTTGGACGTTTTTGTCATGATTCAATTTGAGTGCTTCATGATCAATAGAGCCATCTTGTTTTTTCGGTATTTCCTGTACTTGCTGAATGTCCCATTTGCCTTCTGAGACGCTCGTGATCTCTTCAACATGCACTTCTTTGCCAGGCTGAACGGTGTAAAAAAGCTTTTTCTCAAAGACCGGTATTGGAGCTGGCTGAAGATACCCGGCGATGTCTGGATTTGCTCCGTCCAGACCGATAAACAGATGCGCTTCATTGAGCCGAACACCTAAACATAATGAATGGAGACCTTGTTTCTTTCCAATCAATTGAAATCCTTTGCGAACGGTGAGAGCTGCTCCGGTATGCCCCTTAGACAAACCGAGATTATCCCACATACTGAAGTTCAAAGAGATTGCTCGTCTTCCTTCTTGAAAGGTGAGAGCATGCGCGAGTCCATCTAAAAAGCTGTTGGCCGCAGAGTATGCCCCAAATGTTGTGCCGCCAAAAAAGCCATTGACCGATCCAAAAAAGACAAACGGTACTGTCGGATCATACTTAAAGGCTTCCTGCAGGACCCATGCCCCGTCTGCTTTCCCTGACATTTCTTTTGTGAAATCCTCTTCTGACGTATGAGCCAGTGAATACTTGTCCGCCTGCTGAAAATGCTCAGACACATTGCCAGCACCGGCTAAATGCAGCACACCCCGAATTGATTGTCCAAAATGCTTTTCTGCCTCATAAATCGCCTGTTCAACGTCACGTAAGTTGGTCACATCTGCTTGGATATAAATGACGTCACCAACATCTTTTAGCTGTGAGAAGGCTTCTTTCTTTTCCAAGCTGTCTTCCAGAGATGTCCGTCCGATCAAGACGAGCTTTAAGCCAAATTGGAGCATCTGTTTAGACAGCTCAAACCCAATACCGCCAAGTCCTCCAGTCAATAAATAAAGACCTTCATATTCTAAAAACCCTTCTGTTTGAGGCGCTTCGATCATATTGACTTTTTCCAGCTTTGGTACGAATCTGTCCCCATTTCGGTAGGAAACCTCTGCTTTTATATGAATCGCAGACAATTCTTCCGCAATATGCTTGGCATCCTGTTCTACATTCTCCGCTTCAATATCAAGATGAGACACCTCTGCTCCTTCCCATTCTTGCGGAATGGTTTTTAGCAGACCTACAAGGGACGTTTTCTCCACATGAAGATCGTCTTCAGGCTTCACAAATTGACCGCCTTTTGTCACAACGACAAGACGGATGGGCTCTTTATTTGCTTGTCTCAATGCTTGATACAAGTACAAAATGGATTGACCCGTGCTGGCATGCAGCTCTTTGAACTGCGCAGGATCAACGATGTCTTCTTTGTCTGACACATTCCACAGATGGAGCATGCGCCCGATCTTTAGTTCATCTGCTTCAAGTGCGGCAACGAGCCTGACGTAATCCCCCTTGATTCTCGGATTTATCTGGTACATCCCTTTGGACAGACGCAAAAATTCATGCCCTTTTCTCACAGAAATATATGGCTGATTCTTTTGCTCAAATTGTGCGTAAAGCGATTGATAAAGTCCTTTTTCATCCTCGAAAACGAGTACATGGTCAGCAATAGGCTGAGTTGGACCGATATGCTCCTTAGCCCAAATGCGTTTGAAAAACCAGTCTGGGAGTGTTTGTTCATTTTCAGAAGCAAGATCCAGTGCCTGTTCAATGTCACGGAAGGCTCCATCTTTTAGTGCTGCGCCTAACTGGGCACGCTGGATTTTCCCACTTTCCGTTTTTGGAAATTGGTCTTTTTTCACCGGAATGATGTGATCAGGCTCTATTCCGATTTTTCGAATGATAGCCTCTCTCATCTGTTGAATTATTGCGATTTGTTCCTCTATTGAATCCCTTTGTGAGACAAAAAAGACGGCAAGCGTGTCATTGCTTGATTCGGGATTATAAATGCCGTACGCAGCGGCAAAGGTGACTTCGACCCCGTCCACTTCTTCTACAACCGCTTCAATTTCGTAATTCAAATAGTTTGCGCCGTTGATCACAATGATGTCTTTTTCTCGACCTGTCAGAACGAGACGCCCTTCATGAATAAAACCTAAATCCCCTGTGTGAAACCAGCCGTTTTCCGCAAATACTTCTTGATTGGCTTCCTCATTTTGATAGTAGCCCATCATAATTGTTGGACTCTTCACCTGCAAGCGCCCAACCTGATCTTCTGGCAGCACCTCGTGATGCTCATCTACAATTCGAATCCATACAGACGGAATCGGCGTGCCGACTTCTGTAAACGTCATCTTGTTCGGATGATCGTGCGTCACATATTCGATCTCACTTGTTAACGAGGTCTGATCAATCGTCAGCTGTCCATCCTGTTCACTGTTCCGCATAAATTTCTTTGACTGAACAATGGCTGAGGATGTTTCTGACATACCGTAAGCAGGTACCATCGCATGACGGCTTAATCCGTGCTGCCCCATGATGTGCATGAAGCGCTGCGTGACTTTCGGAACAACCGCTTCGGCTGCATTCATGATATAAGTCAGAGTGGACAGGTCCCAGTTTCCCTTACGAATGTCGTCTTCATATTCATTCATCATGGCAAAGGCAAAGTTTGGTGCCCATGTCCTTGTGACACCGTATGTTTCTACCCAATCCAGCCACACCATCGGCCGCTCGATAAATTGATCGATGGATGGACTAATCTGCTGGCAGCCAAGGTAGACGTCATGTACATGAAACATAACAATTCCACCAACATGATCAAGCGGCATCCAGTTAAGCGACACATCCTCATGTGTAAAGCCGTTTACCTGCTCAAAGGCCATAATTCTAGATAAAATGCTTTGATGATGATGACGGATACACTTTGGTACACCCGTACTTCCTGAAGACAGCAGCTGCAGCACAGGCTCATCCGGCTCTGGCTCATAATGCTGTTCATCTGGTTCATACGCCAGCAACGCTTCAATTGTTAAGATAGGCATGACCTTCGCTTCAAATGCCTCACGCAGCCCAGCAATGTCCTCAGCACTTGCTTCATTCGTAATAATGAAAGGTTCATTTTGCAGCTGAAACACGCCCTTCAGCTTATTCACACCTTGATTCATTTCATCATAAACAGGCGGCACAGAGACTGGGGTCGGAATGATTCCTCCGAGAATACAGCCCCAGAACACCGTGATAAAATCTTGATGCTCTTTCAATTGAAGTAACACTTGATCGCCGTTTGACAGTCCTGCTGCCCTTAAACCGGACAGAACGCGTTCAGCGCTAGTTAGTAATTCAGGATAGGTTTGGGTCAACGTACGCCCGCCTTCTTTCAAATAAGTCACCCCGCGGTCTGGTGACATAAAGGCTGATCGAATCAGCACCTCTGTCAGCGTGACAGGTGTGCCTGGTTTTTTGATCACATCTCCGCCATACACAAGTGCAGGCGGCTTCTCATGTAGAGATGATGGTTTTGCTTCGCTCGCTTCACTTTTCGAAAGCGGTCCGTTCCCTTGAGTACGCTGTCGATCAGGAAACAGGTCATCTAGGTGATAGGGCGTGCGTTTTTCTGACTGACTTTCAAAGAAAGCGGCCGCTTCCTCTACTCCATCTATAGCTTTGGTGCGCTCTTCTATCTTTCTTAATTCCTCTTGATCTATGATTTCAATTGAAAGCAGTGCCTCTGTGTCGACTGCTCCACTTTCTGTCTTTGGCAAAGAAGGTAATAAGACGAGAGCAGCTGGCACTTCATGAGGATGAAGTGGACCTTTCTTCAGATCCTCTCTTGTCAGCGAAGGGTCCTTCGCCTGTGCAAATAGCACAAGCGATAAACTGCCTTCTTGATTTTTCTTCGGAATGATTGCACATTCCTTTAGCGGAAAATGAAGCATCATGACTTGCTCTAATGCTTTAAGATCCATCCGTTTTCCGTTGATTCTGACGATATGATTTGCTGCATGTCCTTTTCGTCTACTCATTAACATCGTTCTTCTCCTCCTACATCCAATCCAAAATCTGAATCTTGTTTTCTTCAGTCCAAACGCCGACATCCCCTGTCGGATAGAGGTATTCGCCAGTTTGATGTTTGAATGGATGCGGAATTTTATGCGTCTCCATCCAATCGGCAAGCTCTCCGCAAAGTGCTTTGATGTCCTTTGCGCCAATAAAAATATCTCCAGGAAATCCTACCGGCATGAGCTGATGCTCTTCGCTCAGGACATATATTTCCGTCTCACAGGAAGGATCATGCACACCTGAATAGACCTCTTCTTGATCTGGGTACAGCACGCTGACTTGTGCATTTTTCGCCCAATCGGTGATCATCCGCTCTTTTTCTTCATTCGTCACGATTGTGAAGGAAGAGAGGGGTGTCTCCATTTGTTCTGTCATCGCTTCAAGTGTGTGGATCAACTGCTGCATCAGCGATTGTATTTGCTTTTCTGTATATTGATTGAAGCGATATGTGACCCGAAGCTCGAGCGTATCTCCTGGAACTGCCACAAGGGTCAGGTCATAGTTCGTTTCTTCATGACTCGCAATGTCTAAAATGCGTACTCCGTATGGTTCGATAGATTCAATCGGATAGTTTTCAAACACGACAATGCTGTTAAACAATGAATCTCCATTCGGAATGTGGGTCAGCTGCTGAATATCCGGCAGTACGGTATATTCGAATTCCCGCATTTGAAAAACTGTTTCCTGCGTATGTGCCAGCAGCTTGGAAATGGTCCACTCTGGCGTGATCGGCAAACGGAGCGGCAATGTGTTAATAAAGAGCCCTGTTATGCTTTCAACCTGTGGTAAGTCCGCCGGCCGGCCAGACACTGTCACTCCGAACACGACATCCTCAGATCCTGAATGAAGATGCAAAAGCAGCCCCCATGCTGTTTGAATCAAAGTGCTCATTGTCACCTTCTGCGTGCCTGTCATCTTTTCGAGTTTCTGCTGCATCTCGGGCGTTAGTTTGATACTTAGCTGATCAACACCTGCTTCTTCATCCGAAGCATGCCCGCCGTCTCCTGGAAGCGGTGTAGCCTCCTCTACTCCTGACATATAACCTTTCCAGAACTCTAGCGCCTTCTCTTGATCCTGCTTTTGCAGCCACTCGATAAAATCTTTATATGGACGTACAGCAGGAAGATCCACCTCCCGTTCATCCACAAGAGAGCGGTATAAAGAAAAGGATTCTTCAATAAAACTGAACAAGCTCCAGCCATCGATTAAAATATGATGAAAGCTAAAAACAAACGTGCATGTGTTTTCATCACGATGGAATAAAGCAATACGAATCAGCGGTTCATCCGTATCTTCTAGTTTGAAATCCTTTAAACGATCCGTTTGCAAATATTGCTGGATGGCTTCCTTCTGATCCGTTTCACTCAGGTGGCGCACATCGTGCTGAGTGAGATGAATGCTTCCTTCTGATTGAATCAACTGAACAGGCTCCTTTAGCCCTTCCCAAGCAAATGTTGTCCGTAAAATCGAATGACGCTCTACAAGCAGATTCCAGGCCTTTTCATAGGCTGCGCCGTCCGTTAAGCCTACGAGTGTCATATGCACTTGACCAAAATACGCCTGTGACGCTTGATCTAATAGAGCATGAAACAGCATCCCTTGCTGCATTGGAGATAGTGGATACACATCCACTACATTGTCTGGCAGTTCTTCGATTTGCTTTTGCGTCAGCTGAACCATTGGAAAATCAGATGGCGTAAAGCCGCCTTTTGTCTCTACACAATGCGTCAGAATATCCTCCATTTTTTCTTTGAACCGCTCAGGTAACAAGCGCACCTCTTCATACTGAAGCAGTTCCCGATGGATCATAAAATTCATCTGAAGCTGACCGTTCACAACATATCCGTATACATCGATCAAATGCTGTCTTTCTGCTTTTGGATCATGTACAAGTCCATTTCGTTCATCTGCTAAATAAAGATGTGCTTCACCGTCTATTTGATCTAACTGTCCAAGATAATTAAAGCTCATCTGCGGCGCGGCCTCTTTGAGTAAACGAGATGCTGTCATATATTGAAGCAAGCCATAGCCGATTCCCTTTTGCGGCACAGCTCTTAAGGTTTCTTTGACATCTTTGATTTGTCTCTCAATATCGGTTTGAATAAAAGGAATAAAAATAGGATAAGAGCTTGTAAACCATCCGACTGTTCGTGACAAATCCATCTGTTCAAATAAATCCTCGCGTCCGTGCCCTTCTAACGTGATGAGCAGCGGCTTTCCAACGGCTTGCGTGAGTCCGGATAAGAGTAAATCGTTTACCTCTGTTCGGTACGCTTGTGATGCCTGCCTTAGTAAAATATCTGTTTGATCCTTCGTCAATTGAATAGACAAAATCTCTGCATGTTCTTCTATATTGAAAAGCGCAGGTGTTTGAAACGGAGAACCCTCTTCCTCTTGTCTGATGATATTTTGCCAAAAAGGAACCTGCTCTTGTAATTGATCGGTTTGTGCATATTCATAGAGAGCTTCTGCCCACTGCTGATAGGACGCAGTTTTCTTTGCAAGCGCGATTTCCTGCCCTGCCGCAAGCTGCTTCAGTCCATTTAATAGGTCTTCCTGTATGATGCGCCATGAGATTCCATCCATTACAAGATGATGGGCTGCGATAAAGAGTTCAGACGTACCATCACTTGTGTGAAAAAGAATGGCTTTGATTATTTCTCCCCGCTCTAATGACAACGTTCCTTGACAAGCGGTGGTCTCCATGCGGATTTGTTCCAGCGCTTCCTCATGAGAAACACCCGTCAAATCAAAGAAGGTGACACAAGGGGTGATGCCAGGCGCACGAATGGTTTGAATCCATGATCCATCTGCTGTTTTTGTATACATCGCTCTCAGCATATCGTGATGATCGACAATTTTTGAGAGAACCTGTGTCAGCTGCTTTAGCTGTATGGATTGCTTGAATTCCATATGCGCTGATAAATTCCAATAATCTTGGTTTGTCATTGATTGCTCAAAGAACCATGATTGGATTGGAAGCAGACGAACATCTCCTGTGACAGGCGACTGATCATAGAACGCAGCAGCATCTGACCTTTTCATAGCAAGTGCCAGCTGTGAAATCGTCTGTTTTTCAAATACATCTCTCGGCTGAATGACATAGCCTTCCTGTGCTAAGCGCGCCACCATTTGTATGACAATAATCGAATCTCCGCCAAGCTCAAAGTAGTTATCATGTACGCCAATCGAAGGCGTACCGAGCAGCTGAGTCCATACTTTTTCCAGTACGCGTTCTTCCTCACTGAGTGCCCTGTCAGCCGGTTTGTCCACTTCTTCCTGTCTCCACTCTGGCGGCGGGAGACGTTTTTGATCTACCTTGCCATTTGCCGTGAGCGGGAGTTCCTCCAGCTCTATTAATAGGCTTGGCACCATATAATCTGGCAGTATTTCTTTTAATTGATGGCGAATGTCTTGCGTGGTCATGCTGCCCTTTTGGACAAAATAACCGATCAATCGCTTATGACCACTCTCATGCTGATGCGGAATGACCGCACATTCTATGATGTCATCAAAGCGCAGCATGGCGGCTTCAATTTCTCCGCATTCGACGCGGTGTCCGCGAATTTTCACTTGATGATCGATTCTTCCAAAGCAGTCGATGATGCCGTTTGGCAGCCAGCGGCCCATATCGCCTGTTTTATATAAACGCGCTCCTTCTTGGAAAGGATGCGGGATAAATGATTGCGATGTTTTTTCTTCATCTCCAAGGTAACCGAGTGCAAGCCCTGTACCGCCTACGTAGATCTCTCCAATGACACCTTGCGGAACCGGCTGCAGCTGGTCGTCTAGTACATAGGCCTGTGAATACGCAATTGGCTGACCGATAGGAACTGTTGCCTGCCCCTCATCCACTGCTCGAATGTGATGCACACAGGAGAACGTCGTATTCTCAGTTGGTCCATAGCCGTTTAAAAGGCCTTCAGGCAGATACGACAGCGCTTTACGGATATGAGCAGCTGCCAAAGCATCACCACCGACCAATAATGTATCGAATCCAGATAAAGCTTCTGGATGTTCCTCTGTTAATCGGTTAAACAGCGGCACTGTCAGAAATCCTGTTGTGATCTTGTAAGATGTCAGCGTGTCAGCCAATGTATCCATTGATAAGATCGTATTTCGATCGGTCAGTATCAGCCTTCCGCCGTTGAGCAGGGCTCCCCATATTTCATACGTAAAGGCATCAAAGGAAAAGCTCGCGATTTGTAAAATACGCGTATGTTCATTAAGGGTGACATAATCTGTTTCACATACAAGCCGGATGACCGCTTGATGCGGAATTAAAACCCCTTTTGGCTGACCGGTTGATCCTGATGTGTAATTGATATAAGCGAGTCCATCAGGTTTTAAAGCAGCAGACTTGAGTTCTGCCTCTGATAAAAACTCTTCATACCCCTGATCAAGACAAATGAGCTCGGTTTGACTGATCGAGACTTGTTTCAGCCATTCATTTTTTGTCAGTAACAGCTGAATACCTGTATCCCTCAGCATATAATCAATGCGTGCATCTGGATATTCAGGATCAATTGGGACGTAGGCCCCGCCTGCTTTCACAATCGCTAGTACCCCAAAAATCATCTCAGGCGACCTGTCGATTAGAAGCCCCACTGGTTCATGCGGCTTCACTCCTCGCTGCTGCAGATAAGCGGCAAGCCGGTCGACTTTCTCCTGTAACTCCTGATACGTCCACTGTTTTCCCCCAGATTCGAGGGCGATCGCATGAGGTGTCTTTTTCACCTGCGCTTCAAACCGTTCTGTGATGAGAAGCGGGCCTGCTGGTTGATCTGTTGTGCCGCTCCATTCATAGAGCAGCTGATTCCTCTCTTTCTCTGGCAGGTAATTCATTTGTCTGATTGGCTGTGCTGGATTTTCACAAATACATGCAAGCAGCTGCTCGTAGTAACGAAGGAACCGTTCCATCGTGTCGTCAGAAAATAAGTCTGCATCATACTCCAGTTTTAGTTGAAGACCTTCCGCCGCTTCAAAAACAAACAGAGATAGATCGAATTTGGCCGTATCATTATCTTCAATGGCTAAAACAGATGTCGCCTCACCCATCGGAGAAGCTTCAAGGGGCAGGTTTTGCAGAACGAACATGACCTGAAACAGCGGCTGCTTCCCAGCCTCACGTACAATATTCAGCTCATCTACGACCATCTCAAACGGCACATCCTGATGTGCATAGGCACCCATTGTTGTTTCCTTCACTCGCTCTAATAGCTCTGTGAAAGCCGGATTCCCGCTATGATCGATCCGAAGTGCCAGCGTATTCACGAAAAATCCGATGAGCTGCTCCATCTCCGTCCGATTTCTCCCGGCAATGACGGATCCAATGACAAACTCATCCTGTGAAGACAATCGATGCAGCAAGGTAGAGAAAGCCGAAAGTAATGTCATATAAAGGGTGCTGTCTGTTTTCTGAGAAAGAGCAGCCAGCTGGTCAGACAGCGGCTTCGACAAGCGGTATTTTTTCGTTTTTCCCTTATAGGATTGAACGGCCGGACGCGTGTAGTCATACGGCAGCATCAACTCTTCCACAGGTACCGCAAATTGCTCCTTCCAATAGGAAAGCTGCTTCTGCAGTGTTTCTCCCGTCAAATACTCCTTCTGCCAAAGTGCGTAATCTGCATATTGAATCGGCAGCGGTGAGAGATCAGGCTCCCTCCCCTCGATCATTGCTGTATACCATTCGGACAGCTCCTTTGCGGCAATGCCAATCGACCAGCCATCTGACACGATGTGGTGAATGGACATCAGCAGCAAATGATCTGTTTCTGACAACCGAATTAGTTTCACCCGAAAGAGTGCATCATGCTCTAAGCGGAAAGGTGTGCCCGCTTCTTTTTTCGCCCACTCAGCCGCTTTTTGTTCTTTTTCTTCCTGTGATGCCAAATCTGATACATCGACCACCTCAAGCGCTGGAAGAGTCATATGCTCATGTATGATCTGTACCGGTTCATCGCCGTTCATTGCAAAGGATGTTCTGAGTGATTCATGCCTTTGCACCATTTGCTGCAGGCTGCGCTGAAGCACCTTTACATCTAAAGGTCCATTCATCCGAAAGGAAATCGTATTATTGTATAATGGCAGATCAGGCTGTAATTGATAGAGAAACCACTGTCTTTGCTGAGCATAGGACATCGGAAGCTCCTGACCCTTTTCTATTTTCCGTATCGGAATCGCTTCATCGGCTTTGGCATGTGAATCAATCCAGTCCGCTAACTCTCCAAGTCTCGTGTGCTCAAAAAGAACGGCGAGTGGCACGTCAAATCCCGTTTTCTGCCTAACAGCAGACAGCATTTGCGTTGCCTTGAGCGAATGACCTCCGAGTAGAAAGAAATGATCACCACAGCTGATGTTTGAAACATCAAGCAGTTCGGACCAAATATGTGCCAAAAGTTTTTCCGTCTCGGTTTGAGGTGCTCTGTCCTCTGCAGCATGTCCGCTTTCCTCTATTAATTCATTGAAATACTCTTCGTCCGGCATCCCATCCTCTGTTTCTTTCCAGTATTCTTCAGGATATAGATGGACGGAATATTCACCAGATAGCCGAGACTGTATACATGTATAAATGGATTGATACAGTCTTTCTTCAATAGCCTTTGTTTGATCAGTTTTGAAAAAGACATATACGGCCTGCTCTGTTAGGATCCCCCCCTGTATCATCTCTTGAATTTCCTGCTTCGACCGATCCAGCCCGATATAAATGAGGGGAGCATCTGTCATCAAGCATGCCAGCATTGTTTGAATGCCCGCCCGCTTTGGAATCGGGAGATAGCCCCTTTCTTTTAGCATGCCTTTGATCATTGAGCCTTCACTCATTCCGGTCTCATCCCACATGCTAAAGCTAAAGCAATACGGCTTTACAGTAGATGTCAGCCTCTGATAATGAGCAAATTGTTCAACGAACTCATTGGCCGCGCAATAAGCGCCAACGGTCATCCCGCCCTTTAACGTTCGAGCTGACGAGCTAGAAAGGAATAAGACATTGTGCCGTTTAGAGGCTGCTTCATGAAGCGCAATCGTGCCATATACCTTCGTTTCGTACATCGCATGTAATGACACAGACGTCATGTCACGAAGCAGCTCTTCTTGAATGATGCCAGCGAAATGAATAACGCCATGAAGCCTTTCACCTAAAGCCGCCTCCTGTTTTGAGATCAACGCTTCAATGGCTTTTGCGTCAGTGATGTCCACTTTTTCATAAAGAACTGTGCCGCCGCGCTTTTCCGCTAATGTCTCAAGTGAAATCAATACGTCTTGCTGCTCCATAGATAAAGCCTCTCTCGCCTTTCTTCCAACTAGCACTAGATGCGCTTGATAGGATGTCAGCAGGTACTCACTAAGCATCCTCCCAATGCCGCCAAGCCCGCCTGTCATCACATAAAGCCCGGATGATTCAAATGGCGGTTTCTTCATCCTTTGTTCTTTTTCCAGATGAAACGGTATTAAAAGAGGAATATAACGAACACCTTCGCGATAAGCGGCGATATGATGGCTTGTGTCATGTGTGAGCTCTGTCATGATCAATGATGCATGTGAACGGCCAGCATCCGGTTCTATCAGAGAAAAATCAAGACACCGCACCTTGATAAACGGCCATTCATGCTGAACAGCTGTCATCAATCCTGCTGTCGTTGCTTTCTCCACATCATGTGTTTGATCTTCCGGCAAATTCATCGCATGAGCAGAGACAAACGTGATCTCTACCGGCTCCTCATAGGCAGCGATCGCTTTTGTTACATATAATGCACTCATACTGCCAGTTTTCTGCGCTTCTTTTGCCAACGCTGCATGAAGTGTGTCTTCTTGAGTTGTGTAGTTCCAAAGGTGAATGATTTGTTTCACCGAAACGCCATACGAACGGAGCGTCTCAAAGAGTTGTTCGTAGTCAGACGGCCGATTCGGGTGGATGATGAAGTGTGTATGTGTAAGTTGTGTGAATGCTTGACCCGGTTCAACCGTAATATACGTTTGCTCATTGCCTGAAAGGGATTTTAATTGATCTGCCAGCCCTAATGTGTCTGCAAAGATCACCATGTTCCCTGCTGTTCGTTTTTCCGCTTCATGAAGCGGAGCAGGTGTCCACTTCTTTTGTAGACTCCAATCAGGCAAGGTGTGCTCATTTTCAAGTCTGATGTCCAGCTCCTTGATGATTTCATCGAATTCGCCTTCCTGCCATCGCTTCTTGAGCTGTGCCCTTTCTATTTTTCCAGAGCTTGTTTTCGGAAAGGCATGCTTCTGGACAGGGATCACCCGTGATGCAGACAACCCCATTTTTGTTGCAATATGGAATTTGATATTCTGACTTGCCCTCATGATATAAGAAGGTTCATACAGCTTCGGTGTAAAAAAGAGAATCAGCTCGTCGGATGCAGATGCTTCCATCCGAGCGGAACAAGCAGCTACAAAGCTCGTTTCGACGCCGGGTACTTCCTCTGCAATGACTTCTATTTCATAGTTGTGATAATTTTTCCCGTTGATGATGATCATGTCTTTTTCTCTACCGGTTAATGTCAGCCTTCCTTCGTGCAGAAAACCTAAATCCCCCGTGTGAAACCAGCCGTCTGTTTGAAAGACTTCTTGATTCGCTTCGTTATTCTTGTAATAGCCCTTCATTGTCGTCGGCCCTTTAATTTGCACACTGCCAATATGATCTTCGGGAAGAAGCTCATGCTGATGATTCACGATACGAATCGTGATCCCCGGAATTGGTCTTCCCAGCTCTGTAAAGCTGACGGTTCCTGTCTCACGTGCCTCTGCTGGTGTTAGCTGCTCTGTGAGTGATGTTTCCTCAAAGGTTAGAACCCCGCTGCTTTCATCTCCCCGCTCTATCGCAAAAGAGAAGACAACGGCTGAAGAGATTTCAGACATGCCGAATGCCGGTCTAATGACGTCTCCCTTTAAGCCGTGCGGAGCAAGCAAGTGTAAAAATCGGTGAATCGTCTTCGGTACGACCGCTTCTGCCCCATTGATCATACAGGTCATAGCAGAAAGATCCCAAGATCCTGATGAAATGTCTTTCTCATAATCATTGATCATCGCAAATGCGAAGTTAGGCGCCCATGTCTTCGTTGCACGGTAGCGGTCCATCCAGTCAAGCCAGCGCAGCGGCTGTGCGATAAAATCATCTGTTCTTGCCCGAACCTGCTCACAGCCCGTGTATACATTGACAAGGTGAAACATCACAATGCCGCCAATATGATCTAAAGGCATCCAGTCTAACGATACATCCTCTTGTGTAAACCCATTGGCTGCCACTGTTCCTTTGACATTCGCCAGCACGCTTCGATGAGAATGCTCTACGCATTTGGGCATCCCTGTACTTCCAGACGTTAAGATAAAAAAGACTGAATCATCCGGTGACGCGGGATAAGCTTCTATGTCTCTTTCTAAAGAAAGCATCGGCTCAACGGCTGCGACACGTAACTTGTCTGTATGCCACAATAAAGCTAAGCCTTGCACCTCATCAATCAGCGAGTCATCTGTTAAAATGAGCGGATGCTCCAGCAGCTGCCACGCATGATGAAGTTTCTTCACGGAGGCATTCATTTCCCGATAGGTCGGTGCAGCGGACACTAGCGTTGGAACAAATCCGCCTAACACACACGCCCAAAAGGCGGTTACCATCGCATGATTGGATGAAAACTGAAAGAACACAGGATCACCCGGTTTAAGTCCGAGCGCCCTTAAACCTGTCAGAACCCGCTCTGCATCCTCCTTTAACTGCGCATAGGATTGTGTGAGTTCATTTTCACTATTGACGATATAAGTCAGCCCATTTGTCGTTTTTGCCGCCTCTGTTAAGGCGTCCTGCAAGGTTTGGGCTCCTGCCTTAACATCTAGATCCCCTCCATAGGAAAGGGCAGGCGGCATGTCCGCTAAAGCAGGGGAAGCCGTGTGCTTCTGTATCGATTCAGATGCGGCCTCCTGCTCCATGTGATTGTCGAGAAATAAATGAGAGAGGTGATATGGCCGCGGTCGAATGGTTTTTTCCCGAGAAAAAACAGCGAAGCGTTCGATTTCGTTGGTTTGTAAAATGGTTCTCTGTACATCTTGTAAAATCGTATCCATTGATTCATGTACATTTAATTCATTCTTAATTGATGGTTTCATATGAGTTCCTTTCCTTTTTTGACAGGCAGGGCTGCTAATGTGCACCCCTGCCTGATCTAAAGTTTACAAAACGGCTTCTCTATTTTTTTGATTGACGATCTTTTGGATCAGCTGGGCATTTTGGGCTGCGCATTCTTTGTTTTTGAACATGTCAGCATGCTGACCATAGCCTTGATAATAGCGATAAGCACCGGTCGTCGCTTCTTCCCAATGATCCATCCAGTCTGGAACATCAATTTGCTCTTCTGATTGGATGAAATCGATATCTGCTTGTATCTTTCCTTGATTCACCCCCTTAACAAATGTTTCATAATAGGCCCTAGTTTTTTGAGCAAGCGCTTCTTGAACGAGCTCTTCTTGGGCAAGTTCACTTTGCTTTGATTGTTGGACAATCGCTGCGATATCGTCATCAATGGATCGTCCTTCTAAATCACTTTCACCAATTTTCTTATAGGAATCGATCATGATGACCTTTTCCACCGTCCGTCCTGCTTGTTCAAGCGATTGAACGAGATCAAAGGCTAGGTAGCACCCGCCAGAGTAGCCCATCAAAGTCAGCGGCCCTTCAGGCTGAAGGTGCTGAATATGCTGAACGTATTGCGTCATGCGTTGATCAGCTTCAATAAAGTCAAAGGCGATCAAACGAACGCTATCAAGCGTTTTGGCAGCTTCCTGATAGATAAAGCCATAGCCCGGTAATGGCGGAAGAGCAAAGACTGTTGAAGTTTGAGATTCATTGAATACAAGATAGCCGGCAGCTTCATGATCCTGCTGTTGAATATAACGGCTGATGGCTTCAATTGTCGGCGTCTCAAACAGCAAGTGAATAGGCACCTGAACATCGAATTCCTTCGACACCTTTGATAAAAGCGACATCGCTTTTAAAGAATGTCCGCCAAGCTCAAAGAAATGATCATCTGTACTGATATCATCTCGTTCAAGCACTTCACGCCACATGACAAGCAGCTTTTGTTCTACCTCATTGGCCGGAAGCTTCACATGGCGGTTTCCTTGAGGCGTCTCCGGCTTTGGCAGCTGACGTTTATCAACTTTTCCATTTGGTGTCAGCGGCATTTTCTCAAGTCTGATCAGCTCATGAGGCTGCATGTAAGCCGGAAGTTTCTCCTTCAGCCCTGACTTGATCACATCCACTTTGTCCTTCCACTCCTCCTCACACGTCATATAGGCGAGCAGTCTTGTATGCTGCGAGCCATGCTGATCCGTTATAAGGGCAGCTTGCTTTACGCCTGGATGCATGAGAAGGTGGGCTTCAATTTCTGTCAGCTCAATTCGGTGGCCGCGAATTTTCACCTGATCATCCACTCTGCCTGCATACTCAATCAGACCGTCTGCTCGAAAATAAGCCAAATCACCCGTACGATACAGCCTTTCTCCCGTAGCAAATGGATGTGTGATAAAGGCTTCTTTTGTCAGATCAGGACGATTCAAATACCCCTTCGCAAGTCCTTTGCCGCTGAGACAAAGTTCTCCGACCATTCCAATCGGCTGAAGCTGTCCGTGCTGGCTCAATATATAAGCACCCGTTTGGTTAATCGGCTTTCCGATTGGAATAGAATGCGCTTCGATCGGAGGAGCTTCATCTACAGGATAATAGGTGGCGAAAACCGTTGATTCAGTTGGGCCGTAGACATTGATTAGCCTGCCTTGCCCCATGACATCAAAGGCTTTTCTCACATGCTGTACAGATGCACGCTCACCTCCGAACAGCACCTTGCGCACACTGCGCATCCAATCAGTTTCTTCATCAACGAGAAGATTAAATAAAGCAGTTGGAACAAACATGACAGAAATGCTTTCTCTTTTAATCAGCTCCGTCAGCTCATGCATATCTAAAATGGTGTCTTTTTTCGGCAGGACAAGCTTTGCTCCGTTTAAAAGTGCACCGTATACATCAAAGGTAAAGCCATCAAATACGCTGTTGGATAGCGACAGTAGTGTATCTGTTTCTGAAATGGTTAAGTAGTTCGTATTTTTGACCACCCGGGCAATATTGGAATGGGTTGTCATGATGCCTTTTGGCTGACCCGTTGTGCCTGATGTATACATGATATAAGCCGTATCGTGTAAACCTGCTTCCAGCGGCAGATTCTCTGAGCTCATTAGTGAAATCTCCTGATCATCTGCAAACAGATACGTGCCAGCAAACCCGAGTCCCTTCGCCTGACCAATAAAGGATGAGTGAGTCAGAAGATGCGTCGCTCCGCTGTCTTTAAGCATGTATTGAATGCGGCTTTCTGGATAGTCGGGATCAATTGGCACATAGGCTGCGCCTGCTTTTAAGACAGCAAGCAGACTGACAATGAGTTCAGGCGTTCGATCGGCTAAAATGGCGATGACCGTTTGATGTTCGGTCCCATTTTTTTGCAAATGCCTTGCCAATCGATTGGCCTGTTCATTCAGCTCGGCATATGTCATCGTTTGCTCTTCTGCTGATAGCGCCACTGCATTTGGCTGTTTGCGGACATTATGCTCAAACCATTTCGATAAATACAGCTGGTCATGCTCAAGCTCAGGTGCATTCCATTCCTCAAGAATCAGCTGTTTTTCCTGTTTTGTGACGAGTGGGAGTGTATGAACCGATTGATCAGGATGCTTGACCGCCTCAATGATCAATAGGCTGAGCTGTTCCTTTAACTTATGAACAAATTGAGGATCAAACGCTCTTTGGTTAAAGGCCAGCTTCAATAGTAATTCTTCTCCAGGCGACGCGAGCAGATTGAGATCATAGTTTGATTTTTCATAGACATTCATGTCCTCCACCGTGAACCCTAACCGTGCCTCTTGCTCGTCCTTCTTTGCAGCTGGGACATTTTCAAACACGACAATATGATCAATGAGCTGCTGCTGACCTGTCTTTGCCTGAATATCGTAAATCGGAATATATTGGTGCGGCTCGGCTGCAAGAGAATGCTGCTGTGTTTCTGACAGGAGCGCACGAAATGTCATGTGATCTGTCAGCTGAATTCTTCTTGGGATGACATTGATGAACAACCCAACCATCCTGTCAACGCCAGCCAAATCTGCCGGACGTCCTGACACAACTGTTCCAAACAGCACATCATTTGACCGCTGATACCTGCTCAGCAGAACCGACCAGACTGATTGAAGCGCACTGCTTAACGTCGCATTTTGCTGCAGCGCTAACTCTGATAAAGCGGCCGTTTCTTCTTTGCTCAAGGACCATTCAATTTCGCCTAATTCATGTTCATTCGTTTGTTTCCGCTGCTTTTTAAAGGTCGATTGTCCATCAAATCCTGCTAATGATTGCTGCCAATATTGAAGTGATGCTTGCTTATCTTGTTTTTCCAGCCACTTTATATATTCTTTATATGGTTTGACCGGTTCTAACTTGTAAGGAACGTCATGTAAAAGTGCATGGTAAATCGCAAATAACTCCTGCACCACAAGTCCAAAGCACCAGCCATCCAGAAGGATATGATGATAGCTCCATATCCAGCGATAGCTGGCAGGGCCCGTTTGGAAAACAGATGCCCGCATGAGAGAATCCTTCGAGAGGTCAAATCCTCTCAGTTGATCCTGTTGTTTGAATTTCTCTATACGTTCAAGCCGTTCGTCTTCAGAAAGATCTTGCAAGTCCACAACATCAAGTGTAAAAGGACGTTCCTTTAGTACAACTTGGACAGGGCGCTTTACTTTTTCGTGGAGAAACACGGTACGAAAAATATCGTACCGCTCCACGATGATATTCATGCTTTTCTCAAGTAAGTCATAACGCAGTGTGCCCTTAACGTTCATATCCATTTGCTCTACATAAAAGCCCTTTTCCTGATGGTGGAGGGTATGAAACAGCATTCCTTCTTGCATCGGTGACAGATAATACATGTCTTGAACTTGATCCCTTTTAAATTGACTCATCTATTTCATCCTCCCTTCCTTTTTTATGATTCATCTCGTGTTGTTAAGTCAATTTCTCCTCAAGCATGTCAAAAATGTCGTCCATTTCATCCATTTCAAGGTCAGCCGCAGAGAAGTCACTTGGCGTAAATTCCCGTTCTTGCTGCGCTAAGCAATGGGTGATGATGGATTGAATTTTCCCCTTCAACAATGCCATGAACTGCTGTATCGTCTGTTCTTCATATTCACTTGCACAATAGGAACAAGACAAAATGAATCGATTTTGTTGAACAAGACCACTAAGGTTTAGCTTATAAACAGCTTCCGAATCAGGGCTTGCTTGTCGTCCCATATCATAAGTCGACGGCCCAAAGAGTTCTGTCGTCACTTCCTGATCAATCTGTCCAAGATAGTTCAAGCTGATTTCAGGATGTACGTGCTGCCCTGACGGTTCAGTGGCTGTCATGTATTTTAAGATTCCGTAGCCAATTCCTTTATTTGGCACACGCCGCAGCATTTCTTTCGTTCCTTTAATAGCATCAGCTATGGTCTGATCCGGCTTCGCTTCAAGAACAACTGGATACATACTTGTAAACCAGCCAATCGTGCGAGAGACATCCAGCCCTGATAAAATATCCTCTCTACCATGACCTTCAAGCTGCACATGTACATGGGACTCACCTGTCCACTCTTGTACAGCAAGACCGAGAGCACATAAAAGAATATCGTTCATTTCTGTTGTGTACGGCAGATGAATATCGGTCAAAAGATGCTCAGTTTCTGTTTCTGTCAGCTGCATTTGAACCGATTTGGTTTCTGAAACTTTTCTTTTTGTCACTTCATGATCAACAGGTAATGCGGTTAATGGTTTGCTTTCAATTTCTGCCCAATACTCCTGCTGACTTTTTAATGGCTGTGACTGTGCATAACGTTCAATGGCCTCTGCCCATTCTTTAAAGGAATGAGTTTTCAGCGGCAGGACAAGCTTTTGCCCCTGAGCTGCCTGCTGATATAGAGACATAAAGTCCTCTAGTAGAATTCGGCATGAGACACCGTCAATGACTAAATGGTGTGTCACGATGAGTAAATGATCGCCATCTTCTGCATGGAAACAAATCACTTTCATTAACGGACCTGTTTCGAGGTTCAGCTGACGCTGATACTCGTTCGCATATGTGGAAACAGCCTTTTTCACGTCGTGCTCTTTTGAGACATCATGAGAAATAATCGCCAGCGGTTCCGGGAGCTCCCGCTCGTTGTATTGCAGGATGCCGCCATGTTCCTGTCTGTATACCATGCGCAGTGCATCATGATGTGAAAGTAGTTTTTGCATGACTTGTTCTGTAATGGAAAGGTCAAATCCATTTGGTGCATGAAGCATCATCGAGAGATTCCAATGGTGCTGATCGCTGAATGCTCGTTCAAAGAACCAGCGTTGAATCGGTGTGAAAATGACTTCTCCTTCGACAGGTGATTGGTCGGCTGTCATTTGATCGGCTTCTTCGATATATGGGCGCAGCTCTGCAATGGTCGGATACTGGAATAGAAGTTTCATATCGAGCTTCCAGCCTGCTTGCGTGAGTCTGCTTGCCATTTGGATGCCTTTAATGGAATCTCC